>FR893717.1 GCA_000435395.1 Firmicutes bacterium CAG:94
TGATGCTGCTCCACTACGCCAAGGACGTGGGCAAGACCGGCACCGCCTATTTGGACTCGGTGGCCAGGGACTGGGCGGAGAGCGGGGTGTTCACCTTGGAGGCGGCGGAGAAGAAGCTGCAAGAGCTGGAGGAGCACCGCCAGGCATGGGCCAAGGTGCAGTCCGCCGCGGGGCTGCCCCGCAGGGCGCCCTCCCGGAAAGAGGAGGACGCCGCTTACCGGTGGGTGTACCAGTGGAAGTTCACCGGGGAGATGCTGCGGGCCGCCTACGAGCGCTGCGTGGACAACACAGGCAAGTTCAACATCAGCTACATCAACAAAATCCTGGAGGGGTGGCACAAGCAGGGCGCCCGGAACCTCCAGGAGGTGGAAGCGCTGGAAGCCAAGAAAAAGGAAGAGCGGGAGCAGGGCACAAGCTACGACATCGACCAGCTGGAGAAGATGAGCTTTTTTGACCTGCCAGAGGAGCTGTAAGCCATGGGATACGGAAACAAAATCTTTCAAGCCGCCTGCCAGGAGCTGGAGCGGCGCAAGCGCCAGGCGGAGGAGCTGGCCGACCGGGGCCGGGAGCGCTTTTACGAGCAGTGCCCCCGGGCCCGGGAGATTCGGGAGGAGATGGCCCAGAACGCCGCCGGGGCCGCCAAGGCGGTGCTTTCCGGCGGGGACGTGCGGGCGGAAATCTCCCGGATGAAGGACCGGGGCCTGGCGCTGAAGGCGGAGTTCAACCAGCTGCTGGCGGAGCACCACCTCACCGAGGCGGACGTGACGCCCCAGTACCAGTGCCTGGCCTGCCGGGACACAGGCTTTGTGGACGGCCGCATGTGCGCCTGCCTGAAAAGCCTTCAGCGGCGCATGGCCTTTGAGAAGCTGAGCATGAGCGTCCCCCTGGAGAACTGCACCTTCGAAAGCTTCTCCCTGGACTACTACAAGGACGACGAGCGGGCCTACCGCCAGATGGAGAAGGTATTCGCCGCCTGCAAGAGCTACGGGGAGAAATTCCGGGCGGACTCCCCCAGCCTGCTGTTTAAGGGGGGCACGGGCCTGGGCAAGACCCACCTCTCCCTGGCCATTGCGGGGAAGGCCATTGAAAAGGGCTTTGGGGTGATTTACGGCTCGGCCCAAAGCTTCGCCGTGGCCCTGGAGCGGGAGCGCTTCGACAGGGATTTGCCCGAGGACGGCAGCACCGACGCCCAGCTGGGCGAGTGCGACCTGCTGATTCTGGACGACCTGGGCACAGAGTTCCCCTCGGCCTACGTAAACGCGGCGCTGTACAACATCGTCAACACCCGGATGATGGCGGGCAAGCCCACCATCATCAGCACCAACCTCTCTTTAAAAGAGCTGGAGCAGCGGTATTCCCAGCGGTTCGCCTCCCGGGTGACGGGCTACTATGGCAAGCTGGAATTTTTGGGCAAAGACGTGCGGGTGCAGCAGCGCCTGCGCCGGGCCCAGCAGAAAAACTCCTGACAAAAAAGGCGTTGTCCAAAGGGGCAGCGCCTCTTTTTTGCGGTTATTTTCCGGTGGGCTCCTCCTTTTGGGGGAAGCGCTTGGCCAGCATCTTGGCCAAGGGCCCGGAGAGGAAACAGAACAGGATAAAGGCCACTAGCACCAGCAAGGCCGGCAGCCGGGAGGTCTCCCCATTTTGGAACACCAGTCCCCCAGAGGCGCTCCCCTCCGGAGAGGCGTCCCCTTCCCCGCCGCCGGGGCTGGAGCTCTCCCCAACCCCGCCGGCCACGGGGACGGTTCCCTCTGTGGATTCCCTTTCCGGCGAGGCTTCGGTGCCGCCGCTGGAGGTGTCGCTGTCCCCGTCCCCCGAGGACTGGGAGGCGCTCCCGCCCCCGCTGGAGCCGCTGCCCGTGCCGGCGCCGCCGGTGGAAACCGCCTTTTCGCTGCGGTGCACCGTGACGGTGTACACCTGCCGCGTCTCGCCGTCGGCGGCGGTGACAGTGATTTCAAAGACTGTGTCGCTGCCGCCCGCGCCTAAGTTTTTCCGATTGACCCGGTAGGTGGCACCTGCGGGGGCTTCGGCGGTGAAGGTCATGGTGGTGACTTCGAAAGGCACCGTCAGATTGTACTGGTAAATCTCCGGGTCAAAGGCCGGGGTAAGGGTGCCAGTGGCAGGCGTCAAAGAGAGAAGGGAAGCGTCGGCGCTGAGCTCTGGTTTTTCTTCTTCCTCTTTCTCGCTGCGGTGGACGGTGACGTGGTACTCCTTCTTCGTCTCCCCGTCCTCTGCCGTGACAGTGATGCGGAACAGGGTATCGCTGCCGCCCGCACCAAGATTCTTGCGGTTGACGCGGTAGGTGGCACCTGCGGGGGCTTCGGCGGTGAAGGTCATGGTGGTGACTTCGAAAGGCACCGTCAGGCTGTACTCATAAACGTCCGGGTCAAAGGCCGGGGTGAGGGTACCGCTGGCGGGCGTCAGGGAGAGAAGGTAAGCGTCGCTGTTGAGTTCGGGCTTTTCTTCCTCCTCTTTCTCACTGCGGTGTACCGTGACGGTATACACCTGGCGCGTCTCGCCGTCGGCGGCTGTGACCGTGATTTCAAAGTCTGTATCGCTGCCGCCAGCGCCTAAGTTTTTCCGATTGACGCGGTAGGTGGCGCCTTCGGGCACCTCCGCTGTGAACGTCATGGTGGTAACTTCAAAGGGCACCGTCAGGCTGTACTGGTAAATGTCCGGGTCAAAGGCTGGGGTGAGGGTACCGCTGGCGGGCGTCAGGGAGAGAAGGGAAGCATCAGCGCTGAGTTCAGGCTTTTCCTCCTCCTCTTTCTCCTGGCGGTGGACGGTGACGTGGTACTCGTTCTTCGTCTCGCCATCCTCTGCTGTGACGGTGATGCGGAACAAAGTATCGCTGCCGCCGGAGCCCAAGTTTTTCCGGTTGACCCGGCAGGCAGCGCCGGGAACGGGCTCGGCGGTGAAGGTGATGGCTTCCACCTCATAGGGCACGGTCATGGTGTAGGCAAAGACATCCGGGTCGAAGGCTGGCTGGAGCTGGCCGTGGTCCGGGGCAAGGGACAGCAGCCGGGCGTCGCTGCTGGGCGGCTCCAGCACCTGGAAGGACAGGGAAACGTCCACGTCCTCGGGGATGGCGGCGGGCTCTGGGGTGGAGAGCTCAAAGGCAGAGGCGAACACGGTGGCCAGGCCTGGGACGGCGCTTTCCAAGATGCGGAAACGGTAGATAATGGCGTCCTCCGCCGCCAGATAGGGCCCGCCGGCCGGGGCGGTGTACACCGAGGCCACCTTGCCCGGGGTGTTCTGGGTGGTGACGGTCCCCGCCTGGACGCTTTCCCCGTAGGTGGGGCGCAGGTACTCCAGCACCGTGGGGTCGTACTCCACTTGGGTGCGGAAGGCCGCCACCTCCCCCAAAGAGCCGTCGTAGGGGAAGGCGACCTCCACCACGCCGCCGGGGCGGCCCTCCTCCACGGTGAGGGCAGGGGCAAACCCGGCGGCCTGGGCAGCCGCGCCCCACAGGGAGAAAAGCAGCGTCCAGCACAGCAGGGAAAGAGCGAATCGCAGGGCTTTCATGGGAATCCCTTCTTTCTGGGAGGCCGGAGGTCCGTTCCGCCAAGCGGGACAGCTGTCCTCCGCCAGCGCATCCCGCGCCCCCGCGGAAAAGCCGCGGCAGGCCTTTGCAGTCATTATAGCACAAAAGCTATCCACAAGATAGAGAAAAGTCCATGTTTTCCCAGATTTTTTGCGGCAAACCGGGGATTTTCCCTGTTTTTCACCGGTGGACAGTTGACAGAACGGGGCGGTTCGTTTACCATTAGGAATGGCAAAAAATCCCCGGGGCCTTGGCGCCCGCGGCGGAGAAACCCTTGAGGAAAAGAGGCAGCTTATGGGTGGGGAAAACAACAGCATTTTGGAGCTTTCCTTCCAGATGGGGGAAACGCTGCTGCGCAACGGGGCGGAAATCTCCCGGGTGCAGGAGACCATGGAGCGGGTGGCCCAGTCCTACCACGCGGAATCCTTCAACGTCTACGTGCTGACCAACGGCATTTTCGCCGTGGGCAAAGAGCAGGGCAAAGAGCGCTCTGTGGAACTGCGGCACATCATTTCCACCAACACCCACCTAGGGCGCATTTGCGCGGTGAACCAGCTCTCCCGGGAGATTGCCGAGGGCAAGCACACCGTGGAGGAGGCCTTTCAGGAGCTGCGGCGCATCCAGGAGATTCCCTACGCGCCCCTGCCCCTGGCCATTTTGGCCTGCGGGGTGGGCAGCGCCTGTTTCAGCTACCTGTTCGGCGGCGACTGGCTGGACGCTTTCACCGCCTTCCTCTGCGGCCTGCTGCTGGAGCCCTACCTCTACTGGGTGGGCAAGCACAACCTTTCCAAGTTTTTGACCAACCTGTCCGCAAGCGCCTTGGTGGCCTTGGTGGGCGGGGTGCTGTTCCTGCTGGGGCTGGGCCACAACATGGACAAGGTGATTATCGGCTCTATCATCCGCCTGGTGCCCGGCATGGCACTGACCACCTCCATTCGGGACTTCTTCCACGGGGACTATTTAAGCGGCGCCATCCGCATGCTGGACGCAGTGCTGGTGGGCGGCTGCATCGCCGTGGGGGTGGGCGTTGTGGTGCGCCTGCTCTCCCTGCTGACAGGAGGTGCCCTGCTGTGATAAACGTCTCTCTGCTGCTTTACTGGCTGCTGCAAATGGGCGTGGCGTTTCTTTCCACCATCACCTTTGCCATCATCTTCCACACCCCCCGCAAGGAGTGGCTGTGCTGCGGCTTTACCGGCGCCGTGGGGTGGCTGGTGTACGTGGTGTGCGTCCACTTTGGGCTGGATGTGGCCACGGCCTCTTTCTTTGCCACCCTGGCCCTTGCCTGGTTTGCCCGGGTGTTCGCCTTTTGGCGGAAGGCCCCGGTGACGGTGTTCCTCATCACGGGGATTTTTCCCCTGGTGCCCGGCGCCGGCATCTATTACACCGGCTATCATCTCTTTATGAGCGACAACTCCCTGGCCCTGGACAAGGGGCTGGAGACGATAAAAATCGCGGTGGCCATCGCGCTGGGGATTGGCATAGTGCTCTCCCTGCCGCCGTTCCTCTTTGCCCCCCGCAAGGGCGGCAAGGAAAAGCGCCCATAACAAAAGGAGGGAGCCCATGCCCAGGGTAGAAGTGACCATTGGGAAAAACGACGGGGGCCAGCGGCTGGACAAGTTCCTGACCAAGAGCTACCCCAACCTGCCCCAATCCATGCTGTACAAGGCCATCCGGAAAAAGGACATCAAGATTAACGGCAAGCGGTGCGAGAACTCCACCCGGCTGCAGGAGGGGGACGTGGTCTCCCTTTTTCTCAAGGAGGAGTTCTTCCAAAAGGAGGAGCGGCCCGAGGACTTTTTAAAGGCCCCCAAAAAGCTTTCCATCGTCTACGAGGACGGGAACCTGCTGCTGCTGGACAAGAAGCCGGGGCTCATCGTCCACCCGGACGAGAACTACCACTTCGACTCCCTCATCGCCCGGGTGCAGCACTACCTCTACGACAAGGGGGAGTACGACCCCAAGGCGGAAAACGCCTTTGCCCCGGCTTTGGTGAACCGCATCGACCGGAACACCGGGGGCATTGTCATGGCGGCCAAAAACGCCGAGGCCCTGCGCATCTTAAACCAGAAGGTGAAGGACCGGGAGATGCACAAGTTCTACCTGTGCGTGGTGTGCGGCCATCTCAAGGAGAAGGAGGCCACCCTCACCGGCTACCTGGAGAAGAACGAGGCCCAAAACCGGGTGTACGTGTCCCAGCGGCCCAAAGAGGGCGCCAAGACCATCCGCACCCGCTACCGGGTGCTGGAGGAGCGCCGGGGCTTCTCCCTGGTGGAGGTGGAGCTGCTCACCGGCCGCACCCACCAGATACGGGCCCACTTCGCCTCCATCGGCCACCCCCTGGCCGGGGACGGCAAGTACGGCAAAAACGCCGTGAACAAGCAGACCGGCTTCCCCTATCAGGCGCTGTACTCCTACAAGCTGCGGTTTGACTTCCACACAGACGGCGGCGCTTTGCAATACCTGCACGGGCGGGAGTTCACCGCGGAGGACGTGTGGTTTTTGCCGGAGTTTTACGCCATGCCTTGCCTGGAGGGGAAAAATCACGTATAATAGGTTTTTAAGGCATTTTTAAAAATACAGCCCCCAGGGGGCGGGATTGGGAAGTGACCCCATGCGCGTGATTCACTTGATTGGCGGCGGCGACACCGGCGGCGCCAAGACCCACGTTTTAAACTTGTTAAAAGAACTGAACCAGTATATCGACGCCCAGCTGTTCTGCTTCCGCAAGGGGGATTTCTCCGAGGACGCGGCGAAAATGGGCATCCCCATTGAGGTGATAGAGTCCGGCAACCCGGTGGTGGGCCTGCGGGAGCTGAAGCGCCGCCTGGCTGGGCAGAAGGTGGACATCATCCACTGCCACGGCGCCCGGGGCAACCTGATGGGCAACCTGATTAAAAAGCACCTGGGGGCCCCGGTGGTCACCACGGTGCACAGCGACTACCGCCTGGACTACCTGGGCCGGCCGGTGGCGCGGCTCTCTTACGGCACCACCAACATGGTGGCCCTGCGGCGGGTAAACTTCTACATCGGCGTGTCGGACCCCATGACGGACATCCTCATCGAGCGGGATTTCCCCGCCGACCGCATTTACACCATCTACAACGGCATCGACTTTAAGACGCCCATCCAGACGGTACCCAAGGAGGAATTCCTAAAAAGCGTGGGCATGGAGTGGGAGCCCGGGGACGTTATCGCGGGCATCGCGGTGCGGCTCTCCCCGGTAAAGGATGTGCCCACCTTGCTGCGGGCCATGAAAATCGCCTGCGCCCAGAACCCCCGCCTCAAGCTGCTCATCGGCGGCGACGGCGAGGACCGCCAAAAGCTGGAGGCCATGGCCAAAGAGCTGGGGCTCTCGGGGAAGGTGTGCTTTGCCGGGTGGCTCAACGACGTGAACTCCTTCTACAACGCCATTGACATCAACCTGCTCACCTCCATTTCGGAGACCTTCCCCTACTCCCTGACCGAGGGCACCCGGATGCACCGGGCCACCATCGCCTCCCGGGTGGGGGGCGTGCCGGTGCTCATCGACGACGGCGTGAACGGGCTGATTTTCGAGCCCGGCGACGAGAAGCAGCTGGCCCAGCACCTGCTGACCCTGGCCGGGGACGAGGAACTGCGCCGCACCTTTGGGGAGCGCATCTACGAAAAAGCCAGCCGGGAGTTCTCCATCGACAGGATGGTGGAGCACCAGCTGGAGATTTACGAGAGCATCCTGAAGCGGGATGCCCGCCAGAAGGCCAAAAAGCGGGACGGCACCATCATCTGCGGGGCATACGGCCACGGCAACGCCGGGGACGACGCCATTTTGAAATCCATCATCCAGTCGGTGCAGGAGCTGGACGGCACCATGCCCATCACCGTGCTGGCCAAAAACACCCAGAGCATCAAAAAGCGGTACCGGGTGAACTCCATCTACACCTTCAACCTGCCCAAGATGTTCTCCGCCATGCGCAAATCCGTGCTGTACATCAACGGCGGCGGCACGCTGATTCAAAACGCCACCAGCTGGCGCCGCCTGTGGTACTATCTGTTCACCCTGCGGCTGGCCAAGTTTTTGGGCAACAAGGTGGACATGTACGGCTGCGGCATCGGCCCGGTGACGGGGAAGAAGAACATCCGCCTGGTGAAGAAGGTGCTGGAGCACTCGGTGGACACCATCACCCTGCGGGAGCCGGACTCCATGGAGGAGCTGGAGAGCTTTGGGGTGCAGCGGCCGGAGATCCTGCTGTGCTCCGACCCGGCCCTGGTGCTGGCGGCACCCTCGGAGCTGGATGTGGACGCCTACTTAACCAAGCACGGGCTGGATCCCCAGGGCAAGTACATCTGCCTGATGCTGCGCACCTGGTACGGCTTTGACAGCAAGACCCAGGCCCTGGCTGCCTGCGCGGACTGGGCCTACCGGGAGCTGGGGCTGACGCCGGTGTTCCTGTCGCTGAACATCTTCCACGACACCGTGGCGGCCCAGCGGGTGGCCCAGCACATGAAAGCGCCCTACCACATTTTAGACGACTGGGCCGAGCCCGAGCTGCTGGTGGGCCTGCTGGGGAAAATGGACGTGGTGGTCTCCATGCGGCTGCACGGGCTGATTTTCTCCTCTCTCAGCGGGGCGCCCTTGGTGGGGGTGAGCTACGACCCCAAGATCGAGTCCTTCCTGCGGTACCTGGGCAGCGGCAGCTGCATCGGCCTGGGGGACGTGACCGAGGACGCCTTGCGCCGCCTGATACAAGAGGCGGTGGACTCCCTGCCCCGGCGGGAGGAGCTGCGGGCCAAGGCCCAGCGCCTGAAAGACGTGGAGCGGGGGAACATCCAGGCCGTGGCACGGCTGCTGGAGCAGACAAAGTAAAAGGCGCGCCAGCTGCGGCGCGCTCAGAGATAAAACGCGAAAAGACCGCTGCGGTTGGCAGCGGCCTTTTTTTACGGCAGCCATTGAACAAAGGCTGTCTTTTGGTCATCGCGGTAACCGGCCTCCCGGTAAAACCGCAAGGTGGATTCCTGTTTGCTGCCGGTCATCAGCATCAGCTTGTAGCAGCGCTGCTTTTCGGCCAGCTTCCGGGCATAGTCCAAACAGGCCGTGGCGAAGCCCTTCCCCCGGTGGGACAGGTGGGTCACCACATTCTCAACCACGCCGTAGGGCCGGCCCCCGTGGGTCAAGTTTGGGACGATAAGCAGCGTACAGGAGGAAAGCACCTCTCCCCCTTCCACCGCCACAAGGATGTGGTACCCCGGCAGGGCCTGGATGGTTTTCCAAATGTCCCGAGCGGCTTCTCCCTCTTCCAGCCACCCATCTGGATGGAGGTGCCGGTACAACGCCAACAACTGTGGCAGTTCCTCCTCTTGAAGGTCACGGATCTCCACGATGTCCCCTCACTTTCTATTTTTCGCCACGATGAGGAAGCGGTGCTCCAAGTTGGGCACAAAGCCCAGGGACTCCACCTGCGCCTGCATCTGGAACAGCGCCTCTAGGCTGGTTTCCACGGAAAAGCCCGGGTACTCCCAGGGGCACACGCTGGCCTGGAACACCACGGCGCCCACGTCCAAATAGCGGCTTTCCACATAGGCCTGGTCGCTGCGCATCACCCGGAAGCCCGCCTGGCGGAACCGGGGCAGCTCGTTTTCCAGGTTGAAGCCCACAAAGCTCCCCGAAAACCCCTGGCACAGCCGCTTGACCAAGGGCAGGTCGTTTTCGCCGCCCACCTGCTGGGTGACGAAAAAGCCGTTCTTTTTCAGCACCCTGCGGACCTCCGAAAGGTCGTAGCTTTCGTGGCGGTCGATGACCAAGTCGAAGCTGTCATCCGGGAAGGGCAGGGGCATCCCCTTTTCGCTGTCGTAATACTTCACGGTGATGCCCAAGGGCGCAAGCTTCTTTTGGCACAGGGCCAGGTTGGGCTCCCAGCCCTCGGTGACGCTGGTGAGCTCGTAGGGGTGGCCCAGGGTGAGCAGCAGCTCGCCCCCGCCGGTGCCCATGTCCAGCAGACGCACCCCGGGGCGCAGGAACTCCCGCACCACCTGGGGATAGTCCCAGGGCAAAGTCTCCACCGTGCAGCGGCCCTGGATGTGGGAGAAATCCCAGCCGGACATGCCCCGGGCGGCCTCCTCCCGCCACTGGGACAACAGCTGTTCGCGGTCCATTGGCGCGCCCCTCACGTGTTCTTGTCCACCTGGTGGAACTGCTTTAAGTTGCCCTGCTTCTGGTGGCGGCGGGCCAGCTCCTGCTCCACGGCCTCAAAGGGGATGCCCTCGTTGACCATGAGCACGGTCAGGTGGTACAGCAGGTCGGCCAGCTCGCCCACGGTGTCCTCCTGCTTGCCGTTTTTGGCGGCGATGATGACCTCGCTGCACTCCTCGCCGCACTTTTTCAAAATCTTGTCCAGGCCCTTCTCAAAGAGGTAGCAGGTGTAAGAGCCCTCCTGTTTCTCCTGGCGGCGGCCCTTTACGGTTTCATACAGCTCGTGCAAAATATCCATGGTTTACTCCCCTTTCGGTGATTCCTCGCCCCGCAGGCGCTTGAAGAAGCAGCTGTGGCTGCCGGTGTGGCAGGCCGGGCCCTTCTGCTTGACCCGGATGAGCAAGGTGTCGTCGTCGCAGTCGGAAAAGACGCTGACGATTTTCTGGGTGTGGCCGGAGGTCTCCCCCTTGTTCCACAAGGTCTTGCGGCTGCGGCTGTAGAACCAGGTGTAGCCCGTCTCCAAAGACTTGCGGAAGGACTCCCGGTTCATATAGGCCAGCATCAGCACTTCATTGGTGTCATCGTCCTGGATGATGGCGGGGAGCAAATCGGACTTGGTAAAGTACAGGTCCAGCTCGTCCTCGGGCATATCCCCGGCGGCGCTTTTGCCGGAAATTTTGTGGCAGGCGATGATGGCGGTGCGCAAATCCAGGGCGCCGGTGTACAAAGACTTCCCGGCGATGGCGCCGTACAGCCCCAAGTCGTACAGGCTGACAATGTCCAGCAGGCTGGAGACGCCGCCGCTGGCGATGATGTGGCAGTGCACCGCCCGGTTCAGCTTGTCCAGCATCACCAGGTTGGGGCCGTTCATGGTGCCGTCCTGGTGGATGTCCGTGCAGATGAGGTACTGCACGCCCAGGGACTCCATCTCCTTGGCAAAGTCCACATAGTCCACCTGGCTCTGCTCCAGCCAGCCCTCGGCGGCCACTTTGCCGTCCAAGGCGTCGATGCCCACGGCAATCTGCTTGCCATGGCGCTTGACGGCCTGGCGGACAAACTCCGGGTCGCGCAGGGCGGCCGAGCCCAGAATCACCCGGCTGACGCCCCGGTCCAGGTAGTACTCCACGGTGTCCATGTCCCGGATGCCGCCGCCCACCTCCACGTGGAGGTCCGTGTTCTCCACCACGTCAAAAATCAGCTGCTGGTTTTGAGGCTTGCCGTCTTTGGCTCCGTCCAAGTCCACCATGTGGAGCCAGCGGGCCCCCTGCTCTTGAAAGCGCTTGGCGGTGGAAAGGGGGTCTTGGGCCACCACCTCGGCGGTGTCGTAATCCCCCCGGAACAGCCGGACGCATTTCCCCTCGTGCAAATCAATGGCTGGCAGTAAAATCATGCTTCGCTCTCTCCCCTCTCAAACTACAAAGGCTGCGCCAGGGCTTATCTGGCGCAGCCCTTTTCCCCCAGTATAGCACACCTGGGCCCTGGCGTAAAGCTGTTACAGCACGCCCTTGGAGGAAAGCAGCAGATTTGGGTCCTCCTCTTGGGAAAGGGCGTCCCGCAGGGCGTGGGCGGCGGCCTTGAACAGGGCCTCTATCATGTGGTGGGAGTTCTTCCCGTACTCACACCGCAGGTGCAGGGTGATGCCCGCGTTGGCGGCGAAGGCCCGGAAAAACTCCTCGGTCATGCAGGTGTCGTAGTCCCCCACCCGCTCCTGGGGGAACTCCCCGGAGAACACCAGGAACGGCCGGCCGCTGATGTCCGCCGCGGCAAAGGCCAGCGCCTCGTCCATGGGGATGTAGGCGTGGCCAAAGCGGCGGATGCCCCGCTTGGTGGGCAGCGCCTCGGCAAAGGCCTTGCCCAAAACAATGCCCGTGTCCTCGATGGTGTGGTGGCAGTCCACCTCCCAGTCGCCTACGGTTTTCACCTTGAGGCCAAAGTTCCCGTGGACGGCAAAGGCGCTGAGCATGTGGTCAAAAAAGCCCACCCCGGTGGAGATGGCCCGCTCGCCCCCGTCCAGGCAGAGCTCCAGGGTGACTTCCGTCTCGTTGGTCTTTCGGTGCATGGATGCGTAGCGTTCCATAGGTCACTCCCCCTTCGCCGGCACGGCGGCAAAATAGTCGGCCATCTTGGTGAGGACAGCCTGGTTTTCCCCGGCGGTGCCGCAGGTGATGCGCACCAGCCCTCCCGTATAGCGGATGGAGATGCCCTGCTCCCCCAGGGTATGGTAGAGGGCTTCCCCATCGGCCATGCGCAAGGTGGCAAAGTTGGTGGCGCAGGGCAGCAGCGCGAACCGGCCGGGGAACGCCTCCCCCAGGGCGCGGACGCCCTGTAGCAGCTGCTCCCGGGAGGCTAAAATTTCCGCCAGCGCCTCCTTCATAGCCTGGGGGTGGCGGAGCACCGCAGCCCCCAGCTTTTGGGACAGGGCGTTGACGTTGTAGGGAGACTTCACCCCCTTGATGGCGTCCACCAGCCGCTTCTGCCCCACGGCAAAGCCCAGGCGCAGCCCCGCCATGCCAAAGGCCTTGGAGCAGGTGCGCAGCAGCAGCAGGTTGTCATAGTCGTGGAATTCCGGCAGCAGGCTCTGGTCGGAGAAGTCCATGTAGGCCTCGTCCAGCACCACGAGAGTGTCCGGCAGGCCCTGGATAAGCCGCCGCACCTCCTGCCGGGGGCAGACGATGGAGGTGGGGTTGCCCGGGTTGCTGAAAATCAACAGCTTCACGCCCTCCTGCCGGCAGGTTTGGATGGTACGGTCCACATCGATGGCATAATCCGCCCCCTTGGGGATGGGGACGTGGCGGGCCTCCTGCAAATAGCCGTTGAAGGCGTACATGGAGAAGTCCGGCTCCAAGGTGGCGAAAGCCTCCCCCTTTTGGAGGAACCCGGTGAACAGCACGGTAATCAGCTCGTCGGAGCCGTTGCCCGCGGCCACGTTTTCCACCGGCACGCCGTAATACTGGGCAAAGGCCTGGCACAGCTCCTGGGCGGCGGGGTCCGGGTAGCGGTTGAAAGCCACCTGGGGCACCGCGGCGGCCAGCTCCTCTAAAATGGGGGCGGGCAGGGGCAGAAAGGACTCGTTGGCGTCCAGGTGGATGCGGGAGTCCTCCGTCACCGGGTCATAGGGCTTTAAGTCCTTGATTTTGTCATTCAGCTGGTACATGGGCGCCTCCTCAGTCCTCCACCCGCACCTGGATGGAATTGGCGTGGGCGGTGAGCTCCTCGGTCCGGGCCAGGCGGATGATGTCCGGCGCGGCCTTTTCCAGCTCCTCCTTGGGGTAATAGATGAAGCTGGACTTCTTGATGAAGTCGTCCACCGACAGGGGCGAGAAGAACCGGGCGGTGCCGCCGGTGGGCAGCACGTGGTTGGGCCCGGCGAAGTAATCCCCCAAGGGCTCGGGGGAGTAGTGCCCCAGGAACACCGAGCCGGCGTTATCCAGCCGGCCGATGTAGGAGAAGGGGTTGTCCACGCAGATTTCCAGGTGCTCGGGGGCCAGCTCGTTGGCGAAGTCCACGGCCTCGTCCATGCTCTCGCAGACGATGACGCCGCCGAAGCGCTCCAGCGCCTCTTGGATAATCTCCTTGCGGGAGAGGTACTCCATCTGGCGGTACACCTGGGCCACGGTGCGCTCCGCCAATTCCCGGCTGGGGGTGATGAGGATGGCGGAGGCCATGCGGTCGTGCTCGGCCTGGCTCATCAAGTCGGCGGCCAAAAACGTGGGGTTGGCGCTCTCATCTGCCACAATGAGGATTTCGCTGGGGCCGGCAATCATGTCAATGTCCACCACGCCGTACAGCTGCTTTTTGGCCGTGGCCACAAAGATGTTCCCCGGGCCCACAATCTTGTCCACCTTGGGGACGCTTTCGGTGCCCAAGGCCAGGGCGGCCACTGCCTGGGCCCCGCCCATCAGGAACACCCGGTCCACCCCGGCCACATAGGCGGCGGCCAGGATGTTGGGGTCCGGCCTGCCGGTGCGGCCCGGCGGGGTGGCCATGACAATCTCCCCCACCTCCGCCACCTGGGCGGGGATGACGTTCATCAGCACAGAGGAGGGATACCCAGCCGTGCCCCCGGGGACGTAGACGCCCACCCGGTGCAGGCCCCGCACCCGCTGGCCGGTGATGATGCCGTTGGGCATGGGGTCGATGCGGCTTTGCTGCTTTTGGCGCTGGTGGAAGGCGCGGATGTTCTCTGCCGCTTTCCGCAGGGACTGGATAAAGGCCGGGTCGCACTCCGCCACGGCCTGCTCCAAAGCCTCCCGGGAGAGCTCCAGGTTCTCCGGGGTCCAGCCGTCGAACTTCTCAGAAAACGCCTTTACGGCGCTGTCGCCCCCGGCGCGCACCTGCTCGATGACGTCCCGCACGGTCTGCTCAATCTCCGGGGAGGCCTGGCCCACCCGGCTTTTCAAATCCTCCACAAAGGACTGGCAGGTCTGCCGGTCCCCCTGTACCACTTTTATCATTTCCCTTCCCCCTTTTGAATCTCCCGCTCCAGGCGGGCGGCTAAGTCCTCAATCTCCTGCTTGCGCAGCTTCAGGCTGGCGGCGTTTACAATGAGCCGGGCCGACACCTGGTGGATGGGCTCCACCACCTCCAGGCCGTTTTCCCGCAAGGTGGCGCCGGTTTCCACAATGTCCACAATGCCGTCGGAAAGGCCCAGCAGGGGCGCCAGCTCCACGCTGCCCTCTATTTTGATGATGCGCACGTCCATCTGTTTGCTCTCGAAAAAACGCCGGGCCACGTTGGGGTATTTGGTGGCGATAGTCTTGGCCCGGTAGCCCCCGTAAAAATTGGAGCCCTTGGGGGCGGCCAGGGCAAAGCCGCACCTTCCAAAGCCCAGGTCTAAAATCTCGAAGAAGTGGCTGCCGTTCTCCATGATGGTGTCCTTGCCCACCACGCCCATGTCGCACACGCCGTGCTCCACATAGGTGATGACGTCGGCGGCCTTGGCCAGCACCGCCTGGAGGGAGCCGTCCCCCACCGGCAAAATGAGCTTGCGGCCCTTCTCCCGCAGCTGGGAGCAATCCATGCCCGCCTGCTCAAAGAGCTGCACGGTGGATTTCTCCAGCCTGCCTTTTGTCAAAGCGATTCGCAGCGGCTGCATCAGCGCTTCCCTCCTTCCAGGGTGATCTCCCGGGTGTTCTCCCCCACCACGTACACGGTGGGGATATTCCGCTTTTTGGCGTACTCCAAGGTTTCCGCCTCTGTCTCAAAGAGGGAGCTCTCGCACAGGACGCCCTGCCCTGCCAGGGAGCTCACCAGCTTCTGGCCCTGCATCTCAAAGCCGGGCTCCCCATAGACCAAAGCCTCCACCGGGGAGGGGCCGGCCAGGGCGGCGTTTAAATCCGCCACGGCATCCAAGTCGATGGAGAAGCCCACGGCGGGCATGGGGTCGCCGAACTTGCCGCAGAGGCCGTCGTACCGGCCGCCCAGCAGCACCGCGTCCCCCCGCTGGGGCACATAGGCGGAGAACACCACGCCGGTGTAGTAGTCGTTGCGCTGCACCAGCCCCAGGTCCACCATGAGCCTATCCCCCAGCCCCAGCTGGCCCAAGGCCTGGTACAGGCCCTTTAAGGATTCCAGAATCTCCCGGGTCTCCCCGTCCTGGAACCAGCGCTCGGCACCGGCCAGGGCCTCCTCCCCGCCGAACAGCCGGGGCAGCTGGGCCATGGCCCGGGCCGCGGGCAAGTCCCCCAGGGGGTCCAGCCGCTCGGAGAGGGCCGCGTAGTTTTTCGACTCGATGGTGTCCCGCAGGCCCTCCTTTTCCTCGGGGGAAAGGGGCAGCTGGTCCGCCAAAGCCTGGAAGAACCGGGCGTGGCCAATCTCCACACGGAAGTCCGGCACGCAGGCGGAAAGGGCCTCCACCGCTGTGGCGATGGCCTCCAAATCCGCCCGCAGGCCCCCGGCGCCCATCAGCTCAATGCCCATCTGGGCGGACTCGTCGCTGCGGCCGGAGAGGTCGGGCCGGTTGCGGTAGATGGTCTGGCTGTAGAAGAACCGCAGGGGCCGCTCCCACCCCTGGAGGCGGGAGGCCGCCATCCGGGCGATGGGCAAGGTGGAGTCCGGCCGGAACACCACCAGGCGGCCATGGTTGTCGGTGCACTTGTACATCTCCTGCTGGGGGATGGCCGCCCCAGGCAGGTTGAACACGTCGAAATACTCCAGGCCTGGGGTGATGACCTCCCGGTAGCCCCGCAGGGTAAACACCTGGGAGAGCTTGGCCTGTACCTCCCGGCGGGCGCGGCACTCCTCAAAAAGCAGGTCCCGGGCGCCCTCTGGGGTGATTTTGCTGTATGTCCTCATAAAAAACCAGTGGCCCGCCCGAAAGCTCCCCAGGCGGGCCGCCCCCTTTCTCGCAACGTAATACTTTAGCGTGCTACTATGATAATGTAAGAAACTGCGTTTGTCAAGAAGGAAGGCTACAATTTTGTAGCCTTCCTCCGCGAGTTTTGCTTGGGGATGGTATGGCATCC
>FR893718.1:0-6405 GCA_000435395.1 Firmicutes bacterium CAG:94
GGCCTTGCCCTCGCCCTTGGTGTTGGCAATCAGCGTGGTGACCAGCTTCAGAATGTCCTTTTCCGAGTGAATGTAGGCAAAGGGGTTATAGTGCATGGACTTCTTGAAGTTGATGGTATTGAGGACCTTGATGCGGTAAGGCTCGTAAATGACCCTGCCACCTTTATCCTTCATGGGCTTGCCGTTCTTATCTAACTTGGGTGCGCCCCGCTGGAGCATCTTTCCGCACTCCACCAGAATGGTGCCTTTGGGGTCTGTGACCACATAGGAGCTGTGCATCTGCATCAGGTTGGGCTTGAGCCAGAACCGGGTCTTACCGGAACCGGAGCCGCCGATCACCAGCACATTTTTGTTTCTGGCGGTCTTGGGGTCCTTTGGGCGGCTGTTCATGGTCAGGCTCTCGGTCCGCGTTAAAATCACGTTGTTTTGAAACACTGGGTCAATATAGGGCGCTATGTCCTCATGGGTTCCCCATCGGGCGGAGCCGTACTCCATGCCTTGCCGGTACTTTTTGGCATTCTTGCTTTTGAGATAGACAGCTAACCGAAGGCCAGCGCCGCAGCACAGGCCCACCAGCAGGTCCAACAGGTGCAGGCTGGGCCACCAACTGGCCAGCGCCACCGACAGCGTGGAAAAGAACGAGAGTATTTTTGCCGAAGCGTCCGCTCCTGTGGCCATTCGCCATCCTTCTCCAAAATTGGTAGCGAATAGCCCTACCAGGAGATAGGGGAGGTTCAGCAAAACGAGCTTTTTGATGTCAAGCTGCTTTTTCATCGTTCCAGCTCCTTCCGCTTGTGCCGATCCATAACTGTATTCTGTAGCATTCCCTTGAACTTACCCAGTTTCTCCAGTATGGACGGGCGCTCCGTTTTCTGTGCTTTCTTTACCTTCTTGCTGGTGTATTCGGTAAAGGCAGCGGTCAGAGCATCCGCATCCCGGCCCTTGAAAAAGATCAGGTACTTGGGCGGAGAGCTGCTGCGGTCTTTTTTCACGGCATAATCCACGCCGTACTTTCGGGCAATCTTCTCAAACTCCTTGATGGAGGGGTCGGTGATCTCGATGTTGGATACACCCTGGTTCTGGCCGGTCAACTGCTTCACCGACTGTTTGCCTTTGGAAATCACAGGAGAATCACGATTGCGCTGACCTTCCAGCTTTTTCTCTCTACGGTGGGTCATGTACTTGAAAACTGCGGCTTTCAGTAGCCGACCGGAGAACTTTGTTCCGTTAACTACTAGCGTCAAAGTCCTGTTTTCCACTTCTTCCTGCATAGGTTATCGCCTCCTTTCCACGGCCTTTGCAGGGGTGGCGCTGAAAACTAAGGTGGGACCACCAGCCAGCGCAGAAGCACCTTCTTCCAATCCTTCATCGAGCAGCCTCCCCGTATAGATCGTGATTGACTTGGGCAGTGTAGTGGTTGCTCATGGTGGTGGGCGCATTGAACAGCACAGTCAACAGGTACTGCTTCATGTTGCGGACCTGGGTGGTGTTGTTGTGCAAGCACTCCATGACAAACTCGATGTGGCTGCTGTCCAGCTTCAAAAACCGGGAGCGGACTACTTCATGGGGAAAGTCACTGCCAGTGATCCGGGTGGTTTTCCGTTTGGCGCAGACAGTTTCCACCATCAGTTCCACGATCTCGTCCAGGTTTTCCCGGCAGGAGGTAAACTCCCGGCACAGGTGGTCATACTCGATGTTCTCCAGAATCAAATCCCGATAACTTTCCATCTCAGTGAGAGACATCGCATTCCTTCCTTTCCGTTCCGGCAACTGCGTTGCTGTTGGCTCCCGGAAGAGAATAGAATTGGTACTTGATCCATGAGTCATTGATTTTTGGGTATTTGATTTCTCTATATTTAATTCTGCGGGCTTTTCCGTATCCGGTTTATCCAGATACGGGTTTTCCGTATCTGGTGAAACTGTATCTGGTAAAGCTGTATCTGGTTGAGGCTGTTCATAAATGACATACTCTGTGTCACAAATCCGACCATGCTGATCCCGAAGCTGGTGGCGCACGATGTAACCGGCTGTTTCCAGTTCCCGCAGGGCACCGCCAATAGCGTCCACGCCCTCCTTGCAGATTTTCGCAAGGCCACGGGTGGTATAGTTCCAATCATCTGGCAGGGAAAGCATCATTGAGAGCAGTCCCTTAGCTTTGAGGGATAATGTGCGGTTGCGTAAATGGTGATTACTCATCACGGTGTAATCTTTGGTCCGTTCAATCCGGAACACCGCCATGGGGACTCCTCCTTTCTCAGCGTTCCTGCTGTTGCTGGCGATTTCGCTGCCAGCGTTCCAGCAGCCCGATAATGGTCTCCTGCATTTTGGCTGGCGTGTAGCTTTTGGGAAAATATTTCCGTAAGGTCTCGGTGGTGAATACCAGCCGGTCCAGGTCGCTTTTCTTTTCCTCACCCAAGATGGCCCGCATCACGTCAATAGAGAGGTGACCCTCATAGCTAAATTTCTTTAGCCTTTGCGCTTGAGAGAGGGAAGGGGTGGCCTGTTCGCTTCCAATGGCGTCCAGGAGCTGTAACTGTTCCTCTTTCTTGAGGAACGATAGCTCGTAGGCGGGGTTGAAGGCGATTTTTTTCTCATCCACCAAATCCAGCAGTTTGGGGATCAGCTCGGTGAGGCGGATATAGCGGAAAATCTGATTTTTACTCTGGCCGACCTGTTCAGCCAAAAGCTCGCTGGACTTCTTTCCAGCAGACTTGTTCCCAACTTGGGAACAAGTTAAATCCATGCGCTCACCTTGGTGCTTCATAGCCTCCAGCTTCATCTTGTAGGCAAAGGCCCTCTCACTGGGGAGCAGGCTTTCCCGCTGAAGATTGCTGTCCACCATGATGATGGTGGCGGCATCGTCGTCCAGGTCCCGGACAATCACCGGCATGGTATCCTTGCCAGCCAGTTCGCTGGCCCGGTGCCGCCTGTGTCCGGCCACCAGCTCATAGCCGCCGCCCGGGTCCGGGCGGGCAATGGCCGGAACCAGAACGCCGTACTGCCGGATGCTGTCTGCGGTTTCCATCATGGCCTCATCATCCTTGACCTTAAAGGGGTGGTCCTTAAATGGGTGTAGCTCGGACAGCGGAATTTCCAGCACCTTTTCCCGCTGGGCGTCGGCGCGGCTTTCTTCGGTGGAGAACAGGTCATCGACCGACGCCAGCTCTACTTTTTTCGCGCTGCTTTTCAAGTTTCAACACCTCCTTGGTCAGATTTTCGTAGCCCTCGGCCACCTTGCCGCCGGGGTCATGGGCAAAGATGCTCTTGCCCTCAGCGCTGATCTCCTTGGCCCGGACAGAATGAGGAATTTCAGTGCCGAACACCTTGATTTTGCTGCCGTAGGTTTCCCGCAGCAGAGCGGCGATCTCCTTGGTGAAGTTGGTGCGGTTATCCACCATGGTCAACAGGATGCCGTCAATCTGGAGCTTGGGGTTGATCTGTCGTTTTACCTTGTTTACGGTCTGGAGCAACTGTTCCAGACCCTTGGCGGGCAAGTACTCCGCCTGGACGGGGATTATGACCCTGTTGGCAGCGGCCAGGGCGTTGACCGTGAGCATACCCAGGGAGGGCTGACAGTCGATCAGGATATGGGAATACTGTCCCTTCACTGTGTCCAGATACTGCCGCAGGATGGTCTCACGGCTCATAGCGTTCACCAGCGATACCTCCATGCCGGAGAGCTGGATGTCAGCGGGCATCAGGTCCACGCCCTCCGGGTGGTGCAGGATACCCTCGCCGGGTTTGATCGGCTCGTCCATCAGGATACGGCCCATCGCTTCGGACAGGGTAAAGGGCAGCTTGTCCGGCTGGGGATGGCCCAGGCTGATGGTCAGGCTGGCCTGTGGGTCAGCGTCCACCAACAGGACCTTCTTCCCGGCCTGGGCCAGCCCTATCCCTAAGTTCGCGCAGGTCGTTGTCTTGCCGACGCCGCCCTTCTGGTTGGCGACGGCGATGATTTGCGTGTTCAAATGGAATCACTTCCGTTTCTTTTGCATGTGTTTTACAGGGGAAAAATTACTTTTCTGTTTCTGAAAACGGGGTCTTTCACACTCGAAAACCCACTTGTGTTTCCCAAAAAAAGAGGGTCTTGGAGATCAAATTTGCTCAAGTTCCTTTTTTGGAGAAGGAAAATGGACGAAGAAACAAAAAAGCCGCACTTTGTTAAAAGTGACGGCTTTTGTTCCGGAATCATCCTATTAATAGAACTAATTATACAAAAAATCGCGTATTTTGGCGCACCCTATGGAACCATCCCTACACAGGCCGCTATCAAGAACCCCCGCAAGTAAGAGCTGAGGGAAACACAAAGCAATACGCGGCGTAAGCCGCAGGAAAGGGCTGTGCCACTGGCGCAGCCCTTTTTGCGTGCCAAAAAAGAGGGGCTGCCTGTGTTGGCAGCCCCTCGGGTGTTTGTGTGTTTATGTAATCTTGTCCCGGGTGATGTTCCGCAGCCAGCCCTTCTTCCGGTAGTGGATGATGTTGGCGGGCATTTTAATGGTCTCGTCCAGGCTTAAAATGAAGTACACCCACATGGGCGGCAGTTTCAGCACAAAAGCGGAGAGCAGCCCCAGGGGCACCATAACCACCCACATGCAGATGACGTCCAGAATAAAGCCAAACTTGGAGTCGCCCCCCGCGCGGAACACGCCGCACATCCAGCAGGTGTTCATAGGCGGGCCCCACACGTACACCACACTGATGGCCGTCATGATCCCAAAGTAAGAGAGGGCCTGCTCCGAGAGGGTGGTCATGGTGTGGGTGATGATGGGGTACGCCGCCAGCACCACCGCGCTGCCCAGCAGCGACGCCAAAAAGGTGAGCCCCAGCAGGCGCTTGGCGTCCCGCTCGGCCCGGGCCATGTCCCCGGCGCCAATGGCCTTCCCCAGCAAAATGGCCGTGCCGTTGGCCACGCCAAAGCCCAGCACCGTGGCTACGCTGCGCAGGCTGGCCATAATGGAGTTGGCCGCCACCAAATCCTCCCCCAGGCGGCCCATAATCACCGAGTACATGGAGGAGCCCACGGCAAACACGCACTCGTTTCCCAGGGCCGGCAGGGAATAGCGGATAAAATCCCGCCATAGCACCCGGTTAAACATGGTGAACAGCCCTGGACGCAGCCGCAGCACTTGGAACTTTTGCCCGTATGCCAGGCACAGCAGGAACTCCCCTATGCGGGAAATCACCGTGGCCAGCGCCACGCCCTGGATGCCCATGGGCGCCACGCCGGGAATCCACCCGAAGATGAAGGTGGCGTTTAAAACCACATTGATGAGCAGCGCGGAGGAGTTTATCAGGGTGCTTATCTTTGCCCTCTCCACGCTTTTTAAAATGCTCAAATAGGGGTGAGAGAGCCCCATGAACAGGTAAGACCAGCCCACAATTTGCAAATAGGCCGCGCCTGCCTCGATCATGGAGGGGTCGTTGGTGTAGATGCGCATCAGCTGGGCGGGGAAGAACACCGTGGCCACAAAGAACAGCACCCCCACAGCAGCGGCCAGCTTTACCCCAATAGCCAAAATGTGCTCGATGGCTTTCATGTTCTGCCTGCCCCAATATTGCGCCGCCAGCATGGTGGTGCCGGCTGCAAGGCCGCTGTAGAACATATTCAAGATAAAGTGTATTTGCCCCGCCAGGGAGTTGGAGGCCATAGCGGTCTGGCTGACAAAGCCCAGCATCAAGGTGTCGGCCATGCCCACCGCCGAGTTTATCAGGTTTTGGATGGCGATAGGCACAACCACCGCGAAAAACGAGCGGTAAAATTGTTTATCAGCGGTTTTCAAACATACCACTCCTCTGTAAAAATCCCTCAAAATCACATTCATGTTAAAAGAAAAATGGGGAAAAGTCAAGAGCGGCGCCAAAGTTTTCCCTTTTGCCTTTGACGCCGCGGCGTGCTATAATACCAGATGAAAACCAGAAGCTACATGGCCTGCTGGAATCTGAAACAGAGAGGGGAGGGGAAGCCGTGCTGTACGCCGCCCGTTATACTATAGAAGCGCCCACCCGCCGGGAGGAGCTGGCCCACCAGCGGGCCTTGGCGGAAAAGCTTTTGGCCTATTCCCTAAAGCGGGAGCACGGCCTGGAGCTTCCCTCCCTGGCCCAAAGCCGCACAGCCGCGGGCAAGCCCTATTTCCCCGGCTGCCCGGTGGAGTACAGCCTCAGCCACTGCCGGGGGCTGGTGTGCTGTGCCCTCAGTCTGTCGCCGGTGGGGGTGGACGCCGAGGCCCCCCGCACATTCTCTCCCGCCCTGCTGCGGCGCGTCTGCACCCAGGAGGAGCTCTCTTGGCTTACCGCCCAGCAGGACCAGCAGCAGGCCTTCCTCTCCCTGTGGACCCTGAAAGAGAGCGTGATGAAGCTCTCCGGCCAAGGCATCGGCTACGGCTTCCAGCGGGCGTCCTTCACCTT
>FR893718.1:6421-17028 GCA_000435395.1 Firmicutes bacterium CAG:94
CCTTCACCTTCCCAGAGGGCCAGCCCCGCTTCCGGGAGCCCGGCGTGCGCCTGTCCCAGTTCGTCCTGGAGGGGGGCACTGTTGTCTCCGCCGCCGGCGGGGAGGCGTTCCCAAACCTCCAGCTGGTGGAGCTCGCCCTGTAATTCGTTCATATCCCGCCGTCCTCTCTCATAGGTATACCACAAGGACTCAACAGAGAGGAACGGTGGAAAGATGGTCGTATCGCTAAAAGCCAATCGCAAACGGATTCTCGCCTTTATCTTGCTGGCCGCCATCGTGGCGGGGGCCTGCTTTTTCCTTACGGGCCGGGGGGAGGAGGAGGCCCGGCAGCCTATCCCCGGCGGCACCAACGAGGAGCGCGTGGCCTTTTTAGAGAGCTTTGGCTGGCAGGTGCAGGCAGAGCCCACAGAGACCCGGGAGGTCATGATTCCCGCCCAGTTCAACGATGTGTACACCGCCTACAACGTCATGCAGCAGGCCCAGGGCTTCGACCTGGAGCCCTACGCCGGGCAAATCTGCACCCAGTACGTGTACAAGGTGGAGAATCACCCCGGGGACGACCAGGTGTACGCCACGCTGCTGGTGTACGGGGATGAAATCATCGGCGGGGACATTGCCAGCACCGCCGTGGACGGCTTCATGCACGGCTTCGCCTCAGACAGCGCCCACTTTGGGGAAAGCGGCATCGCCACCGCCACGCCGGCGGCAACCGCCTCGCCCCAGGCCACTGTGGCGCCGGAGAGCAGCGCCGCTGAAAGTGCGGTGGGATCCGCCCCGGAAAGCGCCGCCGCGGAGACAGCCCAGGGCACCGAAGCCGCCGGGGAGCCCCTCCCAGAGGACGCCTACCCCGTGGATTGAAAGCTGTATCGTTATTGGATAGAATAGTATAGAAAAAGAAAGGACGTGGAACAATGGGGGAACGGCTGGATAAATTCCTGGCTTCCCAGGGCCTGGGCACCCGCAAGGAGGTGGGGAAGCTCATCCGCTCCGGGGCGGTGCTGGTCAACGGCGCCCCCCAGCGGGACCCCGGCGCCAAAGTCGAGCCCGGCGCCGACCAGGTGACAGCCCAGGGGAAGGAAATCCGCTACCAGGAATTCCTCACCATCATGCTGAACAAACCGGCGGGAGTCCTCTCCGCCACAGAGGACCGCCGCCAGAAAACCGTGCTGGACCTGCTCCCGGAGGGCCTGCGCCGCCGGGGGCTTTTCCCCGCCGGCCGCCTGGACAAGGATACCACCGGCCTGCTGCTCATCACCGATGACGGGGAGCTGGCCCACAAGATGCTCTCGCCCAAAAACCATGTGTACAAGCAGTACCGCGCCCAGCTGGGCGCCCCCGTGGAGGAGGCCGACATCCAGGCCTTTGCCGCTGGCGTCGCCTGGGAGGGGGAGCAGTACGCCCCCGCCCGCCTGTGGGTGGAGCAGGACCCCCGAGCCGCCTTTGTGGAGATCCGGGAGGGCCGTTTCCACCAGGTCAAGCGGATGTTCCAGGCCCGGGGCAAGACGGTGCTCCAGCTGAAAAGGCTCAAGATAGGGGGCCTCTGGCTGGACAGTACACTACAGGAAGGGGAGTGCAGGCTTCTTACCCCCCAGGAAATCCAGGCAATTTTCCATTAGCAAGTTGTACTAAAATTAAGCGCATGATTTGGATTTTAGTGAAAGCCTATAAAGGACCGAAAAAATCTTTGGGCAAATCAAGACTTTCCCCCTGGGGTTTTATCTGTTATACTTTAATCAATCTAAATGGCGCCCGGCGTACTGAAAACAGGACACTGGCCCCATGAAAAAATAGGAGGAAAATCTGAATGGCAAGCGTAACTTTGAAAAATATTTACAAGATTTATTCTGGTGGCGTCACTGCTGTTACCGACTTCAACCTGGACATTGCGGATAAGGAATTCATCATCCTGGTCGGCCCCTCTGGCTGCGGCAAGTCCACCACCCTGCGTATGATTGCTGGCCTGGAAGAAATCAGCAAGGGCGAGCTGTACATCGGCGACGTGCTGTCTAACGACATCGCTCCCAAGGACCGCGACATCGCCATGGTGTTCCAGAACTACGCTCTGTATCCTCACATGACCGTGTTCGACAACATGGCTTTCGGCCTGAAGCTCCGCAAGACCCCCAAGGACGAAATCAAGCGCCGCGTGGAAGAGGCTGCCCGCATCCTGGACATCTCCCACCTGCTGGACCGCAAGCCCAAGGCTTTGTCCGGTGGTCAGCGTCAGCGTGTTGCCCTGGGCCGCGCCATCGTCCGTGACCCCAAGGTGTTCCTGCTGGACGAGCCCCTCTCCAACTTGGACGCCAAGCTGCGTGCTCAGATGAGAACCGAGATTGCCAAGCTGCATAAGCGCCTGGGCACCACCTTTATCTACGTTACCCACGACCAGACTGAGGCTATGACCATGGGCGACCGCATCGTGGTTATGAAGGACGGCTTCATTCAGCAGGTCGATACTCCTCAGAACCTGTACGATTACCCCATCAACGAGTTCGTGGCCGGCTTCATGGGCTCTCCCCAGATGAACTTCATCGATGCCAAGCTGGGCAAGAACGGCAACGATTACACCCTCACCTTCGGCGCTTGCACCATCACTGTGCCCAAGAAGAAGGCCGACGGCGCTGTTGCCAACCTGGCCGATTACGTGGGCAAGGATGTTGTGTTCGGCATCCGTCCTGAGGACGTCCACGACGAGCCCGAGTTCATCGAGAAGGTTGGCGGCGCTCACGTCACCTGCGAGGTGGAAGTTACCGAATTGATGGGCGCTGAGACCTATCTGTACTTAAACTGCGAGGGCAACGCTGTCACCGCCCGCGTGGAGCCCACCTCCACCGCCAAGGCCGGCGATAAGTCCAAGATTGCTTTCGACCTGAACAAGATGCATCTGTTCGACAAAGAGACCGAAAAGACTATCCTCAACTAAAACTTGCCATTCAGAAACAGGGATACCAGCGATGGTATCCCTGTTTTTTTCTTCCAAGTTAGAAAAAATCCTTCCAATTTTCAAAAAAAGGTTGAATTTTTGCGCCCGATTCTGTAAAATAAAGCTGTATAGCTGTGCCCAATCCGCCTGCCCTTTGTTTGGTGATAAGCCGGCTGTGGAAAAAATCGATGGGGGCCGCGCCCCCTGCACCATAAAGAAAGGGGAAGAGTCATGTCAAACAGATTGTTTCAGGGTATCATCCACCAGATGCGTGATACCATCGACCGTACCATCGGCGTTGTGGATGAGTCCTCCGTAATCATCGCCTGCAGCGAGCTGGGGAAGATTGGGGAGGTCTGCGAGGAAATCACGCCAGAGGAGATGGCTTCTGTAGACGTGTTCCAAACGGATGAATACAGCTTCAAGTCCTTCGGCAGCCGTCCCCGTCCGGAGTACGCCGTGTTTGTGGCCGGCAAGGACCCGGAGGCCCAGAAATATGTCAAAATCCTGGCCGTGTCCCTCAACAGCATCAAGCAATATTACGACGAGAAGTACGACCGGGGCAACTTTATCAAAAACGTCATCCTGGATAACATCCTGCCCGGGGACATCTATCTCAAGAGCCACGAGCTCCATTTCGATTCCGACGTCAGCCGGGTGTGCATGCTGGTGAAGATTGCCGAGAAGAACGACATCTCCGCCTACGATGTGCTCCAGAACTTGTTCCCCGATAAGAACAAGGACTTCATCATCAATATCAACGAGACGGACATCGCCCTGGTCAAGGAGATCAAGCCCAACATCGATGAGAAAGACATCGACAAGCTGGCCAGCTCCATTGTGGACACCCTCTCCGGCGAGTTCTACACCCACTGCACCGTGGGCATCGGCACGGTGGTCAACAGCACTAAGGATTTGGCCCGCTCCTTCAAAGAGGCCCAGGTGGCCCTGGAAGTGGGCAAAGTCTTCGACACCGAGAAGCCCATCGTCAGCTACAACCACTTGGGCATTGCCCGCCTGATTTACCAGCTGCCCACCACCCTGTGCGAGATGTTCCTCAAGGAGGTGTTCCGCAAGGGCTCCATCGATTCCCTGGACCACGAGACGCTGTTCACCATCCAGCGCTTCTTCGAGAACAGCCTGAACGTCTCCGAGACGTCCCGCAAGCTGTTCGTCCACCGGAACACCTTGGTCTACCGCCTGGAGAAAATCAAGAAAATCACCGGCTTGGACCTGCGGGAGTTCGAGGACGCCATCGTCTTCAAGGTGGCCTTGATGGTGAAGAAGTACCTCTCCAGCAACCCCACGAAGTTCTAAAAAAGGACCCGTTTCCAGTTCGTTCACATTTTATTTCTTTACAAGAATGATACAGGCGGCACCCATTGGTATAATACGTCTATGCCGATGGGTGCTGTCGTTGTGCGGCGCGGGACTGACTTTCCAGCAGCCGGGGCTTTCCCGGCGCGTATCCTACCAGAGAAAGGACGGTTATAGGCTTGATAGAATTTCGCAATGTGTCAAAGGTGTATAACAACGGCACGGAGGCCCTCCACAACATCAACCTCACAGTGGAGAAGGGCGAGTTCGTCTTTATCGTGGGCTCCTCCGGCGCGGGCAAAAGCACCTTCCTGAAATTGGTCATGTGCGAAGAGCGGCCCAATTCCGGCCAGATTATCGTGGACGGCGTGGATGTTTCCCGCCTGCCGAAACGGAAAATCCCCTACATCCGCCGGAAGATGGGCATTGTGTTCCAGGATTTCCGCCTGATTGACCACATGACTGTCTACGACAACGTGGCCTTTGCCATGCGGGTGGTGGGCGCCTCCGCTCGTTCCATCCGCAAGCGGGTACCCTACATCCTCAGCCTGGTGGGCCTGCAGCACAAGGCCAAGCATTACCCCACCGAGCTCTCCGGCGGCGAGCGCCAGCGGGTGGGCCTGGCCCGTGCCTTGGTGAACAACCCCTCCATGATTATCGCCGACGAGCCCACGGGCAACATCGACCCGGCCCTGTCCTTTGAGATTGTGGACCTGCTCAGCGAAATCAACCGCCGGGGCACCACGGTGCTCATGGTCACCCACGAGCATTCCTTGGTCAAGCACTTCCACAAGCGCATCATCCAAATCCACTCCGGCGAGATTGTGGCCGACACCGCGGAGATGCAGGACACCTACGCCCCGCCGGAGCGCTACGACAGCCCCGAGGAGGCCGTGGCCAACGATGACGATTACGCCGAGTACGATAACCAGGAGACGTACGACTCCAAGGAGGCCTACCAGCCGGCCCCCCAGCCTGCCTACCAGGAGGAGGACCTGGCCTATGAGGACACTTCCCTCTACGGCGTGGAAGGGGAGGAGGCCCCCGAGGAGAACGCGGGCGTGCTGGCCCAGCAAATCCTTCTGGAGCAGATGCCCCTGGAGGACGACAACAGCGAGGAGGTGGGGCAATGAGCCTGCACAGCATTGGCTACCTGTTCCGCGAGGGCCTGAAAAGCCTTTGGAAAAACCGCACCATGAGTATCGCCTCCATTGGCGTGCTTATCGCCTGCCTGCTGATGACCGGCGTGGCGGCGCTTCTCACCTTGAATATCTCCGCCACCATGCAGTCGGTGGAGGGCAACAACGTCATCACCGTGTACTTGAGCTCCGACGTGCCTGCCCTGACGGCTGTGCGCATCGGCGAGGAAATCCGCCAGATTGACAACATCGCCGAGTGCACCTTTGTCCCCAAGGATACAGCCCTTTCCGGCGTGATGCAGGACATCGACGGCGGCGGCACCCTGTTTGACAGCTTTACCGGCGACAACAACCCCCTGCCCGATTCCTACGAGATTTCCCTGGCGGATTTGAGCATCTACGATGAGACAGTCAGCCAGATTACCGCCATTGAAGGGGTGGAGTCGGTCTCCAACTACAGCCACGTGGCCGAGACCCTCAGCAGCCTGGACCGGGTGGTCCGCTACGGCAGCGTCGGCATTGTGGCGGTTTTGGCGGTGGTGTCCCTGTTCATCATCTCCAACACCGTGAAGGTGACTATCTTCTCCCGCCGCATGGAAATCAACATCATGAAATCCGTGGGCGCCACCAATGGCTTTGTCCGCGTGCCCTTCATTGTGGAAGGCATCGTCATCGGCATCATTTCCGGCCTGGTGTCCGCCACAATCCTCTATTATGCCTACGACAGCCTGGTGAAGGTGGTCATCAACCTGGCCCCCTTCCTCACCATAGTGAATATCCACCCCTATGTCTTTGCCCTGTATGGCGTCTACATCATCACGGGCATGCTGTTCGGCTTGCTGGGCGGCACTATTTCCATTGGCAAATATCTGAAGAAGCAGGGCGAAAACGCCATTGTCTAAAGTGGGCAGCGCATAGCCGCCCCCCAAATCGCATACACTCTACAAGGCCGCAGCCCGGGGAGCCGCTTTTTTCAGCGATTCCCAGGGCTTGCGCGCTCTTACTCATTGACAAGGCCCCCCAAGGCCACTATAATAAATAGATAAAAGCCGGTCCGCGGGAAGCGGGCCATTTTTCAGTAAAGGATGGTACACATGGCATCAGAAAGACAGTATTTTGTAACCGAAGAAGGCTTGGCGGCTCTGGAGAAAGAGCTGGAAGAACTGAAAACCGTGGGACGCCGGGAAGTGGCCGAAAAAATCAAAGTGGCCCTTTCCTTCGGCGACCTTTCCGAGAATAGCGAATATGACGAGGCCAAGAACGACCAGGCCATGATGGAAGCCCGCATTGCCGACTTGGAGGTCATGCTCCAGGGCGCGGTGGTCATCGACGAGAGCGAGCTCACCAACGAGAAGGTGCACATCGGCTCCCGCATCGAGGTGGACATCACCTCCTCCACCGGGGCCCAGTCCCGCCGGGATTTCAAGATTGTAGGCTCCAACGAGGCCGACCCCCGGAACGGGAAAATCTCCGACGAGTCCGCCGTGGGCAAGGCCCTCATCGGCGCCAAGGTGGGGGACGTTATCGAGGTGGAGACCCCCGCTGGCATCTCCAAGTACCACATTGTCACCATTTCCCGGTAAACAGGGTGGAAGCAAACTAGACGGCGAAAGGAATGGATAGCATGGCCGAGAAGAACCAAAAGGCGCCCCAGGCGGAAGAGCAGGATATGAGCGAGCTCCTGCGGGTGCGCAGGGAAAAGCTGCGGGAGCTGCAGGAAAGCGGGAACGACCCCTATCAAATCACCAAGTATCCTGTGGATAACGACAGCGCCAACATTAAAGCCAATTTTGACCAGCTGGAGGGCAAGCCTGTCTCCATTGCCGGCAGGATGATGTCCAAGCGCGGCATGGGGAAGGTGTCCTTCTGCGATTTGCAGGACCGCTCCGGCCGCATCCAGCTCTACGCCCGCAAGGACGAGATGGACGAGGCGGAGTACAACCGCTTTAAGAAGTACGACATTGGCGATATCCTGGGCGTGCAGGGCGTGGTGTTCCGCACCCAGCGGGGCGAGATGTCCGTGCGGGTGGAAAAGGTGACGCTGCTCAGCAAATCCCTGCTGCCCTTGCCGGAGAAGTATCACGGCCTGAAGGACACCGACGCCCGGTACCGCCAGCGCTACGTGGACCTCATCGTCAACCCGGAAGTGAAGGACGTGTTTGTCAAGCGCTCCAAGATTATCAGCGCCATCCGAGAGTACCTGGACAGCCACGCTTTCTTGGAGGTGGAGACCCCTGTGCTCCACAACCAGGCAGGCGGCGCCGCGGCCCGGCCCTTCATCACCCACCACAACACGCTGGACATCGATATGTACCTGCGCATCGCCCTGGAGCTGCACCTGAAGCGGCTCATTGTGGGCGGCTTTGACCGGGTGTATGAAATCGGCCGCACCTTCCGCAACGAGGGCATGGACACCCGCCACAACCCGGAGTTCACCATGCTGGAGGCCTACCAGGCGTTCACCGACTTCAACGGCATGATGGACCTCACCGAGGACATGATTCGCACCGTGGCCCACAAGGTGCTGGGCACCGGCAAGGTGGAGCGGGACGGCGTGGAAATCGACCTGGATAAGCCCTTCACCCGCATCAGCATGGTGGAGGCTGTCCAGAAGTACGCCGGCGTGGACTTCACCCAGGTGGAGACCTTGGAGCAGGCCCGCGCCCTGGCCAAGGAGCACCACATCGAGTATGAGGAGCGCCACAAGAAGGGCGACATCCTCAACCTGTTCTTTGAGACGTACTGCGAGGACAAGCTGGTGCAGCCCACCTTCCTGACGGGCCACCCGGTGGATATTTCCCCCTTGTCCAAGCGGTGCAAGGATAACCCCGAGTACACCGAGCGCTTTGAGCTGTTCATCTGCGGCGGGGAGTACGTCAACGCCTTCAGCGAGCTCAACGACCCCATCGACCAGCGGGGCCGCTTCGAGGCCCAGGCCGCGTTGAAGGCCGCCGGCGACGAGGAAGCCTGCGACGTGGACGAGGATTTCCTCACCGCCCTGGAGTACGGCCTGCCCCCCACGGGCGGCATGGGCATGGGCGTAGACCGCCTTGTCATGCTCCTCACCGGCGCCGCCTCCATCCGCGATGTGCTGTTGTTCCCCACGATGAAGCCTTTGGACTAAAATTCCACAATATATAGTGTCTGATGAAATAGGACGGCGCAAGATGTAGTAAAAAGGGCTTACAACTACAACTTTTCTACAACTTTTGCTTGAAATCAGACGGCATCAGACGGGCCAAAATGAAGGGCAAATCCGTGTTTTTACTGCGGATTTGCCCTTTTTTGTAATTTTCACATTAGCACCAGATTGCCCTTGCTTGCCTCTGCACTTTCCCTTTTGTATGCGTTTATGGAAAGCTCGTCTTGGCCACATCTGCCTCCTCTTCGGCGGAACCGGTGGGGAAGGTATCCTTTGGTTGTATCCCGTCCCCTCGCAGAGCTATGGCGCTGTCCAAAGCAAATTCCGTACAATCCCGGCACTTCCAATTTTTGCTTGGCCCTAGCACAGCGCCATCGCTTTACGTCTTGTCCGGCTATTGACAAAGGAGGGACGCTGTGTTCTCTTTAGATATGCTCTTGTCACAGAAAAGGTGACAGCCGCTCCCTAGGATGCTGCTGCCACCTTATACCTGTTATATAGCGTCCTTGTGGATTCCCGCAGCCAGCTCTTATGGCAAAACATATTGAGGGTAATCCTGCCGCAAAAATGCCATGGCGGCACGGTATTCATCCAGGGAGTCCAGATGCTCCAGCAGCACTGGGGTGTCCTTTGGGAGCAGGGACAGGTGGTGCAGGTACGCGCCCAGCTTACCCTGGCCCGTACCGAGGGGAGTCTCCTGAATTCTCACGGTGGTACCCGTGGTGAGGAGGATGTCTTTCAGATGGCTGCTAGCTATGGAGCCGCCCAGCAGGGAGAAGGCCTCTTCCATCAGCTCTTCCTGATGGGTGTAGCCATATGGATCCCGCACAAAGTTGAAAATATCCATGTGCACCCCGCAGCCTTTTCGGTCCACATCCCGCAGCAATTTGAGGTATTGCCGCGGGTTCCAGGGTAGCATCCACTGCATGGGCTCTAGGGCGTACACGGTGTGCTGCGGTTTTACCGTGTCGCACAGGCGCTGGAGAAACTCCACATTTTTGGCGTAGAGCGCCTCGTCATAATTTTCCCTGTAGCAGAAAAACCACTGGTCTCCTGCTGCCCCCGAAACGTTTACGCAGCAATCGGCGTGGATGTATTCCGCCAGCCGGAACTGTTCCAAGCAGCGGGTTTGGGCTTCTCTTGCCCGCTGCGGGTCCGATAGGTGGGGCGAATCCCACACACCTACTTCGGCAATTCGGATGTCGTGTTCCCGTGCCGCTTTAGTATAGGCGTCAATCAAGCCGACAGGCGCACGGTAGTCCACCGGGAAAGAGGCGGCGCGAAAGCCGCAGTCCTCCAAAATTTCCGCCCACTGCTCCGGAGATTCGTGGGGTGGCGTAAAGTTGAGTCCAATTCTCATGGCACCAATCCTCCTGAACTAACCTGGTTCGGAAGCCTCTTATGTTACCTTATGGAAACAGCAGATGTCCCCGCCCAAAACTCCCTAGATTTGCCCGCAATCCACATGTCGCCGTCAATGCGGAAGCTGCCAGACAGCCGCACGTCCTCCGAAGAGGCGGCAGCCTCCACCAGAATCTGGCCGTGCTCAATCTTCCACTTCATGTCCTGGTCCAAAAAGGCCAGCTGGCTGGTGTGCAAAGTGAAGGCCAGCCGCTTTTTCTCCCCGGGCTTCAGGTGGACCCGGGCGAAACCCGCCAGCTCCTTGACAGGGCGGGTCATACTGGCGTACACGTCGGAGATGTAGAGCTGGGCCACCTCGTCTCCGGGGACTGGACCGGTGTTCTCCACGGTGAAGGCAATCTCCACGCTCTCTCCCGCCGGGACTTCCTCCCGGGAAATCTCCAAGTCCGCATAGGCAAAGCTGGTGTAGGAAAGGCCAAAGCCAAAGGGATAGCGCGGCCGGTGGGGGCAGTCCACATAGTCGGTAAAGCCAATGCTTTCGCTCTGGTGCCAGCCGGAGCCCCAGGGGTGGCTGTAGTACACTGGCACCTGCCCGGCGTTGTGTGCCACGGACACGGGCAGCTTCCCGCCAGGGTTGTAGTCGCCCAGCAGCACGTCGCAGATTGCCTGGGCGCCAGCCTCCGCAGGGCTCCAGCACTCCAGGATGGCGGCGCAGCATTGGTCC
>FR893718.1:17048-27012 GCA_000435395.1 Firmicutes bacterium CAG:94
ATTGGTCCGCGGCGTCGCTGGAGATGGGGCGGCCGTCCAGGTGCAGGGCCAGCAGCGGCTTGCCCAAAGCCGCCGCTTGGCGGATGAAGCTTTCCTGGCAGGGGGGCAGGTTGATGGACGTGGCGTCCACCCCCTCGCCCATGGAGGAAATGGAGCAGGTGCCGTGCTTGCCGCCCAAGGTCAAGATGGCCACATCGGCCTGCCGAATTTGGGAGAGGGCTTCCTCATACCCGGAGGTATCCTCGCCTGCTACGGGATAGCCGTAGGCATAGAGGATTTGGGCCTCGGGCAGCCTGTCCCGCAGCTCCTGGAGCAGGCTTTTGCAGCCGGGTTTCTGGCGCCGCAGCACAGCTTGAATCTCCGGCGTTTCATCCGACTGGATCTGGGTGCCGGGGACATAGGTCACGCCGGGGCCCTGGGCGCCCTCCTGGTCCACCCCGGCAATGGAAGCCCGCACCGCGTAGGTGGACTCCGCCATGGCCACGTGGGTGTAGCCGCCGAAGAACTTGTTGGCGTGGTCCGCCTGGGGGCCGATGAGGGCAATGGTCAGCCCCTTTTTTGAAAGGGGCAGCAATCCGTCATTCTTCAGCAGCACCAGGCTCTCTCGGGCCGAGCGGAGGGTCAGCTCCCGGTCGCCCCCGTCGAAGAAGGCGCTGTCCAGTTCCTCCCCCTCCAGGGCAAAGGGGTGCTCGAACAGCCCTGTGCGGAACTTGGCTGTGAGCACCCGCAGCACCGCTTGGTCCAAGATAGCCATGTCCGCCTTGCCCGTGGCGAAAAGCTGTTCCAGACTGTCGCTGTAGGCGTGCTCGCTGGGCAGCTCCACGTCCATGCCCGCGGCCATGCACCGCAGGGCGGCCTCCTCCATGGTCTCCTCCACGTGCTGGTCCTCGTGGGTGTGGGCTACGCCGCTGTAATCGCTGACTGTGACGCCCACAAAGCCCATCTCCTCCCGCAGCAGCCCGGTGAGCAGCTTTTTCGAGGCGTGGACCGGTTCCCCATCGATGAGGCAATAGCAGGGCATCACGCCCTTCAGCCCGCCCTTGGCAATGGCCGCCTGGAAGGGCTTGCCGTAGACCTCCTGCAGCTCCCGGGAGGTGGTCAAGCTGTGGGTGCCATGGATGCCGCCCTGGGAGTTGTGGAAGGCCAGGAAGTGCTTGGCAGCTCCCTCGGTCTCCCGCCCGGCGGTCTTTTCCGCCTGCAAACCCTTGAGATAGGCGGTGCCCATAGCCGCCACCAAGGTGGGGTCTTCCCCGTAGGGCTCTCCGTGGCGGCCCATGCGGGGCTCCCGGGCCACATCCAGCACAGGGGCCAGGGTCTGGGTGATACCGCAGGCGGCTTCCTGGCGGCTGACCGCCTTGCCCAGCTGCTCCTCCAGATCGGGATCCCAGCCGGCGCCCCGGGCAATCCCAGAAGGCAGGCTTACAGAGCCCTGGATAAAGGCCCCGCACAGTCCCTCCATATGGAAGGCGGCTGGAATATGGTGGGGGCTGTTCTCCATGACGATTTCCTGGATGCGCCGCTGCCAGGCGCAGCACGCCTCCTTGGTGTGGAACTCCCGCATCTGCAAGGTGCTCACCTGGCCGATGCCGTTTTTCGTCATCCGAGAAATCGCTTCCCAATTTTCCCCATAGGCACCAAAGGGGAAGATGCCCCGCACCTGGGCCATCTTTTCCGGCAAGCTCAGCTCCTCCAGCAGAGCTTGGGCCCGCTGCTCTGGAGAGCGGGATGTATCAAGGTATAGGTCGCTCATACGTAAAGGTGCCTCCTTTTGTTTTTTCTGTGGGTCGGCCTGGTACGCTGCTGTGCCATGGGACAAGCCTGCTGGCATCCAGCTGCCCTTTTGCCAGTCCTTGCCGGGGCTTGTGTAGCCAATGTACTAGGCCCATGTGCGGCACTCCGGCAAAGGACTGTCGGTTTTTATCCATCGTATCGGAGGAATCAGGGCGGGAAGGTCTTCTGCCCTTTTCCGCTTACACAGATCTTTCATAGTATACTACAAAAAATGTATGGCAGCAACACTTGTTTTGTCATCTTTGTGCATTGTGCCCTTTCGGTATTTCTCGTGGGCGTGGCCACCCGGTGAGCTGTTTTCGGTGCACAGGCACATCCTCCAGGCTGTTTGCGGTGTTCCCAATGCCCTTCTTACCTTTGGGAAGGAGAACGGCCTCTCCGGCAAGGGCGGTAGTTCTGCGGGATGGGTGCGGCCCACCCTCTTTGTCTAGTGCCGGAAATCCTTGTAGAGCTGCTTATAGAACAAGAGGCACGCGCCAATGGCAGTGAGGAAATCTGCCACCGCCTGGGAAACGATGACTCCCCTGTATCCCAGCGTAAAGTAGGCAATCAAAATGACTGCCAGAAAGATGACGCCCTGGCGGCCGATGGACAATAGGAAGGACCCGACCACTTTCCCGGCGGATTGGAACACTATGGTCATCAGCAGCACAATGCCCACAAACACCATGCTTGTAACCTGCCAGCGGAGCATCAACGCCCCCTGGGTGACAATGGTTTCGTCGCTCATAAAGCAGCGCATCAGCAGGGGGGCAAAGGCAAACACGAGGGCGCTGAGCGCCAAAGCCACGGCGCTGATAAACCGCAGGCAGAACTTCAGCAGTTGGGAGAGCCGCTCCTTGTCACCCGCGCCAAAGTAATAGCCAAACAGCGGCTGGCCGCCAAAGGCAAGGCCTGTCAGCACCAGAAGGACAATCATACTCACCTTTGTGGCGATACCCATGGCGGCGATTTTGTCGTTGCCATAGGGCAGTAAAAACTGGTTGATAAGCACTGTGCTGACGCTGGACATGATGTTTACAATGGCAGCCGGAATGCCAATGCCCAAGATTTGGCCCACATAGGCTGGGGGGATTTTCCAACTGCGAAGGCTCACAGAGAGGATCCGGCTCCTTTTCAGCACCACAGCCAAAAAGTACAGCACGGCGCACAGGTTGCCTATCACGGTGGCGATGGCGGCGCCGGCGGCGTTCCACCCCAGCAGGGAGATGAAGATAGGATCTAAGATGATGTTCACCACCGAGCCGATGATGTTCCCAATCATAGATTCCTTCGACATCCCCTCTGTCCGCAGCAGGTTGGAATGGATGAACGAAAGCACGATGATAGGCGTGCCAATGGCAAAGTAAAGGAAGTAGTCCGAGGCGTGGGCAAATGTATCTTCATCTGCACCCAGCAAGTACAGCAGCGGTACCCGGAATACCAGCATCAGGATACCCATCAGCACGCCAATCAAAAGGGCGGTGTAAAAGCAGAAGGAGCTCACCCGCTTAACGCCTTCGCCATCCCGCTTTCCAAGCAGCCGGGAAATCAGCGAGCTGCCGCCCTGCGCGAAGATATTCCCCACAGCCATCACCGTTGTGAACAGCGGCATGCTCAGGGATACCCCAGCCACAATGTTCGTATCGTTGGTCTGCGCCACAAAGAAGGTATCTGCCAAATTGTATACCAGCGATACCGCCATGCTAAACACTACGGGAAAAGCCAGGCGGATATACGCCTTTGAGACTTTCTCCTCTTGAAACACAGAATGTTCCATGCCGGAAAACCCCTCTCGCACAATTGTTGTCTTTCATTGTAGCAGGTTCTCTTGCGTTTTTCTGTGCCATATGGCACAATAGGGGAAAGGGGGGATTGCTATGCGTCCTGTGGAAAATGCCGCGCTAATCCAGCGTTGGGTGGAGGAATCCGGTGTGAGAGGTTACTTCGATACCCCTCACCTTGTGTTTCAAGCCTATTCCTTTGAAAAGGGGGAGTACATCACTTCCCCCGATGTCCCCATGGACAAGCTGCTGTTTTGTATCCGGGGTACCATCCAGATCTATGGTATCCGGGACGACGGAGGCATTTCCCCCATTGGCCTGGCCCGCAGCCCGGCCATTCTAGGGGACGTGGAGTTTGGCAACGGGGGAAAATCCCCGTTCTTCTCCCAGGCGAAAACAAATGCCCTTTGCCTGGCGCTTTCCACACGGGAGTACTCTGAGCAGCTCCACCGGGACCTGCGGTTCCTGCACTGCCTGCTGCGGTTCTATGGGGAAAAGCTGGAACGTTTTTCCACCCAAAGCGTGACAGGGACCACCGTGGAGCAGCGGGTGCTGCAATACTTGGAAAAAGGGGATGCCCCGGCGGAGCTTGTGGGGATGGAAAGCGCTACCTTGCAGCTGCGCTGCAGCCGCCGGCAGTTGCAGCGGGTGCTGAAAAAACTGTGCCTGCAGGGGAAAATCGAAAAGGTGGGGAAAGGCCGCTACCGCCTTGCTGCGGATGGTAAAAGCCATTAAAGGGATGGGATGCTGTTTCCCCGGCGCGTCGTCCGCTCATTTCGCCCGCGTTTTTGCCATATCCCACCTTTCCTCCACAAGGTGCAAAAAATCCCTGGCCTTTTCAAGGGCCAGGGATTTTCCATGGTATCTCACACTGCTTTTCCGGTTTCTGCGGGTCCGCTTTTCAGGCACAGCGCCAGCACGGCCGCGGCCAGGGCGCCGGTGAGCTTCGCCACCAGCACCGGGGCCAGCATGGTGGGCTCCGCGCTGACTGTAAAGGCCATGTGGGCCGCCAGCAGGCTGGTGCCGCTGACAACAAAGGCGCCTACTGCCACCTTGCCCCGGTTGTCCATCTCCTCGTACATGGACAAGGTGGGGAGGGAGCTCACCAGGCTAATCAGCATGCCCGTCAAGCTTTGGGGCTTCATGTGCAGCCTCTCCCCCAGCCAGGCGAAGGGCCGCATCAGCAGCCGCCGTACCAGCTCCGCAATGGGCAAGCTTCCCAGCAGCACCACGGCAATGGAGGACACCGTGGCCATGGCGTCGGCAATGGGCGTCATGCCGGGGATGGGGTTGAAGCCTGTCATGGATTCCACCGCCGCCAGCGCCAGGCTGATGGTCACCAGCCAGCGGATGCCCTCCGACAGCAGGATAAAGCCTTTAATCATCTTGTTGGGGATTTTCCACAGCCCCAGCAGCAACAGCACCGCCAAGGCGAAAATGGGCAGATTCTGGTGGAGGCACTGCACCACCGAAAGCCCGCTGAGCAGCCCGCCGGCCACCAGGCCCACAGGCATGGCCACCAGCCCCAGCATGATGCCCTTGGCGAAAAAGGGCCGGTCCGCCTTGGGAATCATCCCCATGCCCACGGGGATGGTGAACACCAGCGTGCACCCAAAGATGGAGGCCACCACCAGCCCGGCGTAGTTGCCCAGCTGGGGGTCCTCGGCAAGCTCCAGGGCCAGCTGGTAGCCGCCCATGTCAATGGAGAGCAGGCTGCCGAACATGGCCGGGTCCACGCCGATCAGGCGGTACAGGGGCACGATCACGTTGCCCAGCCACTGGGCCAGCACAGGGGCGATGCAAATCATCCCCACCATGGACAAAGCCATGGAACCCAGCAGCATAAACCCCGTTTCGAATTTGTCGCCAAAGCCCCATTTGTTGCCCCGCAGGCGGTCAAAGCCGCCCAGCACGGCGCCGGCGGCCATGACTATCATCAGCACTTCGTTCATAGGCCCTCGCTTTTAGAAAGCCACAAAGTTCTGGCGCATGGTGTCCTCAATGGCGTCGATGGTCCGGGGCGTCATGGCGGAGAGGTTCTCACAGCCGCCCTCGGTGACTAGGCAGTTGTCCTCCACCCGGAAGCCGATGCCCCACTCCTCGTGGTAGATGCCGATGTCCACGCAGAACACCATGTTGGGGGCGATGGTCTCCGGCGTCTCCACCGCGTCGTGGACGTCAAAGCCCACGTGGTGGGCGCCGCCGTGCCACATGTACTTGCTGATGTTGTTCACGTCGTCCAGCACCCCGGCGTCCTTTAAAAGCTGGGCGCAGTACCGGTGGGATTCCCCGTCCACATCCTTCATGGCCATTCCGGGCTTGATGATGGAGAACATGTGGTTGGAGGTCTCCAGGGCGATGTTGTACAGCAGGGTCTGCCGCTCGTTGAACTTGCCGTTGCAGGGCCAGCCCCGGGAGACGTCGGTCATCACGTAGTTGTGCCAGGCGCCCACGTCGTTTAAGACCATGTCCCCGTCGTGGGCCTGACCCTTGTAGGAGTAGTAGTGGATGCAGAAGTTGTTCTTCCCCGCGGAGATGATGGAGGGGAACCCAGGCCCCTGGGGCCCGTACTGGCCGATGGCGTAGTCGAACACGGCTTTGTACTGGTACTCGTACATGCCGGGCTTGCTGGCCTTCATCATGGAGGTGATGCCCGCGCAGGTGATTTCCTCGGCCTTGCGCATGGCTTCCAGCTCGCAGGGCTGCTTGATGGTGCGCATCCGCCGGATGAGGGCGTTGGCGTTCTCCACCCGCAGGAAGGGGTAGTCGCTGGCCACCCGGCGCAGCAGCAGGTGGGCGGGCTCGTCCCGGTCGGTGGGGGAGACCCGGTACAAATCCAGGTACAGGTGCTGGTAGTTGCCGCTGGTGGCCAGCTTGTGCAGGTCGCCTTCAAAGTCCGCCACATAGCCAATCTCTTGGATGCCGGAGAGGTCTGTGGCTTCGTTGGGCTTAATGCGGGTGCCGGTCCAGCGCTCGGCCATCCAGTCGGGGGGCAGAATGTACACCTTCTCCGCCACCTGGCCTTGGCCGTCCTTGCGGGCAATCAGGGCCAGCTCTTTCTGGTCCAGGCCGGTCAGGTACAAAAAGTTCCGGTTGGTGTAAAAGGGGTAGAATTCGTCGTTGGTCTTGCGGACCTCCACACCGGCGAACAGCACCAGCAGGGAGTTCTCCTGCAGCTGGGCGTACAGCCGTTCCCGGTTGCCTTGGTAAAAATCTTTGTTCATAAGTCCTTGTCCTCCTTACTCCGCCGTGGGCGGGAAATAACGAATGCTGGTGAAAACGCAGGCTTTCCGCCGCGCCTCCAGTTACTGATTGTATTCCATCCCTGGGGGAAATGCAACTGGTTTTTTTGGAAAAACAAGCCCCCAGGCATGGGAAAAGCCGGCCCCAGGCAGCGCCCAGGCACCGGCTTTTCGCTCAGCCGATAATCATGCGGCCTTCGGGGTAAATGGAGTCCCCCTTGGGCTTGTGCCGCATCAAGATGGACAAGCCAAAGGACAGCGGCCCCACCCGGCCGATAAACATGGTAAAAATAAGAATCAGCTTGGAAATCGGGTCCAAATTCGGTGTGACACTGGCGGAAAGACCCACCGTGCCAAAGGCAGAGGTTGCCTCATACAGGCAGTCGATGTACAGAATGTCCGGGTTTAGGGAACTGATAACGCCCGCGTCTATAAACACCAGCAAAATGGCGATGAAGGTCAGGCTGAAAGCCTTGTACACCGCCGGCGTGGAAAAACGGTGGCGCAGCACCACCACTTCGTCCTTGCCCCGGATGGTGCAGATAACGGTAAACAGCAGCACGGTCAAAGTAGTGGTTTTGATGCCGCCGCCGGTGGAGCCGGGGCAGGCGCCAATAAACATCAGCAGCACAGAGAGCACTTTTGTAAATTCGTACTGGGCGGCAATGTCCACCGAGGCAAAGCCGGCTGTGCGGGTGTTGGTCGATTGGAAAAAGGCGCAGTTCAGCTTCTCCAGAAGATTCAGCCCCTCCATGGTGTTGCCAAACTCCAACAGGAAGAAGCCAAGGGTGCCAAAGAGAAGCAGGACAATGGTAACGCGCAGGCAGATTTGAGAGTGAAAGTTCAACCGGGTTGTATCCTTGTGGTGGAACCGGGGCTGGATTTTGCACAGGTAAATGTCCTGCACCACAATAAAGCCCAGGCCGCCGATGATAATCAAAAAGGAGATAGTCAATGAGACCAAGGGGTCCCCGGCAAAGGCGGTCATGCTGCTGTTGCCCTCCACAAAGCCCAGCACGTCAAACCCGGCGTTGCAGTAGGCGGAGATGGCGCAGAAGATAGAGGGCCAAATCCCGTTGACGCCAAACATGGGCACGAACCGGATGGCCAGCAGGCAGGCGCCAATGGCCTCGCAGGCAAAGGTGAAGATGATGGTCAGCTTCAGCAGCCCGGCAATGTCCAGGCCGCTGCCGCCGGAGCTTTCGCTGGCCAGCTTCATCTCCCGGATGCCCAGCTTCCGCCGCACCAGCAGGGAAAAGCCGATAGCCAGTGTGGAGAGCCCCAGGCCACCCAGCTGGATGCAGGCCAAAATCACTCCCTGGCCAAAGGGCGTCCACAGTGTGAAGGTGTCGCCCACCACCAGGCCCGTCACACAGGTGGCAGAGGTGATGGTGAACAGAGCGCCAATGGGAGTGGCGCCCCCCACTTTGGAAGAGATGGGCAGCATCAGCAGCAGCGTTCCCGCCAAAATAATCAGCACAAAGCTGATGACGATGACCCGCACAGGCGGCGTGGCCTTGATTCTTTCGTTTATGCGATGTTGTAACTCACTTAAACCAGGCATAGCAGACTCAGTTTCTCCTTTTCCACACCCATTTTCCCGTCGCTTACACGGCCAGCCGGCTTACCGCCTTGGTGCGCTCCAGGGCCAAAATCAAGGGCAGACCCAGCACGTAGCACACCACCAGCTCCCCAATGCCCACAGATAGGGCAGAGGTTCCAAAAGCAGCCCAGGTGAAGTTCCCCAAGCCAAAGGTCCCCGCATCGGAGAGGCAGGCAAGCTCAAAGCCCACAATTACCACGTTGGTGATAACAGGGGGCAGGGGCGCTAGGATTGGCAGGCCTTTCACCTTTACGTCCCGCACCAGATAGGTGGCCAGGGCGGCCAGCAGCGTGGCCAGGGGCCCAAAGACCCAGTCCACCACGCCCAGAGGGCTGCCAAGGTTGGCAATCACACAGCCCAGGGTGAGGCCGGGGATGGCGGCGGGGGTAAACACCGGCAGCACAGTCAGCGCCTCAGAAAAGCGGAACTGCACCGGGCCGTACGCCAGGTTCACTGCCGCAGCCACATAGGTCAGGACAGCGTAAAGCGCCGCAATCACAGCGCCCAGCGCCAGAAAGCGAACTTTTTTGGAAGTGTTCATATTCAGTTTCCTCCTAGTGTTTTTTAAGGTCAGGATGTCGCGACTGACCGCAGGCATGGCCTGCACCAGATAGGATACTCTCTTTTATATGAAAAAGCAAGTAAAAAATCCGCAAATTCCGCTTGCGGATTTTAAGGAAAAGGCTTATAATAAATAAGCTAGCCATCTTTTCGCGGGTATGGCGGAATTGGCAGACGCGCCAGATTTAGGTTCTGGTGGGCTTCCCGTGCAGGTTCAAGTCCTGTTACCCGCACCAGGCCGAGCCTGGACGCAAGCCGCGTCCAGGGCTCGTTTTTTTATTTTGCCTTTTCGCTCGCGTTTGTAGCGGGCATCTATATTTGTAACGCAAACTCACGTCGGAGCAAAGTCCGCTTTGCTCCTGTTTTCCAACTGCGACCCTCTGCGCTGGGCTCGCAGTTGGCGGGCCGCCCCGCGGGCGGACTTTTTCTTCCTAATATCGTTTTTAACCTCCCCTTCCAAGAAACCTAGAACGCATCCGCGTTCCAGGATAAGCTTTTTCTTTTGCCTTGCCACTCGCCTTTGCAGCGGGCGCCTTTTGCAGCCCATCCCAGGGCGAGCCGCCGCTCCCAAATCGCGCGCCTCACGTTGTGGGGTGCGTTTTCTTTTCGCCTGCCCTTCGCGCCCCATCCCATGGACCGGCTGTATCGCTGCCCAGGCAAAAGAAAAAGCCCCGTCAAAACGGGACTTCCTTGTTATGACTTATAGGCTTTTCCCACCGCTTTGGCCTGTTCCCGCAGCTGCTCAGCGGCGGCTTTGGGGCTGGTGAGGCGCACGGCGTTCCCCATGGAGAACAGCCAGCCGAAGAACTCCCCATCCAAGGGGGCTTTCCCGGTGGCGCGCAGCCTGGCTTTGCCCAGGTGCTCCAGAGCCAAAGCGCCGTCAAAGCGGCTGGCCACCTGGGGCAGCAGCTCCTGGGGGAACTCCAAGGTGAACTTCTCCACGGCGGGCAGGAATTCCTCACCCTCCCGCGCCTGGGGCAGGAGTCGCACCTGGGAAACCTGGC
>FR893718.1:27069-42032 GCA_000435395.1 Firmicutes bacterium CAG:94
CGGTGTCCGTGGCCAGCAGCCACAGGGCGCCGTCCTGGCAGTACAGCCACCAGGGGCTGGCGGTGACGGCCTCCTCTTGCCGCAGCGCCATGCCGGTGGAGCTCAGCTCCCAGGTGACAGCCTGGAAGGCCACTTGAACGCCCCGCTGGATGGCCCGGCGCAGCAGCTCCTCCGGGGAGGGGGCTGCGGGCTCCGGGACAGTCTCCTCTTGGGTGGGAGGCTCCTCTGCAGGGCCGCCCGAGAGCAGCGCCTGGGCCTGGTACTGGCTGCACAAGGTGCCCAGCTTCTTCAGCAGCTGGGAGACCTTCCGCGGGGACAGCCCCGGCGCCTGGCGCACTGCCTCGGCCAGCAGGGCCACATCCCCGGGGGAGAAGGTGCGCTGGGAGAGGTAATAGGCAAAGGTGCGGCTCTTCCGTGTCTCAATGGGGAAGCCAAAGCGCCGCAGTGTTTCCAAATCGTCGTAGAGGCTTTTGCGCTCGGCGGGGATGCCCTTGGCCTCCAGCATTTCCAGCATCTGGGGCAGGGTGACAGCATGGTCCTCGTCGGTTTTTTCCAGCAGCAGCTGGGCAATGTATAAGAGCTTTAATTTCTTTTCGGACACATTGGGCATTCCGACCCATCCCCTTTCCCCTTATCCTCCGGCGGCTGCCGGCCCGGAGCTGACTACCACCGTGACGGTGGCGCCATAGTCCAAAGAGTCCCCGGCCTGGTGGTCCTGGTAGCGCAGCACATAGCCGGCCTCCACGTCCTCGCTGGCCTCGTCCACCCGCTGGGGCACAAAGCCGCTGGCGGTGAGCACCTCTTGGAGCTTCTCGTAGCTGACGCCGTCAAACTCCGGCAGGGAGCGCTTCGAGCTGCCCCGGCTCACAGTCACCGTGATGACGCCGTCCTCGGGCAGGGGTTCGCCCCCAAAGGGCACCTGGCTGCTGATGCAGCCCTCGGGCACCGTCTCGTTGAACTCCTGGGCGCTGACTTCAATGGTGAAGGGGTAGGTCCCGTCCTCCACCTGCTGGAGGATTTCCTGGTAATTCTCGTTGACCAGGTTGGGCACAGTCTCCGCCGCCTGGGAGGAGCCGCTCTGGGGGATGAGCTGGGTCAAGTCGTTAAAGGACATGCCGCGCTCTCCCAGCCACAGGGAGGCCACAATCACCAAGGCCACAAAGGTGACAATGCCCGAGCCGATGAGCCACACGAAAGGCGGCAGGCCCCGGCTTTGGGGCATTTTCAAATCCAGGGGCGGAATGCGGCGGATGGCCTCGGTCTGGTCCACTTCGTTGACCAAGGTGGGCGCGGCGGAGAGCTCTGTCTTAAAGCGCTCGAAACTGGCGGTGCGCTTGTCCGGGCGCACCTGCAAAGCGTTGGCGATGGCCGTCACCGCGAAGGGCGGCAAAGAGTGGAGCACCTCCTTGGAAATCATCAGCCGCTGGTCCTTCATGCGGCGGGTGGCCTCCCAAGGCGCCTGGCCCGTGATGGCGTACAGCAAGGTGGCGGCAAAGCCGTAGACGTCGCTGGCCTCGCCGCAGGGGGCCTTGGTGCTGTACTGCTCCAGGGCGGCAAAGCCGGGGGCCAGTTCGGGCTCCAGGCCGGTGCCCTCCCGGCGGGCCGCCACAATGGAGAAGCCGGTAATCAGCAATGTGCTGTCCTTGGTCACCCGCAGGGTGTCGGGGGAGATGCCCAGGTGGGACACGCCCAAAGAGTTGATAAGCCCCAGGGCGGAGAGGATGGGCTGGAACATCCGGTTGGCGGTGTTCCAGGGCAGGCTGCCGCCGCTGTTCTCCAGGTAGCGCCCCAAGGTGACAGAGGGCACGTACTCATACACCGCGTAGGCCGTGTAGTTTTCCTCGAAAATGTCCAGCACCGAGTGGACCACCGTCACCTCCCGCAGGCGGCTGACGTTCTTGGCCAAATCGATGAAGTCGTCTAAGTATTGGTCAAAGAGGGATTCCTTCCCAGAGCGGGGGGCCGCGGTGCCGTCCTCGGCGCGCTGGGCCAAAGCCGTGGGGAAAAACTCCCGCAGCTCCACCAGCTTCTGGGTGGTCAGGTCCAGGGCGGCGTAGGTGATGCCCTCGCCGTTTTGGGCTTTCACGCGCCCCACCTGGTACCGGGAAGCCACCACCGTATGGCAGCCCAGTGCCTCCGGCGGCTGGGGCGTGCTGTTGTCCCATCCGCAGACAGGGCACTTGCCGCCGCTGGCCGTCAGGCCGGCAAAACAATTCGCGCACAGATTGGTTTCCATGTTTCCCTCCATTGGACCCGCCCCCAGCAGGGCGGCGTCCTTGCTCATTCTCCGGGGGGATTCCCCGTGGCAAGCGATAATCTCGCCTATATTATACCATAGGCCGGCCCTAAATACAAGAAAAAGTGCCAAACACAGAAAAGGACGGTACGAAAAACCGTACCGTCCCGGGAAATTCTCTTTGGTTTTTGCCAAGGAAAGGGCAGCTTAGGCCTTGCCCACAGAGCCGAACAGCTCCATCTTCTCCTTGACAGTCTCCTTGATGGCCTCCACGCCGGGAGCCAGCAGCTTGCGGGGGTCGAAGCCCTTGCCCTGCTGGTCCTTGCCGTCCTCAATGTACTTGCGGGTGGCGGCGGCGAAAGCCAGCTGGCACTCGGTGTTCACGTTCACCTTGGAGACGCCCAGGGTGATGGCCTTCTTCACCATCTCGGCGGGGATGCCGGTGCCGCCGTGAAGCACCAGGGGCATGGTGCCGGTCTTCTCCTGGATCTTGGCCAGCACTTCAAAGTTCAGGCCCTGCCAGTTTTCGGGGTACACGCCGTGGATGTTGCCAATGCCGGCGGCCAGCATGGTGACGCCCAGGTCGGCGATCATCTTGCACTCGTCGGGGTCGGCCACTTCGCCGCCGCCGATAACGCCGTCCTCTTCGCCGCCAATGGCGCCGACCTCGGCCTCAACGGAGATGCCCTTCTCGTTGGCGATGCGGATAATCTCCTTGGTCTTCTCGATGTTCTCCTCAATGCCGTAGTGGGAGCCGTCGAACATAACGGAGGAGAAGCCGTCCTCCATGGCCTGCAGGGCGGCGTCATAGGAGCCGTGGTCCAGGTGCAGGGCAACGGGGACCGTGATGTTCAGGGTCTTGAGCATGCCGTTGACCATGCCGGCCACCGTGTTGAAGCCGCACATATACTTGCCAGCGCCCTCGGACACGCCGAGGATAACGGGGGAATTGCACTCCTGGGCGGTGAGCAGGATAGCCTTGGTCCACTCCAGGTTGTTGATGTTGAACTGGCCAACAGCGTACTTGCCGGCCTTGGCCTTGGTGAGCATTTCTTTTGCGGAAACTAACATAAAGCGTGCCTCCCAAAATGGAAAGATTTTTGACTAGCATTATTATACTGGACAAGCGGGGAAAAATCAACTCCCACCATGGTAAATGTTGCCGTTGTTTTGGACAAAATGATAAAAACCGGTGGAGGAGCCTTGTCTTCCCCCAGCCTTGACAGCCTCCCCGGCGGGTGATAGAGTAGGGGAGAAGACAGCGCGGAAAGGGAGGAAGCAGAAATGGAAGATACATTCCCCAAGCGAGTGTACCAGCTGGTGGCACGCATCCCCCGGGGGAAGGTGGCCACCTATGGCCAGCTGGCGCTGCTGGCGGGCTCCCCGCGGGCGTCGCGGATTGTAGGCGCCGCCCTGGCCAAGGCCCCGGCAGGGCTGCCCTGCCACCGGGTGCTGTACCGGGACGGCTCCCTGTGCTGCCAAAAGGCCTTCGGCGGCCCGGAAATCCAGCGGCAGCTGCTGGAGGCAGAGGGCGTGCCCTTCCTGCCGGATGGGCGGGTGGATGTAAAGGTTTGCTTGTGGGAAACGCCGGAAGATGCGTGATTTTTCCATACCTTTTGCCAGTTGCTTTTCCCCCTTGATTTGGTATACTTATCTTAGATAAATATATGTCAAGGAGGGCTCGAAATGATTAAGAACAACATAGCGTTTGCTCTGCGGTGCGTTGGCGGCGTGGTGGTCATCGGCGGCGTCAGCTGGAGCTTGTACGCTTTGCTTGGCGGCGGCACCTGGTTTCAGCCCTTCCTCTTTTTCGTGGTCAGCGTGGTGTTGGGGAGCATCGTCTGGGGGATTTCGGAGATTATCAACCTCCACGCCCAGCAGATTGACATCCAGCTGCGCCTGGAGGAAAAGCTGCGCAAGCTGGTCCCCGAAACACCCGCAGAGGAGAAGCCGGTGGAGTTTTGCGCCCACTGCGGCACCCAGCTGCCTCCCGGCGGCAAGACCTGCCCCAGCTGCCATGAAGTAAACCAGTAATACCAGGCCCCTGCTTCGGGGCGTAAGGGGAGATAGAGAATGAGCGCTATTTTGCGGGTCGCTGGCTGGGCCGCCCTTATCATCGGGCTGGTGTGGTCCGTTGTGAATTTCATCTTCGTGGGGTGGATTGCCCTGCTGTTCTGGTTGATTGTGACCTTTTTCCTGACTGTGCTGCTGTTTGGCCTAGTCGAGGTGTTAGAGCGCCTGGAGGACCAGGAGCTGAAGCTGCTGGCCCTGCGGGACAGCCTGGAAAAGCTGATGAAGCAGGATGGGCTCCTCGCAGAGGGGCCTCAGCAGTGCAGGCGGTGCGGCACCCAGCTGCCTCCCGGGGGTAAAACCTGCCCCACCTGCCACTATGTAAATGAGTAGCAAGTGCCCCTCCGCCCAGTGTTTCTGAGGGCTGGAGGGGCCTTTGCAAAATTTTTTTAAAAAATTTGAAAAAAGGGCTTGCATTTTTCGAAATCGTCCTGTATAATAGACCACGTTGTCCGGGTGTGGCGCAGCTGGTAGCGCGCTTGACTGGGGGTCAAGAGGCCGTGAGTTCAAGTCTCGCCACTCGGACCATCTAAAAACCGCAGTATGAAGTCCTTTGGCTTGATACTGCGGTTTTTCTTTTTTCTCGCGTCCAGAACGGTTTCGCGCCCTTTTATCTGGATGCCATATAGCAGCGCTTCGGTATGTCCGGGCGCTTTTTTTACCGTTAGAGGGACTGCCCACATTTTCGCAAATAAAAATTGACTAACCGGTCTAAAAGTGGCACCCTATCCTTAGATTTAGACCGTTTGTTCAATTTTTATAGGAGGAATGCGGCCCATGAGACAGGAGGAGAAAACAGAGCTCACCCGGGAGCGGATTTTGCAGGCGGCTATGCGGGAGTTTGGCACAAACGGCTATGCTGCCACCAAGGTCAACACCATTTGCTGCAAGTACGGCATTCCCAAGGGCTTGCTATAGGCGGCTGGAAGCAGTCCTAATAACGCCAGGAAAACCGCGGCACGCCAAAACGTGTGCTGCGGTTTTCCGCTTTTCGGGCAACTGCGTTTCCGTTGCGGGGCACGGCAGATAATTATTTGCCCAGGGAGGAAGCGGCCGCCGCCTGCTTTCCAGGCTGCCGTGCCCTCCATTTTCCTTCCCCCCAGCAAAGGCACCCATACAGCCCGCCGAACAGCGCCGCCGAAACCCCCGTGGCCGCCGCGGCCTCCCACAGGGGCTGGGAGAAGGCGATCCCCTGGAGCGCCGCCTTGCCCGCCGTCACCGCCAAAGCGGCGCACCCCAAGGGCAGCACCACGTGCCACAGCAAAGACAGCCGCACCTGGGCCACTTTCAGCAGCCGGTGGAGGCTCAGCGCCGCGTTGAAGATGGTGCTGAAAAACAAGATGCACACATAGCTTTCCATGCCGAAAAACCGCAGCAAGCACAGCACCAGCACCACCCGCAGGAAGGAATCCGCGAAGTTGTACTTCATGGAGTTGAACTGCTCATCCAGGCCTTTCAGCAGACTGTCCACCACCACGTCCAGGTACACCAGGGGCGCCAGGGGGGCCAGCACCCGTAGGTAGGCCCCGGCGTCCCCGCTGTGGTAAAAGGCCATGCCCCAGCTGTCCCCAAAGAGCAGGAATACCCCAGAGAAGAACATCCCAAAGGCCAGGGCCAGCCGCACCGCTTTCCCGGTGATGTGGGCCACCGCCCGCCGGTGGTCCTGCTCCCGCTCCTTGGCGATTTTGGGAATCAGCAAAGAGGCGAAGGAGGACAGCAGGGAAGAGGGAAAGTACAGCATGGGCATGGCCATCCCTTGGAGCAGCCCGTACTGGGACAGGGCGGCGCTGTACCCCAGCCCGTACCGCTGCAGCTCCCGGGGGATGAGCAGGTTCTCCCCGGTGTTCAAAGCGCTGCGGGCGGCGGAGCTCAAGGTGCAGGGCAGGGCGATGTGGCACAGCCCCTGGAGCACCCCCTGAGCCTTTTCCCGGCGCCGGGGCGTGTTCCGCTTCAGGCTGCGGCGGTAGGCTGCCCAGCTGCACAAAAAGGACACCGCCTCCCCCAGGGTGGAGGACAGCATGGCGGCAAAGCAGGCGGCCTCCAGGCTTTGGGGGGCCAGGCGCCAAAACAGCAGCACCGTGGCCCCAATGGTCAGCGCCTGCTCCATCACGTCGGAGAAGGCCGTGGACAAGGATTCATCCACCGCCAGAAAGTACCCCTTCATGCAGGTGCACAGGGACATAAAGGGCAGCCCCACCCCTAAAATCCGCAGGCAGGGCGCGGCGGCAGTGTCCCCTAAAAACAGGTGGGCGGCAGGCCTGGCCAGGCAGAACAGCGCCAGGGCAATCCCCAGGCTGATGGAAAGGCAGAACCCAAAGCACCGGGCCACGGTGGAGCGAATCACCTGCCGCTTCCCGGTGGCTATGGCCGCAGTGACCATCCGCGTCACCGCCAGGCTGATGCCCGAGGTGGAAAGGGTCACCGTCAGCATAAAGATGGAGAAAATCAGCTGGTACAGCCCCATGCCCGCCGCCCCCATCTCCTGGGAGAGGAAGGAGCGGTAGCCCATGTTCGTCACGCGCAGCAGCAGGGAAACCGCCGTCAGCACGGCCCCCTGGATGAGAAACTTCCGCCTGGTCATAGCGCCTCCGGTTGCAATGGAGTGGAAAATCGAGTATACTAATCTCAGATTTTGAGAATTGAGGGAACGCCATGAACGAAAACTGGACCGAACTAAAAATCAAAGTGCCTGCCCCCCAGGCGGATATCGCCGGGGCCATCGCCAACATGGTGGTGCCCTATGGCATCTATATGGAGGACTACTCCCATTTAGAAGAGGAGGCTCTGGAGATCGCCCACATCGACCTCATCGACGAGGAGCTCCTCCAGAAGGACAGGGAACACGCCATCATCCACATCTACATCAGCCCCGAGGCAAACCCCGCCGAGGCCGTCTCCTTCCTGGAGGAGCGCTTCCAGGCGGAGCGCATCCCCTATGAAATCGACCGGGACTCCTGCGTGGAGGAGGACTGGATCAACAACTGGAAAAAGTACTTCCACCCCATCCCGGTGGGGGAGAAGCTCCTCATCCGCCCCTTGTGGGAGGACGACTACGACGCCCAGGGCCGCACGGTGCTCCACCTGGAGCCCGGCCTGGCCTTTGGCACCGGCACCCACGAGACCACCCGCCTGTGCCTGGAGCTCTTGGAGAAGTACGTCACCCCCGGCATTGACTTTTTAGACATGGGCTGCGGCAGCGGCATTTTGTCCGTGGCGGCTTTGCTGCTGGGCGCCAAGTCCGCCGTGGGCGTGGATATCGACCCCTTAGCCGTGAAAACCGCCGTGGAGAACGCCGAGACCAACGGCGTGGCGGAACGCTTCACCGGCATCTGCGGCAACCTGGCGGAGAAAGTCACCGGCAAGTTCCAGGTGGTGGCCGCCAATATCGTGGCGGATATCGTCATCCTCTTGAGCAAAGACGCCCCCCGCTTCCTCACCCCGGACAGCACCTACATCGTCAGCGGCATCATCGACACCCGGGAGCAGGACGTTCTCGCCGCTATCCAGGACACCTTCCAGGTCATCGAGCGCCGGGAGGAGAAGGGCTGGGTAGCTATGGCGTTGAAGCTGAAATAAACAGGCCCCCTTCCTCCCCTGGAGGAGAAAGGCTGGGTAGCTATGGCGTTGAAGCTGAAAAAAACGCGCAAAAGAAAAGAGAGAGGGGAGACCTCTCTCTTTTTTGTTTTGCCGTTATCCAACGATGGGCGTGCCCCCGAAGGAATGGGTGTCCATCAACAGGTCTTGCCGCACCAATTCCTCTCCGGTGGCATTGTCTTTCACCACCACGGTGACGGTTTCATTGATAGCGGGCAAATAGGTGTTCTCGCCGTCCAAGTACAACCGGTAGGCATAGTAAGGATAGCCACCTTGCCCTTCCACAGGAGCAGGCTGCCAGTTCCCGCCCCACCAGGGGGAGTTCTCATCCCAGAACCAGTTGGTTTGCCCTTCGTTGGTGCCGTATTCCGAAACGGTGGAACCGATCAGTTCTCCGCCAGCGGTGTAAACTTCCACCATCACTTCTCGATACGCCTCATTGGTCAAGAGGCTGACCTCCCAGCTTCCCTCTTTTGCGTAAGAGATACGCTCTATGGCGAAACCGTTGGTGAAGTCGGCGTCATTCTTAACAGACGTGCCGACTGCCTCCAAATACTTGTAATGGAAGGGGCTTTCCAAATCCAGGGCCCCGCCGTCATCATAGGTAGAGCTGGGGGCGACCGTACCGCTTGTAAGGTCAATAAGGAATTCCGCCTTTACCTTGTCTCGGGTGTCCGCGCCCTTCTCATCGTCATAGTAACGGAGCACCAGCTGTTCTGTCCCAGCGGGGGCGCCGTCGAAGGGGATGACCATGGTGGTGGCATCCGCGGGCCGGGGCTCCGTGGGGGTGGAATAACGCAGCTCCGTGCCGTCCATGGTGTAGAGAATGGCCTGGAAGTTGGTGGCGTACCAGTCGGGTATATTGGTGGTAATCAGTGTCTCGGTGGCAGAGGCATCTACGTTTAAAATCTCCACCCCGGCATCAGAGGCATCCACGGCAAAGCTCTGGTTTCCGCTGGTATCCGCCGTCACGGTGAAAGTACTGTTCCAATCCACATCCACATACACATAGCCCTCGTAGGTGAATTTGTCCGGGAAGGTCAGTTGGGTGACAGAAAACTCCACGTTCAGCTCTGCCCCATCCTCCACAGCTTCCGGCAGGGCAAAGGACACAGCTCCTGTATAGTGGTTATCTTCGCCCCGTTCCAAGGTGTCGCTAAAACTGGTTTCCACGGGTGTGCCGTTGACAGTCAGCGTTGTGGTCTCGCCGTTTAGGTTGCTGCCCACACCGACCCAGTCATAGCGGTTCCAAAGCTCGCTGGTGGTGGTCACGTCCATGGAGAAGGTGAGATTTTTCCCATCGCTGAAAGCTTCCAGCACTTCCATGGAGTAGTCGCCGCTGGAGGCCGCCACGTTGACGTCTTGGGTGTCGTAGGTGCCCACATTGGCGCCGTGGGCAGCCTTGGAATTGCCAATGGTTTGGAAAGAGCTGTTCACCGCCTCAAAGAACCGTCCCACACCAGGCAGCCCCTCTGCGAAGGCCGGGAAAGCGGCGTTCACCCCAAACAGCATGCCGCAGCACAGGCAGGCGGCGGTGGCCGTGACCCACAGCCCCTTGTGGCGGCGCTTTTTCACCGGGGCCTCCTGCTGCACGCCCAGCATCTTGTAGGTGTCCTCAAAGCGCCGCGTGGCCTTGGGGGAGAGGCTCCGGCGGGGGAGCTCCTGCTGGAGCTGTTCCAGGAAAGCTGCGTCTTTCATAAACATTCTCCTTTCTCCTGCAAATAAGATTTCTTAAAGCGGTCCCGGCTCCGTGTGAGCCGTGTGCGCACCGCCCCTTCGGAAAGGGAAAGGGCTTCGGCAATCTGCCGGACACTGAAATCGTCGTAATAGAACAGGGACAAGATAAGCTGGTCTTGGCCGCCCAGCTTGGCCATGGCCCGGCGCACATCCACGCGGGTGTCCCAGTCTGGCTCCTCGGCGGATTCCAGCAGCTCCTCCACAAAAGCGTAGTGGCTCTGCCCCCGTTGGATGTCCGCGCATTTGTTCAGCAAAATGCGCACCAGCCAGGTTTTAAAGTACCTGTCCTTTTGCAGGCTGGGCAGGTTTTCCCAGCAGGCCAGGATGGTGTCTTGGATGGCGTCCAAGGCGTCGTCTTCCCGGTGGAGCACCAGCAGCGCCGTGTTGTACAGCATCTGCCGGTGATGGTCCATCAGCAGGATGAAGGCCTCTTTGTCTCCTTTCTTCGCTCGTTTTACAAGGTCCGTCATGAACCTCCCTCCTTTCTCTTACACCTATTAGTCGCAGGGGAAAGGCAAATGTTACGCCCCCGCCAAAAAATTCCCACGTTTGGCAGGGACGCAAAAAGGCTCCCCGCTTGTCCCACGGGGAGCCTCTTGTCTTGCAAGGTTACAGGTTTTCTTTCAGCCAGGCCAGGTCCTCTGCCAGGCAGGTGACGCGGTCCTTGCCGCCGTAGCTGGCTTCCCGCTCCACCACATACAGGACTTCGCCGTCCCACTGGGCGTCCGCGGCGGCCTTTACGGCCTTCCAGTCTACAATGCCCGTGCCCGTGGGCACGTTCAGCTTTTCCCGCTCCTCCATCATCCGCTTGAATTCCGGCGGGATGATGGGCTTGCCGTCCTCGTCCAGCTCGAACTTGGGATGCTGGGCAGGGGCGTGCCGGGACTGGGGCTTGTCCGCGCCGATCACGGCGTTGTTCTCCTTCACGTGGATGGCGCAGATGCGGCCCGCGTGCTGCTGGATGTACTCCACCGGGTTCACGCCCGCGGCGGAAGCCCACCCGCAGTCAATCTCAAAGGCCACCAGCTGGGGGTCGGTGTTTTCCATCACCCAGTCCAGCAGGTACTTGCCCTGGTCCACGTAGAACTCGCCTGTGTGGTTGTGGTAGCCAATGGTGATGCTGTACTCCTTGGCCAGCTTGCCCAGCCGGTTCAAGTCGGCGGCCAGCTCTTTGGCCTCCTCCGCTGTGTTGAAGGGCGCCATGGGGCAGGCCACGTACTTCACGCCAAGCTCCGCCAGATAGGGCAGGTCCTGCTCGATGAAGTCCAGCCCCACATGGGCGGAAACAGCGGGGATGCCGGCCTCTTTCAGGGCGTTCACCACGTCCTGGGCGGGAATGCCTTCATAGTCCCGCACCAGCTCCACGCCGGCGTAGCCCAGCTCCCCGGCCTTGCGGATTTTGTCCAGGAAGGACAGCCCGCAGTCAAAGCCAAAGGAATAAATCTGCAAATTGACGTTGTTCATGGGAAACACATCCTTTTGCTGTAAGGTTGGGGCGGTTTCTTAGAAGTAGACGGGCTTGCCAGTCTTGGAGGACTGGTAGATGGCGTCCAGAATCTTGGTGACCACAAAGGCCTGGTCCGCGGTGACGAACAGCTCGCCCTCGCCGCGCAGGGCCTTCACCCAGATGTCGTGCTCCTTGGAGATGGGAGCGGGGCCCTGGCTGAAGCCGGGGATATAGGACTCGATCTTGTTGCCCACCATGGTCACAGCGGGCTGGCTGCCCACCACGTGGTTCAGCCGCACCTGGCCGGACAGGGTGTCCAGGCCGCCCTTGGTGCCGGCCAGCATGGTGTAGGCCTCGCCGGTGGCGCCGGTCTCGTTGACCATGTTGATAGCCCAGGAAGCGCGCAGGTTGATAACAGCGCCGTTCTTCATCTTGATCATGCCCACAGCGGAGTCTTCCACGTCGTAGGTCTTGTTGTTCCAGTTGTCCTGCTGGCCCAGATGGTTCACCTGGCCCTGGTCTTTGGGGTCCAGAAGGGTGCCCAGCTTCTCGAAAGAAGTGCCCACCACATAGTCCACGTCGTAGTTGTTCATCAGGAACAGGGTCAAATCCAGCGCATGGGTGCCGATGTCAATCAGGGGGCCGCCGCCCTGCTTGGACTTGTCGGTGAACACGCCCCAGGTGGGCACGCCGCGGCGGCGCAGATAGGTGGCCTCGGCGTAGTAGATGTCGCCCAGCCAGCCGTCGTCCACCACAGACTTGGCAACCTGGTTCACAGGGAAGTGGCGGTACTGGTAGCCAATGGTCAGCATCTTGCCGGTGCGGTCCCGGGCGTCCAGCATCTTCTGGGCGTCGGCGGGGGTAGCGGCCATGGGCTTCTCACACAGCACGTGCTTGCCGGCCTCCAGGGCGGCCACGGTGATTTCGCAGTGGGCCACGTTGGGGGTCAGGACGTGCACGGCGTCGATGGTGGGGTCAGCCAGCAGGTCGTGATAGTCGGTGTACACCTTGGCGTCGGGGGTGCCGTACTCCTTGGCGGCCTTCTCGGCGCGCTCGGGAATCAGGTCGCAGAACGCGACCAGGTCTACAAACTCAGTCTGCTGAGCCATGCCGGGAAGATGCTTCTGGTTGGCGATGCCGCCGCAGCCAATAAAGCCGATTTTTAACTTTGCCATGGGAATCTCCTCCTAATATCATTCCATGCGCGCGGGGCGCAGGATAGTTTACGCTCCTATTTTAGTACAGGTTCTGGCAAAAGTAAAGGGATTTTCCCTAAGCTTTTAGAAAACTTTCCCCAGCCTTTTCCCAGGTTGTCCCATCAATACTGCTTGCCCCAGTACACCATGTGCTTGGCGGGTTTGCCGCAGCACACGCACACGTCGGAGAGGTGCTCCTCCTCAAAGGGGATGCAGCGGGACTTCACGCCGCCGGTCTCCTCCTTGATTTTGTCCTCGCAGGCGCTGTCGCCGCACCACATGGCCTTGATAAAGCCCGGGTGGTTCTGGGCGGTGTCCAGGAATTCCTCATAGGTGGTGGCGGTAAAGGTCTTTTCCTTCAAGTTGTCCAGGGCCCGCTGGTAGATGGCGTCGTGCAGGGCGGTGAGGGAGCTCTCGATGGCCTCCTCCAGGTTGTCCAAAGAGACAAACTGCTTTTCCCGGTTGTCCCGGCGCACCAGCACGCACTGGTTCTGCTCTATGTCCTTGGGGCCGATTTCCAGCCGCAGGGGCACGCCCTGCATCTCATACTGGGCGTACTTCCAGCCGGGGGAGTTGTCGCTGGCGTCCAGCTTCACCCGGAACTTCTCGGAGAGCCGCTTCTGCAGCTCCTGGGCCTTTTCCAGCACGCCGGGCTTGTGCATGGCCACCGGCACAATCACCACCTGGATGGGGGCAATCTTCGGGGGCAGCACCAGGCCGTTGTCGTCGCCGTGGACCATAATCACAGCGCCAATCATCCGGGTGGAAACGCCCCAAGAGGTCTGGTGGGGATGCTGCAGCTTGTTCTCCCGGTCGGTATAGGTGATGTCAAAGGCCTTGGCAAAGCCGTCGCCGAAGTAGTGGCTGGTGCCGCCCTGCAGGGCCACGCCGTTGTGCATCATGGGCTCGATGGTATAGGTGGCCTCGGCCCCGGCGAACTTCTCCTTCTCGGTCTTCTGCCCCACCACCGCGGGGATAGCCAAGGTCTCCCGGTAGAAGTCCTCGTACACCTTCAAAATGGAGAGGGTGAACTCCTGGGCCTCTTGGGCGGTCTCGTGCATGGTGTGGCCCTCTTGCCACAAAAATTCCGAGGAGCGCAGGAAGGGCCGGGTGGTCTTTTCCCAGCGCACCACGCTGCACCACTGGTTGTACAGCTTGGGAAGGTCCCGGTAGGAGTGGATGATCTTCTGATAGTGCTCGCAGAACAAAGTCTCGCTGGTGGGGCGCACAAACAGGCGCTCGGGCAGCTTCTCGCCGCCGCCCTCGGTGACCACGGCGCACTCGGGGGCAAAGCCCTCCACGTGGTCCTTTTCCTTTTGCAGCAGGCTTTCGGGGATGAACATGGGCATATACACGTTCTGCACGCCCAGCTTTTTAAAGCGCCGGTCCAGGTCCGCCTGCATGTTTTCCCACAGGGCATAACCGTAGGGCTCGATGACCATGCAGCCCTTCACGCTGGAATAGTCCATCAGCTCGGCCTTTTTCACCACGTCGGTGTACCACTGGGAGAAGTCTTCCTCCATGGAGGTGATGTTCTCCACCATCTTTTTTTGCTGTGCCATAAAAAAACAAGTCCTTTCGGGCAGATTTCGATTCTTTGTCCATTATATAGGCATGCCTCGCTTTTTGCAAGGAAAAACAGGCGTCCCGCTGTAAAAAAGCGGGAATCCCCCGGCTATCCCTCTTACTGTAGAGAGAGGCCGCCCGCTTGTCCCAGGGGGATAAAAACCGCGCTCCTTTTCTTAAAAGAAAGGGGAGTGCCTTCCTTGCGGCGGGCAGAAAAAGAGCCCGGGCAGCTACCCGGGCACGCTTCTTACCAAAATTTAGGTTTACCGTGTGGCTTACGCGTTGGTGTGGCCTTCGATGTACTCCACCAAAGCGCCAACGGTCTTGATGTTCTCCACTTCCTCGTCGGGGATTTCCACCTCGAACTCGTCCTCGATGGACATCAGCAGGTCCACAACGTCCAGGGAATCGGCGCCCAGGTCGTCCGCAAGCGTGGTTTCCGCGGTGATGGAATCCTCCTCAACATCGAACTGCTCGCTGAGAATCGCCTTGACTTTTTCAAACACCATTTCTTGTTCCTCCTAAGTTTTTGTTCTAAAAGGGTTTTGGGGGGCCGCGCCTTTTGGGGGATATGGACAAACCCCGCCTTTTTGTGATACAATCCAAAGGCTGGCGGGTGTGCCCTGGGCCGTATCCGTCACCTACATTGTATTGAGTACGTTCTGCTTTGTCAACCATGAATTGAAAATATTTTCCGAGATTCCCGGAAAAGGAGTGTTTTTATGCGGGTGCAAAACGCCGCCGTCATCGGCCATCCCATTGGCCACACCATGTCCCCCTTTATCCACCAGCGTCTTTTCGCCCTGGAGGGTATCCCCGTCTCCTACCAGGTGCTGGACGTGCCGGACCTGCCCGCCGCCCTGCCCGCCCTGCGGGAGCTGGACTGCTTCAACATCACCATCCCCCACAAAAGCGCCATTCTGCCCTTTTTAGACGGCCTGGAGGAAAAGGCCCGGCTCTTTGGCTCGGTGAACACCGTCCAGGTGAAAGAGGGCAAGCTGCTGGGCTTCACCACCGACGGCGCCGGCTGCTACAAGGCCCTGGAAAACCACGGCTGCGATTTTTCCGGCCGGGTGCTGCTGCTGGGCAACGGCGGCGCCGCCCGGGCCCTGGCTTT
>FR893719.1:0-624 GCA_000435395.1 Firmicutes bacterium CAG:94
GTGTTCTTCTTCTCTTTTCCGTTCTCTGCCACGCGATGTTCCTCCTTACGCGAATTTCGAATGTCTCATACTTGTACTGTTCTTGTTCTTTTGAAAAGTTCACATCTTCTTTTGCGTTCGTGAAAGAGGGCCGCTTCTCCCTGGGGGAGCGCCGGGAAAACGGCGCGGGGGCAAGAAAGGCGTTCGGCAGCGCAAGCCCCGGGCACGTTGCCCGGCACTGACCTCTCTTTGTCCTATTCCCAGGCCGCGGGGCATTCCCGCCCCGGTTTGGTTCCGTTTTGTTCCGGCCCTTGTTTCCGTTCTATCAAAATACACGCGGCTCCTGCCGCAGCGATGCCAAAAGAATGCCGCCCAGCCCTATCTATCCCGCGGGACAAGGGGGGCAGGGGAAAACGCACTTTCCCATTTAATAGTGTTATTGTACCGTTTTGCCCAGCCGCTGTCAAGCCGGAAGGCGGCGGGGCTTTCGGATATTCCCCGGGCTCCCCTTTTGAAAAAGAGGGAAAAGCGCCGGAGTCTGTCGAAAAAGAGAAAAGAAGGCGGCCGTAAAGTTTTCGCTGTACATCCACAGGACGCACCTGTCTTCTCTAAAAGGCTTGCGGCTAAAAGCAAAACCCGCAGGCC
>FR893719.1:629-4457 GCA_000435395.1 Firmicutes bacterium CAG:94
GCCTAAAAGCAAAACCCGCAGGCCCCGCCTCTGCGGCAGCCCGCCCCACAGACAGGTTTTTCCGAAAAGCCGCGGCCCTTCCCAGGAGAAGCTTCTTCCCTTTCGGCCAAACACGCAGGCGGGATGTTGCATACAAGCTAGTGTAGGCGGGGGATTTCCCCCTTATTCCCCAGGGGGAAAAGGGCCCTTTTGAAAAAATTTTCGCCAGCCCGCCCCAGGGTATTGAAAAGTATACTAAAATGGTGTATATTTAAGGAGCCATAGGCACACACTGGGCGCGGGTGGGAGCTTTTCCGCCCCGCCGTTTTCCGGGCGGCCCGCCGCCCCATAGACACGAAATAGGAAAGGAAGGTCATTCCATGAACAGGAAGGTTTACGCGGACAACGCCGCCACCACCGCCGTTTCCCCCCAGGTGCTGGAGGCTATGCTCCCCTTCTATAAAGAAGTATACGGCAACCCCTCCAGCCTTTACGCTTTGGGCCAGGAGGCCAAGCGCCCCCTGGAGGAGGCCCGGGCCACGGTGGCCCGCTGCCTGGGGGCCGAGCCACGGGAAATCTACTTCACCAGCTGCGGCACCGAAAGCGACAACTGGGCCATTAAGGGCGCTGCCCGCGCCATGAAGCGCAAGGGCAAGAACCACATCATCACCTCCGCCTTTGAGCACCACGCGGTGCTCCACACCTGCCAGGCCCTGGAGAAGGAGGGCTTTACCGTCACCTACCTGGACGTCCACGAGGACGGCATCGTCCGGCCCCAGGAGCTGGAGGAGGCCATCACCGAGGAGACGGGCCTGGTGACTATCATGTACGCCAACAACGAGATTGGCACCATCCAGCCCATCCCGGAGCTTGGCGCCATCTGCAAAAAGCACGGGGTGCTGTTCCACACCGACGCCGTGCAGGCCGTGGGCAACGTGCACATCGACGTGAAGGAGCAGAACATCGACATGCTGTCCCTTTCCGGCCACAAGCTCCACGCCCCCAAGGGTGTGGGCGCCCTGTACATCCGCACCGGGGTGGTGCTGCCCAACTTTATCGACGGCGGCGCCCAGGAGCGGGGCAAGCGGGGCGGCACGGAAAACGTGGCCTCCATTGTGGGCCTGGCCACGGCCATGGAGCAGGCCTGCTCCACCATGGACCAGCGGGTGGAAAGGCTCACCGCCATGCGGGACAAGCTCATTGGCGAGATTTTGAAAATTGACCGCAGCCGGTTAAACGGCCACCCCACCCAGCGGCTGCCTGGCAACGCCAGCTTCTGCTTCCAGGGGGTGGAGGGCGAGAGCCTGCTGCTGATGCTGGACCTGAAGGGCATCAGCGCCTCCTCCGGCTCCGCCTGCACCAGCGGCTCTTTGGACCCCAGCCACGTGCTGCTGGCCATCGGCCTGCCCCACGAGGTGGCCCACGGCTCCTTGCGGCTTTCCTTTGGGGACTACAACACCATGGAGGACATCGACTACATCATCGAGACGCTGCCCCCCATCATTGAGCGGCTGCGCTCCATGTCCCCCCTGTGGGACGCCATCCAGCAGGGCCGCGTCAACTACGACCAGTACACCGAACAATAAACCAGGCGCACAGCGCCCTTGGACCAACCACAGCAGAAAGGATGGATTCTTTATGGCATACAGCGCAAAGGTCATGGACCATTTCGCCAACCCCCGCAACGTGGGCGAGATGAAGGATTACAGCGGCGTGGGGGAAGTGGGCAACCCCAAGTGCGGCGACATTATGCGGATGTATATTAAGGTGGAGGGCAACGTTATCACCGACGTGTCCTTTATGACCTTCGGCTGCGGGGCGGCCATCGCTACCAGCAGCATGGCCACCGAGCTGATCAAGGGCAAGACCATCGACGAGGCCCTGAAATTGACCAACAAGGCCGTGATGGAGGCCCTGGACGGGCTGCCGCCGGTAAAGGTGCACTGCTCCGTGCTGGCCGAGCAGGCCATCAAGGCGGCGGTGGCGGACTACTACCGCAGCCAGGGCATTGACCCCACCCCCATTGTGGGCGAGCTGACCGAGTGCGAGGAGTGCGCCTGCGACGCCCACTAATCCCCCTAGAACCGTTTTACCCTTTGAGAGAACCAGACGGGCCGCTGCACAGCGGCCCTTTTCTTTTGCCTCTCCAGCGCGGCAGGCGCAAAAAACGGAAAAACCGCCTGCCAGAAAACCGAACGGAAACAGCCGGGCAGGCGGGCAGCGGGTGTGCAAGCCTCCAGAAAACCGGGGAAGGTCCCTTCTTTTTTTGTGAAAACGTTTCTCCCCCTCTGGTCAGGGGCGGGCAGTTGTGCTACAATGGCCCTGAGCCCCCTGGGGGCCATCCTTGCAGAGAGGAGTTGTTGTATGATTCCCCCTATCCTAGTGGAAAAAGCCGGGGAGCTGGAGGCCGCTGTCCGGGAGAAATTCCCGGCGCTGGCGCCTTTGGCACGGCAGTGCTTTCTAAACACCATCGAAACCACCGTGACCCAGCTGGAGGACGGCAGCTATTTCGTCATCACCGGGGACATCCCCGCCATGTGGCTGCGGGACAGCGCCGCCCAGCTGCGGCCCTATGTGAAGTACGCCAAGGAGGACAGCTGCCTGCGGGACATCCTCCGCAGCGTGCTGCAAAAGTACGCCTTTTACATCAACCTGGACCCCTACGCCAACGCTTTTAACAGCCGGCCCCAGCCTGGCTACAGCGAGCACGACTACAGCAGCTTCCACACGCCTTGGGTGTGGGAGCGCAAGTACGAGGTGGACTCCCTGTGCGCGCCGCTGTACCTGGCCCACCAATACTATGAAGCCACCGGGGACACGTCCATCTTCACCGAGGAGTTCCGGCTGATGATTCACCGGATTGCGGACACCTTCTCCACCGAGCAGCGCCACGAGCGCTCCCCCTACTGGTTTGTGCGGGAGCAGTGCCCGCCCAGCGACACGCTGCCCATGGCGGGCCACGGCCGCCCGGTGAACGTCACCGGCATGACCTGGTCCGGCTTCCGGCCCTCGGACGACGCCTGCAAGTTTGGGTACCTCATCCCCTCCAACATGATGGCGGTGGTGGCCCTGGGCTACGCCGTGGAGCTGCTCCAGGCCGGGTATGAGGACAAGGTGCTGGAGGAGCGCTGCCGCGGCTTGGCGGCGGACATCCAGGACGGCATTGAGACCTACGGCGTCTGCGACCACCCCAAGTACGGCAAAATCTACGCCTACGAGACAGACGGCTTTGGCAACTACAACCTGATGGACGACGCCAACTCCCCCAGCCTGCTGTCCATCCCCTACCTGGGCTACAAGCCCGCGGAGGACCCCATCTACCAGAACACCCGGCGGTTCGTGCTCTCCCCGGACAACCCCTACTACTACGTGGGCCAGGCCGCCCAGGGCATTGGCAGCCCCCACACCCCGCCCCGGTACATCTGGCACATCAGCCTGGTGATGCAGATTCTCACCAGCACAGACGAGGCCGAAAAGCAGCAGTGCCTGGAGATGCTTTCCCGCACCCACGCGGGAACCAACTTTATGCACGAGGGCTTTGACGCCGACGACCCCACAAAATTCACCCGGCCCTGGTTTGCCTGGGCCAACACCCTGTTCGCCCAAATGCTGGAAAAGGAGGTGGGCTTATCATGACGCTGGAGGAACGGATGCTAAACGGCAAGCTGTACGACTGCGCCGACGAGAAGCTCCAGGCCCAACAGCGGGCTTTAAACGAGCTGGTCTTTGATTACAACAACACCCGGCCCTCAGACGGCCAGCGCCGCCAAGAGCTGCTCCGGCAGATTTTCCAGGACATGGGCGAGGGCTGCTACATCGAGCCGCCGCTGCACGCCAACTGGGGCAGCC
>FR893719.1:4475-13910 GCA_000435395.1 Firmicutes bacterium CAG:94
GGGGCAGCCACACCCACCTGGGCAACCACGTCTACGCCAACTTCAACTTGACGCTGGTGGACGACACCCACGTGTACATTGGGGACAACGTGATGTTCGGCCCCAACGTGACCATCACCGCGGCGGGCCACCCTGTGGACCCGGACCTGCGGCGCCAGGTGTACCAGTACAACTTCCCCGTGCGCATTGAGGAAAACGTCTGGGTGGGCGCGGGCGTCATCATCCTGCCGGGGGTGACCATTGGGAAAAACTCCGTCATCGGCGCGGGCAGCGTGGTGACAAAGGACATCCCGGCGAACGTGGTGGCCATGGGAGTGCCCTGCCGGGTGGTGCGGGAAATCGGCCCCCGGGACAAGGAGTTCTATTTCCGCGACTACCGCACGGAGGACGGCCTGCAATAAGCCGCCATAACTATATTATTTAGGAGGAATTGTTTATGAAAGACCAGATTCTCTTGCCAGAGGGCACCTACTACAAGGCAAACCTGCACTGCCACACCACCCTCTCCGACGGGCACCTGACCCCCCAGCAGGTGAAGGAGGAGTACCAAAAGCAGGGCTACTCCATCATCGCCTACACGGACCACCGGAAATACGTCCACCACACCGAGCTGGACGACGAGAACTTCCTTTCCTTGGCGGCCTTGGAGGTGGACGTCACCGAGGAGCCCACAGAGAATCGGGAGTGGCCTGTGCTCAAGTGCTACCATTTGAACTTGTTCGACACCAATCCCGCCCAGGAGAAGCCCGCGGACCTGCTGCCCAAGTTCCAGTACGGCGACTTGGAGGGCCTGAACCGCTACATCCAGCAGATGCGCGAATCAGGCTTTCTGGTGTGCTACAACCACGCCTACTGGTCTTTGCAGGACTGGCGGGACTACAGCGGGCTGAAGGGCCTGTTCGCCATGGAAATTTACAACCACGGCTGTGAGCACGACGGCCTGTACGGCTTTAACCCTCAGGTCTACGACGAGATGCTCCGCGCCGGCCAGCGGCTGTACGCCCTTTCCACCGACGACAACCACGACACCCGCCCCATCGGCGACCCCCTTAACGATTCCTTTGGGGGCTTTGTGCAGATTGCCGCCAAAGAGCTCACCTATCCCGCGGTGATGGAGGCCCTGCAGGCAGGCCGGTTCTACTGGTCCCAGGGGCCCCAGATTTTGGGGCTGTCCATCGAGGGCGGCGCGCTGAAAGTGAAAACCTCCCCGGTGGAGAAGATTTTCGTCACCGTGGAAGGGCGGAATTCCTACAAGGCCGTGGTGGCCCCCGGCGAGAGCCTGACCGAGGCCACCTTCCCCCTCTCCGGGAAGGAGGGCTGGTTCCGCATCCAGGTGCGGGACAGCCGGGGCCTGTTCGCCGGGAGCAACGCCTACTTCATCGACCAGCTGTAAAATGCGCAGCAAAAAAGGACGCTCAAGCACAAGCCGCTTGGGCGTCCTTTCATTTTATGATAGCATAGGATCATGTTTCCGGCAGCCAGACGCGCATCTGGTTCTCGCCCCGGTTGCCCCAGGTGTAGTAGGGCACCAGGCGGATGTCCGCGGCCTGCCGCTGGGGGCGCTCCCGGCTGTACAGCTCCTGGGTGGGCTGGGTACGCCAGCCTTCCGCCGCCAGGGGGATGATGCCGCCCAACAGCTCCGGCTCATAGGGCAGCTGGGTCACGGCGCCCTCCGCGGCCAAAGACAGGGACAGCACATCCCCGCCGTTGTCCAGGCCCTCGGCGCAGTAGACCACCGGCCCACGCTGCACCGCGGCGCAGCCCGTATCCGCCGGGACCTTGCTGCTGGCGTAGACCTTGTAGGGCGTCATATCAAAGGAGAGCTCTATCACATCCCCCTCCTGGAAAGAGCGGGTGAGGTAGGCGTAGCCATCCCGCAGCAAGGCGGCCAACTCCTGCGCCTCCCCGTTGACGGAGAGGCTGGTCTTCTGGCTCCAGGCGGGGATGTGGAAGGCCAAGGTGGTTTCCTTGTCCCCGCGGAAGGTGAACCTGGCCGTGCCCTGGCGGGGGTAGTCGGTGTGGCACTCCAGGGAGAAGCCCTGGGCGCTCTGGACTGTGCCGCCCAGGTACAGGTGGGTGTAGAACACGCCCTGGCCCTCCCCATAGGCGTAGCTGCCAATGGAGGACAGCAGCCGTGCCACGTTGGGCGGGCAGCAGGCGCAGGCGTACCAGGGGGGCCGCTGGGGCAGGTCGTGGGTCTGGGTGGCGGCCTTGCCGGAGATGCCCGGCACCACCTCCAAGGGGTTCACATAGAAGAAGCGCTTGCCGTCCAGCTGCATGCCGGCCAGCACGGTGTTGTACAGGGCCCGCTCTATCACGTCGGCGTACTCGCCCTTGGCCTCCAGCTGGAGCATCTGCCGGGCGAAGAAAATCAGGCCGATGGAGGCGCAGGTCTCCGCGTAGACCGTGGCGTTGGGCAAATCGTAGTCCACGGTGAAGGCCTCGCCCAGCACGGTGGAGCCAATGCCGCCGGTGACGTACATCTGCCGGTGGGTGACGCTCTCCCACAGGGCGTGACAGGCGTCCACCAGGCTTTGGTCGCCGGATTCACCTGCCAGGTCGGCCATGGCCGTGTATAGGTACACCGCCCGGACGGCGTGGCCCACGGCGTCCTTCTGCTGCCGCACGGGCAGGCTGGCCTGCATGTAATCGGTGTCCACGGCCTCGTTGATGGAGCCCCACAGCGTCCAGCCGCGGGTCTCCTTCTCCTCCTGGAAGTAGTTGGGCTCCTGGCCCCGCGCGTCCAGGAAATGGCCGCAAAGCTCCTTGTACTTTTCGTCGCCGGTGGCCCGGTACAGGCGCATCAAGGCCAGCTCCACCTCGGGGTGGCCCGGGCAGCCCCGGGGGTTGCGCTTGGTGAACTGCTCGTAGATGCAGTCGGCGTTTTTCCGCATGATGGACAGCAGGCTGTCTTTGCCGGTGGCCTCATAGTGGGCGCAGGCGGCTTCCATCAGGTGGCCGGCGCAGTAGAGCTCGTGGGCCTCCTGCAAATCGGTCCACTTCTTGTCGGGGGCCTTCACGGTGAAATAGGAATTCAGGTAGCCGTCCTCCTGCTGGGCCTCCCCCAGCAAGGCGATGACCTGGTCCACCAGCTGCTCCAGCTGGGCGTCAGGCTGCTGGCCCAAGGTGTAGGCGGCAGCCTCCAGCCACTTGGCCACGTCGCTGTCTTGGAACACCATGCCGTAGAAATCCTCGGTGAGCTCCTCCCCCCGGTTCTTCTTGGCGGCCAGGCGCAGGTTTTCCAACGCGTGGCTCTTCTCCACGCCCTCCTGCTTATCCTCCAGCACTTGATATTGATAGGGGATGACTACCTCCCGCACCAGCTTTTGATAGGCGGGCAGCAGGCCCTCCCCAGCCTGGAAGGCCGTTACCGGCACCTCGTGGCTCTGTTTCATGGATACTCGCTCCCTTCTGTTCTGGCCTGGGGCAGCCCCGGCCTTTGTCCCATCATAACACAAAGGGCTTGTACGGACAAGAGGGCAAAAGAAAAAGCCCACGGGCTGGGCTTAAAATTCCTCCGGCAATCCCGCGGCGGCTTGGAGCAGCGCCTGGGGCGCGTCCGCGAACTTCAGCTGCTGGAAGTACTCCCGGGGCATGGCCTGCTCCAGGTAGGGGAGGCTCTTTTCCAAATCGTTAGAGCGGCCGCCCACCGCCGGGCCCCGCAGCAGCCGGAAGCCAAACTCCCCATAGAGGTGGACCGCCCGGAAGCAGCTGGGATGGGTGTGCAGGTAGATGGGGAAATCCTCGGGCCCGGCCTGGGCCAGCACCTGGGAGAGCAGCCCCCTCCCCAGGCCCAGGCCTTCCAGCTGGGGCAGCACCTTCAGCCAGTGGAGGGTGGTGATTTTGCCGTAGGCCTTCCACAAAAAGCAGGTGCCCACCGGGGCGTCCTGGCTGTCGCAGACAAAGAGGCACTTCTCAAAAAACAGCTTCCCCTTGTTTTGGTAGACCCGCTGGTAATAGTCTTGCAGGAAGGGGAACGACTCCGGGCTTTCGGCGTTGAGGGCCATCCAGGTTTCCAGCTCGTCCTCCCGGCAGAGGCGCACCGAATAGCCCGCGGGCAGCGGGGCAAAGGCCTCCCGCCGGAGGCTTTCGCACATCATAAACAGGTTGTAGGCAGGGATTTCCAGCGCCATAGACAACAACCCTCCTGGGAAAAGCTTTGGGGTAAAACAAAAACGCAAGCTAGAAATAAGCTTGCGTTTTTCCTGGAGCGGAAGACGAGGCTCGAACTCGCTACCTCCACCTTGGCAAGGTGGCGCTCTACCAGATGAGCTACTCCCGCATCTTCAATTTTTTGCCGCTGTCCTTCAGCGCTCGTTTATTATAACCGATGGTCCAGGGAATGTCAACCCTTTTTTTGCAAAAAAACAGGACCCGGTTCCCAAACGGGATGCCGGCCCCTGCTTTTTCCAAGAAAACTTAAATCTTCTGGACGTTTACAGCACGCAGCTTGGCGCTGTTCTTGGGGTCGGGCTCGGTCTCGAAAGTGACCTTCTGACCCTCTTCCAGAGTCTTAAAGCCGTCGGCTACGATGGCGGAGAAATGCACAAACACGTCGTCGCCGCCCTCGTCGTTGGAGATGAAGCCATAACCCTTTTCTGCGTTGAACCATTTGACTGTACCGTTCATAATTCGGCACCTCCTAAGAGAGAATCGTATTAAGCTAGCAGTGCCGGCCGCCGGCAGCCCGGCGTAATAAGGCTTCGCGCTTCACCGAAGAGGGAGACCCCCGGCTTTTAAAAAAACTCACAGCTTGTGTAAATCATTCAGACAGGCAAATGACTTACATAAGCTGTGAGTTCATCTTTGGTGCTATCAGAATACAGCATCAGTGTATCATTGAAAAACGGCTTTGTCAACCTTTTTCCGGGAAAAACTTTGCGACAAAAACCGGGGCTTTTCCCCCTCTGGCGCCCCCTTTCAGGAGGTGGGGACATCCGCCCCGGGGGTTCGTCTTTTTTCACAAAGGTGCGGGGAATCTCTTGTGGCCCCTTACGGGATATAGTATAATAGAAAGCATCTTTCTAACCTATGTAAAATGAGAATCCGCCCGCCACGCGGGCAACGCGATAGAAGGAGGGGGACGTTTATGCTGCAACCCAAAGCGTTGGCTGTGGTAAACGAGGTGCGCAAGGCCATCCTGGGGAAGGACGCCGTGGTGTGCAAGGTGCTCATGGCCATTTTGGCCCGGGGCCACATCCTGCTGGAGGACAACCCCGGCGTGGGCAAGACCACCTTGGCCCTGGCCTTTTCCAAAGCCATGGGCCTGGACTACAACCGGGTACAGTTCACCCCAGAGGTGATGCCCGCCGACGTGGTGGGCTTCTCCGTGTGGGACAGGGCCACGGGGAATTTCTCCTACCGGCCGGGGGCCGTGCTGTGCAACTTGTTTTTGGCCGATGAAATCAACCGCACCAGCGCCAAGACCCAAAGCGCCCTGCTGGAGGCCATGGAGGAGGGCCAGGTCACGGTGGACAACATCAGCCGCCCCCTGCCCCAGCCCTTCACCGTCATCGCCACCCAGAATCCGGTGGGCTCGGCGGGCACCCAGCTGCTGCCGGAATCCCAGCTGGACCGGTTTATGATGCGGCTCTCCATCGGCTACCCCTCCCTGGACCAGGAGGTGCTCATCCTCAAGCAGACCGAGGGCGGCCGCCCGGTGGACAGCCTGCGCCAGGTAACCACCTTGGAGGAGGTGCGCCAGATGCAGGCGGAGACTGCCCAGGTCCACGTGGCGGAGGACTTGTACCGCTATGTGGCCACCTTGTGCGCCGCCACCCGGGAGCACCCCCTCATCCGCCTGGGAGCCAGCCCCCGGGCCGGGGCGGCTCTGATTCGCGCCTGCCGGGCCTCCGCCTGGATGGCCGGGCGGGATTACGTCATCCCCGGGGACGTGCACCTGCTCTACTACAACGTGCTGGAGCACCGGGTGATGCCGGACCCCCAGGCCCGCCTCAGCGACCGCACCATCCACGACCTGCTGGCCGAGGTGATGGAATCCGTGCCCCAGCCCAAGCTGGTGTGACAAGTTTTTTTCTTTACAGTTTCAATCTGAAATCAGCCAGAATTTTTCTGCTTCTTTTTAATGTTGTAAAGGCATTTCGCTTTTCGTCTTGCAAAAGAAACCCCGTCAGGAAGGAGGAGGCCTATGTGGAAAAGCCGGCTGTGCTACCTGCTGGTGCTGCTGTGCACCAGCGTCTTTTTCATCTGTTATAACGGGTACATCTCCCTGTATGTGTTCGTGCTCTCCCTGCTGTTCCCGGTGTTCGCCTTCCTCTTGTCCCTGCCGGGGATTTTGGGCCTGCGGGTGGAATTGCTGGCAGGCCGGGAGGGCCCCGGCGCCTCTTTGACGGGCACCAGCTGCGCCAGAAAGGGGGAGGCCATCCCCTTGCAGCTGGCGGTGTGGAACGCCACGCCCTTTTCCAGCGGCCGGGTGCAGGCCCGGCTGACGGTGGTGAACACCTTCACCGGCCAGCGGGAGGAGGAGCGCTTCTCCTTTACCGCGGGGCCCAGGCGCCAGGTGTTCCAGCACCAGCTCTCCTCCCGGACCTGCGGCAGGGTGGTATGCCAGGTGGACCGGCTGTGGGCCTGCGACTATCTGGGGCTGTTCGCTTTGCCGGTGCGCCGCCCCCGGGGGCTCTCCGCCACCTTTTGGCCCACGGTGTACCCGTTGGAGCTGGAGGTGCGGGAGAGCTCCATCCCCGACAGCGAAGGGGAGCGCTACTCCCAGAAAAAGCCCGGCGACGACCCCACCGAACTCTTTGCCCTGCGGGACTACCGGGAGGGCGACCGGCTCTCCCGCATCCACTGGAAGCTCTCCCAGAAAATGGGCCGCACGCTGGTGAAGGAGCTGGGCCTGCCCCTTTCGGACCACCTGCTGTTCCTGCTGGACTTAAACGGCGGCGGCCTGGAGGCGGACCTGCTGCTGGACGCCCTGGCCAGCCTCTCCAGCGCCTTGACCGAGGGGGAGCACGCCCACCGGGTGGCCTTTTGGGACGGGGCCGCCCAAAAGCTGCAATGCAGGGAAGTCACCCAGCCGGAGGACCTGCTGCCCCTGTGGCAGGAGGTGCTGGCGGCAGGCAGCGGCTCTCCCCTGCCCCTGGGCCAAGAGGGGGCGCTGCCCGCGGGGCTCTCCCACGTGCTGTACGTGTGCTGCCAGCCCCAGGGGCCGGTGCTGCTGGCCTTGGGGGACAAATACCCCAGCGCCCAGCTGACGGTGCTCCAGGGGGGAAGCGCCTCCAAGGAGGCCCCCCTGCCTGCCGGGGCGCGGCGGATTCTTTTGACGCCGGGCCAAGTGGCCCAAAATCTCAACGGTCTGACCCTGTAAGGAGGTGGCTCCCGTGGCGAAAACAAAACAAGAGGCCGGAGAACAAACCGCTTTGCTGGACAAGCCCCGGGTGCTGTTCTCCGAGCCGGGCGGCGGCGCCCAGGTGCTGTTTTACGGGGTGCTGCTGGCCTTGGGCTGCACCGGGGCCCTGGGCTGCTTCTTTGGGGCCTTCCAGGTGCCGGTGGCGCCGCTGCCCGCTTTGGGGGTGGGCGCGGTGTGTTTGGCCTTTTCCCTGTTTTTATTTTTGACGAAAAAGCCCTCTTGGGTGGCCTCCTTGGTGGGGATTGCCCTGTGGGTGGGGGCGGTGTGGTATTTCTTTGAGGACTTGGTCCAGGGCTGCGCCCACACGGTGAACCTGGTGCTGGAGGCCTACGGCAACCGGCTGGGCGTCCTCATGCCCCAGATGGCCACCGACCCGGCCTTGACCCAGGGGCAAATCCAGCAGCAGTGCACGGTATTCTGCTGCCTGCTCACCTTCCCCTACCTGTTCTTTTTGGGCTGGGCCTTGGCCGGGCACAAAAGCGCCTTTGGGGCCTTCTGCCTGACAGGCCTGCCCCTGTGCGTGCCCATGCTGATTTCCCTGGTGCCCCCGGCCCCCTATGTGGCGGCGCTGCTGCTGTTCTGGGCGGTGCTGCTGCTGTTCTCCCCCTCCTTTGGGAAGCGCCACCGCTTGCTGGAGGACCACGGCCGCTACCACGCCGCCGGCAACAACCTGGCCCGGCCCTCGATGCTGGGGCTGTTCCTGGCGGGGGTGGCGCTGTGCATGGGGCTCACCTACTGCCTGGTGCCCTACTCCACCTACCAGCGGCCCCAGGTGGCCGTGGACCTGTGGAACGGCCTTTCCCGGGGGTTTGGCATCCAATCCTCCCTGCGGGGCGGGGTGGGCAGCGGCAACAGCCGGGTGAATTTAAACTCCCTGGGGGCCCGCTCCTACACCGGGGAAACCGTCCTGCGGGTGCAGTACCAGTGGCAGGAGCCGGAGGCCCTGGGCGCCGAGCTGCCCACCAACCGGGAGAAGGACTACCTGAAAAGCTTTGTGGGCAGCGTCTACACCGGGGAGAGCTGGGAGCGCCTGTCCGACGCGGACCAGCGGGAGCTCTCCAACCTGCTGCAAGGCCAGCGGCCCCAGACCTTGCCGGACCAGTTCTCCCAGCTGTTCACGCCCCTCAACAGCTACCGCTACCAGGTTTTGGTGGAGAACGTCAGCGCCAACCCCCGGTGCGTCTACACCCCCTACGGCCTGGTGGAAAGCACCGTGGACACCGCCCAGATGGAGTTTGTGGACGACGGCTTTTTGCAGTCCTCCCACTTTTTCGGGGGCACGCCCACCTACACGCTGGAGGCGTGGGGGCTTTCCAACAGCCTGGCCTACTATCCCAGCCAAGTGCAGTCCTCTCTTTTAGAGGGCTACGCCAACAGCCAGGGGTACAGCGCCTCTGACATAGACTACTGGAGCCAAGTCCCTGGCATGGCCGATTTCATGGACACGCTAACCGGCGAGCTGTTTTCCCAAAACGGGGAGTTTTTGGTGGAAAACCAAGACCTGTGGAAAATCCCGGCGGACTTGGTGCAGTACCTCAGCCCCCAGCAGCAGGAGCTGGCCCTGACCGTGGAAGCTTACAACGATTTTGTCTACGAGCACTACACCCAGCTCCCCCCGGAGCTGGAGGCCACCTTGCAAGCCTATTTGACGGAAAACCACCTGGACAGCGGCGTCTTTTACGGGCCTTACTCCGACCCCTACGCCCGCAACCACTATACCCAAACCCCACTGCTTATCCAGCAGATTGCCAACACCTTGGCGGCCCAGTGCGTCTACACCTTGACGCCCCCGGCCCTGCCGGCAGGGGAGGACTTTGTGGAATTCTTCCTGCTGGAAAGCCGCCAGGGGTACTGCGTCCACTTTGCCACGGCGGCCACGGCGTTGCTGCGGGCCATGGGCATCCCCGCCCGGTACGCGGAGGGCTACGCCGTCCCCGCCGGGGAGGAGGGCTGGGTGGACGTGCCCGACTACAACGCCCACGCCTGGGTGGAGGTGTACTTTGGGGGCGCCGGCTGGATCCCCTTTGAAGTGACCCCCGCCGGGCCGGATTCCCCCGCCGCCACCT
>FR893720.1:0-6663 GCA_000435395.1 Firmicutes bacterium CAG:94
AAAGGACAGGGAGCTGTTCCGGGAGGTGCTGGCCCGGCTTTCGGCCATCTTCCGGGACGGCCTGGTGCTGCGGGCCGGGGGGAGCTCCTTGCTGGGGGGCGCGCCCCAGCTGGCGGACAAGCTGGGGGATTTGCCCATGAAGCGGCTTATCCAGCTGCCCGCCGTGGTGGAGGAGGCCCGCCAGGGCCTGGAGCGCAACGCCAACATGGCGCTGCTGGTGACGGACTTTTGCGCCCGCCTGCGGGAGGCCGCGGGCCGCTGAAGGGCGCTCATTTATAGAAGGAACACGAGAAACGCGCCCCAGGGCGCGGTGGAAAGGAGGCGCGCGTATGGCCGAAGTCATCGGCGTGCGTTTTAAAAATACAGGGAAAGTGTATTATTTCGACCCCCAGGGTATCCAGGTGGAGAAGGGCTCCATGGCCATTGTGGAGACAGCCCGGGGCCTGGAGTGCGGCGAGGTGGCCCTGCAAAACCGGGAGGTGGCCGACGAGAGCATCGTCCAGCCCCTGCGGCGGCTCATCCGCCTGGCCACCCCGGAAGATTTGAAAAAGGTGGCCGAGAACCACATCAAGGAGAAAAAGGCCTTTCGGGCCTGCGAGAAGAAGATTGCCGAGCGGGGCCTGGAGATGAAGCTGGTGGACGTGGAGTACACCTTTGACAACTCCAAAATCCTTTTCTACTTCACCGCCGACGGCCGGGTGGATTTCCGGGAGCTGGTGAAGGACTTGGCGGGGATGTTCCGCACCCGCATTGAACTGCGGCAGATTGGCGTGCGGGACGAGGCCAAAATGCTGGGGGGCATGGGCATTTGCGGCCGGCCCTTCTGCTGCGGCAGCTTTTTGGGGGGCTTTACCCCCGTGTCCATCAAGATGGCCAAGGAGCAGGGCCTCTCTTTAAACCCGGTGAAGATTTCCGGGGCCTGCGGGCGGCTGATGTGCTGCCTGAAGTACGAGCAGGAGGCCTACCAGGATTTGCTGCGCACCACCCCCAAGGTGGGGGCCCTGGTCTCCACCCCGGAGGGCAAGGGCACTGTCACCGAGCAGAACCTGTTAACCCGCAAGCTCACCATCCGCCTGGACAAGGACCCCGACGGCGCCCCCAAGGTGTTTAAAGTCTCCGAGGTAAAGGTGCTGCGGGACGGGAAAATCAAGGTGGGCAAAAAAGAGCTGGAAGAGCTGAAACAGCTGGAGGGGAGCTGAACCCTCCATTTTCCAGGGGAATTGCTGGGATGAGGGAAAAACACTTGCATTTTTACCGAAATGTGTTACAATGAAGTTGAAAATTCAACTGGAGGTGTTCCTCATGCCCTATGTCATTAACGATGAATGCATTGCCTGCGGCGCTTGCGCCGGTGAATGCCCTGTTGGCGCTATCTCCGAGGGCGACGGCAAATATGTGATTGACCCCGATACCTGCATCGATTGCGGCGCTTGCGCCGGCACTTGCCCGGTTGGCGCTCCCCAGGAGGGCTGATCCCGGTTTCGGGCCTGAATGAAACAATTTCAGAAGAGCAGAGCCCGGCGGGGGCTTTTCCCCTGCGGGCTCTACTTTTTTGCCTGGGAGGGCGCGAGATGGAAGAACGGCTGCAAAACACAACATGGGAGCCCCTCTGCGGCGGGGCCCGGGTGCTGGTAAGTCCCCAGCACACCTTTGGCACGGACGCCGTGCTGCTGGCCCACTTTGCCGCGCCCCGGCCCAGGGAGCGCTGGGCGGACTTGGGCACCGGCTGCGGGGTGATTCCCCTGCTGTGGCGGGTGCGCACCCAGGCGGGGGCCATCACCGGGGTGGAGATGCAGGAGAAGGCCGCCTGGCAGGCCCGGCGCTCGGTGGAGGAAAACGGCTTTTCCGCCACGGTGGACATTGTGCAGGGGGACGCCCGGCAGCTTGGGGCACTGTTCCCGGCGGGGAGTTTGGACGGCATCGCCTGCAACCCACCCTACACCGCGCCGGGGGCGGGCATCCCCAGCGAGGATGGCGCCCGCCGCGCCGCCCGCCAGGGGGACAGCCTCTCTTTGGAGGATGTGGCCCGGGGGGCCAGGTACGCCCTGCGCTTTGGGGGCAGGCTCTGCCTGTGCTTGCGGCCCCAGCGGCTGGCCGAGGCCGTGGAGGTGTTCCACAGCCACCAGCTGGAGCCCAAGCGGCTGCGGCTGGTGCAGCAGCGGGCGGGGAAGGCGCCCTTTTTGTTTTTGCTGGAGTGCCGCCGGGGCGGCAAGCCCGGCATAGAGGTGGGCCCGGTGCTCCTGCTGGAGCGGGAGGACGGCAGCCCCACCCAGGAAATCGAAGCCATTTACGGCGATTACCGGGACAACCCGGAGCACAGAAAACAGTAAGGGGGAAGGGCAATGGAACAGGCTTTGGAGCGGGGCGCCCTGTACGTGGTGGGCACCCCCATTGGCAACCTGGGGGATTTCTCCCCCCGGGCCCGGGAGACGCTGGAGGCTGCGGACTTTATCGCCGCGGAGGACACCCGGGTCACCCTGCGGCTGCTGAACCACTTTGGCATAAAGAAGCCGCTTATCTCCTATTTTGAGCACAACAAGCTGGAGCACGGCCCACTGATTGTGGCCCGGCTGCAAGAGGGCCAGACCTGCGCGTTGGTGTCCGACGCGGGGATGCCCGCCATCTCCGACCCGGGGGAGACCTTGGTGGCCGCCTGCGCCGCCGCGGGGCTGCCGGTGTACGTGGTGCCCGGGCCCACGGCGGCCCTCTCCGCCTTGGCCATCAGCGGGCTGCCCACGGGGCGGTTTACCTTTGAGGGCTTCCTCAGCGTGAACAAGCGCAGCCGCAAGGAGCACCTGGAGGCCGTGGCCCAGGAGCAGCGCACCATGATTTTCTACGAGGCTCCCCACAAGCTGCGCAAGACCCTCTCGGACTTTGCCAAGGTCTTTGGGCCGGACCGGCCCATCGCCCTGTGCCGGGAGCTGACCAAAGTCCACGAGGAGGTGTGGCGCACCACCCTGGGGGAGGCCGCCGCCCACTACCGGGAGACGGAGCCCCGGGGGGAGTTTGTGCTGGTCGTCGCTGGGGCGGAGGAAGCCCCGGCCCCGGAGGCAGCCTACACCTTGGAGGAGGCCGCCCAGCTGGCCGCCAGCCTGGCCGCGGGAGGGCTCTCCGCCAGCGAGGCCGCCAAGGAGGCCGCCCAGACCACGGGTTTTAAAAAGGGCGAACTCTACCGCCTGCTGCTGGAACAGGGGTGAGGCCATGCTGAAGCGGCTGACAGAGCGGGCCTGGTACCTGCCCTGGGAGGAGGAGACAGACCGGCCCAACCTGTGCTATCTGTTGGGGGAGCGCCACAGCCTGGCGGTGGACGCCGGGAACTCCCCGGCCCACGTGGGGAAGCTGTACCGGGCCCTGGAGGAGCAGGGCCTGCCCCTGCCGGACTTCACCGTGCTGACCCACTGGCACTGGGACCACACCTTTGGCCTGGGGGCCGTCCACGGGGTGGGCATCGCCTCGGCCAAGACCAACCAAAAGCTGCGCCAGGTGGCGGCCTGGCAGTGGACGCCCCAGGCCATGGAAGAGCGGGAGCGCCAGGGGGAGGACATCCCCTTTTGCAATGAGCACATCCGCAGGGAGTACCCACGGCTGGGGGAGATAGCCGTCTGCCCGGCGGCGGTGGAGCTGGAGGGCTCTCTCACTTTGGACTTGGGCGGGGTGCGCTGCCAGCTGCTCTGCCAGGAGAACCCCCACGCCCCAGACGGGCTGCTGGTCTACGTGCCCCAGGAGGGGCTGGTGGTGCTGGGGGACGCCGACTGCGGCGACTTCTACCATCTGGGCGGCGGCTATGCCCCCGGCCCCACCCGGGCTTTGCTGCAGCGGCTCTCCGCTTGGGACTTCCAGTGGGCGCTGCCGGGCCACAGCGGGCCGGAATCCAAAGAGGGGGAGCTGGCGTACCTGGCAGCCCAGGCGGGTTCTGGGCGGCCTGTACAAAAGGAGAGCGCTGCGGCGGAAACTCCCGGGGATGTTTGTTAAATTTTCTACAAGAGAGAAAACGCCGTGGACGGGCCCGGGGAGATGTGTTATACTAAGACCAGGTATTTTTTGATTTCCGTCAGGGGAGCGGTTCCCCTGGGAGCGATAAAAACTGGCCGGGCGCAGTGCCCCGGGATAGGAAAGGATGGAGTACTATGCTGAGAAAGACGAAAATCATCTGTACGCTGGGGCCCGCCACCGAGGACGAGGCTGTCCTGCGCCGCCTGATGCTGGGCGGCATGAACGCCGCGCGGTTCAATTTTTCCCACTGCACCCATGAGGACGCCGCCAAAAAGCTGGAGGCCGTCACCCGCCTGCGCAGGGAGCTGGGCCTGCCCATCGCCACCATTCTGGATACCAAGGGCCCGGAAATCCGGGTGAAGACCTTTCAAAACGGCCCCATCGAGCTGGAGGCCGGCGCCACCTTCACCTTGACCACCCGGGAGGTGGAGGGCGACGACAAGATTGTTTCCATCACCTACAAGGACCTGCCCAAGGATTTGAAGGCCGGGGCGCGGGTGCTCATCGACGACGGCCTGGTGGAGATGCGCGCCGACCACGTCTCTGAAACGGACATTGTGTGCACCGTCTTAAACGGCGGCCGCGTCTCCAACCACAAGGGCATCAACGTGCCGGGCACCAAGCTCTCCATGCCCTTTATCAGCGAGCAGGACCGCTCGGACATCATCTTCGGCATTGAGAACGGTTTTGACTACATCGCCGCCTCCTTCACCCGCTCCGCCGAGGACATCTTGGAAATCCGCCACATCCTGAAGGAGTACGAGTGCCACTCCATGAACATCATCGCCAAGATTGAGAACATGGAGGGCGTGGAGAACATCGACGAAATCCTGCGGGTGGTGGACGGCATCATGGTGGCCCGGGGCGACATGGGCGTGGAAATCCCCCTGGAGGACGTGCCTGTGCTGCAAAAGCAGCTGATTCAGAAATCCTACCTGGCGGGCAAGCAGGTGGTCACCGCCACCCAGATGCTGGACTCCATGATGAAGAACCCCCGGCCCACCCGCGCCGAGGCCACCGACGTGGCCAACGCCATCTACGACGGCACCAGCTGCATCATGCTCTCCGGCGAGACTGCCGCGGGCAAATACCCCGTGGAGGCCTTGGAAACCATGGTGCGCATTGCCGAAAAGGCCGAGGAGAGCATCAACTACATCAAGCGCTTTAATTCCCGGGACAACAGCGACGTGGCCTTCGACGTGACCAACGCCATCTCCCACGCCACCTGCACCACCGCCCACGACCTGGGGGCCAAGGCCATCATCACCGTGACCAAGTCCGGCGTGACGGCCCGGCAGCTCTCCAAGTTCCGGCCCCTGTACCCCATTGTGGGCTGCACCACCCAGGAGCACGTGTGGCGCCAGCTGAACCTTTCCTGGGGCGTGGTGCCCGCCTTGGTGGACGAGGTGGGCGACACCGACACCCTCTTTGAGCGGGCCGTGGACGCCGCCGAGAAGACCGGCCTGGTGGAAAGCGGCGACTTGGTGGTCATCACCGCCGGCGTGCCCCTGGGCATCTCCGGCACCACCAACATGATGAAGGTCCACGTGGTGGGCCATGTGCTGCTCACCGGCGACGGCGTCACCGAGCAGACGGTTTCCGCCCGGCTGTGCGTGTGCAAGCGGCTGTCGGACATCCCCAAGCGCTTCCGGGACGGGGACATTTTGGTGGTGCCCGAGACGGACAACACCATTGTGGACTACCTGCGGCGCTGTTCCGGCATCATCACCGAGGAGGGCGGCACCAACTCCCACGCCGCCATCGCGGGCCTGGCCATGGATAAGCCCGTCATCACCGGTGCCGAGCACGCCACCGATTTGCTGAAAAGCGGCGCTGTGGTGTGCCTGGACGCCAAAAACGGCCGGGTCAGCGCCTGCTGAGAGGGCTTCCTATCCTAGGGAAAGGGCTGCCGCCAAGGCAGCCCTTCCTTTTTCTGACGCCTTGTGGTATGATGGGGGAAACACAGGAAACGGAGGTGCTTTTATGCGGATGGTTGGCAGCGTGGTGTTTTTGCCGGTAAAGGATCTTGCCCGTACCCGCGCCTTCTACACCCAGGTCATTGGGCTGCGCCTGGCGATGGTCCAACCGGCAGGGGCAGAGATCTATGACACGGGGTATGGCTATTGGGGGTTTTGCGCCTATGGGGATGGCCGGCCGGCCCTGGGCGGGGGCAATGGGGTTTGCCTTTCCCTAAACTGCAAGGACAGGGAAGAGGTAGAGGCCCGGTGGCGGAAGGCGGTTGCGCTGGGCGCCCAGGCGGTCTCCCCGCCGGCGGAGCACGCCCGCTTCCCCGTGTACTCCTGCTTTGTAGAGGACCCGGACGGCTACAGGGTGGAGTTCCAGGTGGTCGGGCGCTGAAGGCCGCTGCCCTGCGCCGGGGAAGGAGGTATCCCAATGGAACGGGCTGTTACCGTGCGGTCTGCCCTCCCGGAGGATGGGCAGGTCCTGTTTGCGATGAACCGTGCTTTTAACGGGGAGGGGGTGGCCTCCCCCCAGGAGGCTGCTTTGGCTTTGGCCCACCCCGGGCCCGAGCGGGTGCTGCTGGCCTTTGTGGCCGGGGAGCCGGCGGGCTTCCTCTGTGGGCTGCTGAAGCGCTCCGCCTGCTACTCTCGCCCCTCCGCCGAGGTGACGGAGCTGTACGTCTGCCCCGGCTGCCGCCGCCAGGGCGTG
>FR893720.1:6668-22910 GCA_000435395.1 Firmicutes bacterium CAG:94
CCCGGCTGCCGCCGCCAGGGCGTGGCCCGGCAGCTGCTGGAGACTTTCCTGGACGCCTGCCGCCAAGAGGGCGTGGAGGCCGTCACGGTGCTCACCGGGGAGGACAACGCCCCCGCCCAGGCCCTGTACCAAAAAATGGGCTTTTCCCCCAGCGGGGAGGTCCACTTCGAGCAGGGGCTGTGAATACGGCAGCAAAAAATCCCCCGGGTTTTCCGGGGGATTTCCAGTTTATCAGGCTTTCGCTCTGCAGTCCGCCAGGCGCTTTTCATAGGCGGCCTGCACCTGTTCCTCCAGGGCCAGGGGGGCGGAGCGGGCGCCCAGGCGGTCCAGCAGGAACCGGGTGAAGTGCGGGTTGTTGATGAGCAGCGGCCCCAGCAGGTAGGTGCCGAAGAAGTTCCGGTAGCGGACGCCCTCAAAGGGGCACTTCTTGTTCAGGCCCACGCCCTTCTCCACGGGGAACAGGGCAATCTGCTGGGAAAGGGGCGTGGCAAAGGTGAACTGGGACTTAAAGCCCATCACGGCCTTGCCCTCAAAGCTGCCCAGGAACACGCTGTTGTGGCGGTGCATCATGTCCCGCTGGGCGTACAGGGGGAAGAGGGACAGGCACTCCAGGCGGCTGCCGTCCTCCTTGACGATGTACTGGCCAAAGAGCTCCAGGGCGTTGCCGGTGCACAGGAACAGGGTGTCCTGGTCAATCAGCTCCCAAATCCGGGCGCGCAGGGGGCGCAGCTTTTCCAGCACGGCCTCTTGCAGGCGTTCCGTCATGGGCCCCAGGTAGACCATGTCCACCTTTTCCCGGGCCAGCAGGGGCTCCTCTTGGAGGGACGTCTCCACAAACTCCGCCTGGGGCAGGCAGCGGCGCAGGTAGTCCATGTTGGCCAAATCCCCGTAGAGGTTGCAGAACTCGGGGAACAAAATCTCAATTTTCATGGCCCGCTGCCTCCTTTCCCGGCTGGGGTTCCTTGGGCGGGAGAAGGGCCATGCGCTGAAGCAGCTTGCCCTTGACCTCTTTGGCCAAGTCCACCGAGTACAGGTCGTAGAGCACGAACACGGTGTCGGGGGCCTCCACCTCCAAGGCCGCCGCGGCCTGGTGGGGGTCCTCCCAGTGGATGAGCTTCTCCTGGGGCAGGCCGGCCATCAGCAGGCGCACGGCCACGTCCCAATGGCGGGGCCCGGCCACCGCCACCTGGAGGATGTCCGGCTGGTTGAGGAACTCAAAGTCCGTGTCGTAAAGCCAGGCGGTGTTCTCCACGGAGTGGGCGGCGTCGTGGGCGTCGTCCAGCAGCAGGAGCACCGTCTTTTTCCCCGGGGCCTGCTGCACATTGGCGCAGGCCTGGGAGCAGGCGATGGGGTTCTGCCCCTTGGCCAGGTGGAGCACCAGGCCGCGGCCCTTCAGCTCCACCTTGGAAAAACGGCTCTCCACAATGGTCAGCTGGTCCATGCACTGGGCGATGCGGTCCTTGGCCAGGCCGAACTCCGCCAGCAGCGCCACAGCGGACAGTGCGTTGTACACGTTGATGGGGCTGGTGTTGGGCAGGGCGAACTGCCGGGGGCCGTCGGGGCCCTCCACGGTCATGCGGCGTGCGTTCTCGTCAATGGCGCTGACGTGGTACCTGGCCTCCGGCGAAGTGAACCCGCACTGGGGGCAGTGGGCCCGGCCAATGTGATGGTACCGCCGCAAGTCCCACTCCAAGGTGGCGCCGCAGTGGGGACAGGCGCGCACGTCCTGCACCAAAGTGGGGGCTTCCTCCACGTCGTTGGGCAGGGGGTCAATGCTGAAAAACACCCGCCGGTTGGAGGGCTTCAGGCTGGAGCACAGCAGGTCGTCGGCGTTGAGCACCAGCTTGGTGCTGTCGGGGATATAGGTGTTTAAGATGTCCAGGATGAACTCCACATGGGCGTTGCGCTTGTAAGAGTCCCGGAAAATGTTGGTGCACAGCAGCAGGTCGGGCTTGATAAAGGGCAAAATCCGTGGGGCGCTACGCTCGTCCAGCTCAAAGACGGCCAAGTCCTTTTTGGGCTTGCCAAAGAGGGTGGAGTTGGCGATGAGGCTGGAGGCCACCCCCGTGGCCACATTGGAGCCGGACCGGTTGCAGGTAAATTCATACCCGCACTGGGTGAGCACGTCCTCCACCATGTTGGAGACAGTGGTCTTCCCGTTGGTGCCGGTGATGCCAATGATATACTTGGGGCGGGGCATCCTGCCCAAAAAGTCCGGGCACAAGATGATGGCCCAGCTGCCGGGCATAGAGGTGCCCTTGCGGCCGATGAGCTTCATCACCTTGGCGGTCGCCTTGGCGAACAGCAGTGCAAAGTAAAAGCGCGGGCTCCGTTTCATAAATCTCGTCTTCTTTCCCTTTCCCAAATTCTCCCGGCAAATGGCTTGGACCCACATACCGTTAAGAGAATTATGAAAATTATGTATCCATTGCATACTCTAACATAACCTCCCTTTTTTTTCAACCCTTTCCCTTGACCATTATCCTACTTTGATATATGATGGAAGTATAGAAACAAAAAAACCATTGGAGGGATACCTATGAAGACCTTGCCGGTTGCCGTGCAGGTTTATTCTGTCCGGGAGGACGCTGAAAAAGACTTCGCCGGCACCATGAAAAAAATTAAAGAAATCGGCTACGACGGCGTGGAGCTGGCCGGCCTTTATGGTCTGGAGCCCGCCGCCATCAAGGCCGCCATTGAGGACGCCGGCCTGGTGGCACTTTCCGCCCATGTTCCTTTCCAGGAGCTGGTGGCGGACATGGAGGGCACCATCCAGAAGTATGTGGAGATTGGCATGAAGTACATCGCCATCCCCTACCTGATGGAGGAGGACCGCCCCGGCACCCCCAAGTTCGAGGGCAACGTCAAGCTGTTTGAGGAGATTGCCAAGGCCTGCAAGGCCAAGGGCATCCAGCTGCTGTACCACAACCACGACTTTGAGTTCCAGAAGATGGCCGACGGCCGCTATGCCCTGGACTACATCTACGACACCATCCCCGCCGACCTGCTCCAGACCGAGGTGGACACCTGCTGGGTGAAGGTGGCTGGCGAGGATCCCGCCGCCTATGTGAAGAAGTACACAGGCCGCTCTCCCCTGGTGCACCTGAAGGACTTCCACAAGGAGGGCCGCCCCGCCAACATGTACCAGCTCATCGGCACCGAGGTGGAGGAGCAGGAGAGCCACGGCACCTTCGAGTTCCGCCCTGTGGGCCACGGTGACCAGGACTTCGGCCCCATTCTGGAGGCCTCTGTGGAAGCCGGCGCCCAGTGGGTTGTGGTGGAGCAGGACCAGTCCAACGGCCGCACCCCCATGGAAGCTATCACCCTCAGCCGCCAGTATCTGAAAGAGCAGGGCTGGTGAGCAGTTCCTTTGGCAACTGCTCAGAGAAGCCCTCGAATCCGGAAAGGATTCGTTTTCGCTTCGCGAAAATCCGGGCTTCTCTCCTCTGTCACTCCGGCTTCTCCCCGTATAGATGTTCTGAAAAGGCGTCCCCCCTGTGGGAGCGCCTTTTTCTATCCTCGAAAAAGGGCTGTGGCGGGGAATACCCGCCACAAATACACCCCGGGGGCAACCCCCNNNAACCCCCGCCACAAATACACCCTGGGGGCAACCCCCTTTCGTGCTCCTTTTTCATACTCATTAGACAAGGCGGCGGGGAAGTTGGTTACATAATTTTTTGAAAAACGCGCAAAAAAGACGCCCAGGCACAGGCTTGGGCGTCTTTCTAGGGATAAAACGCGGATTACGCGGCTTTTTTCTTGTCCTTGTTCCACAGCTCTTTCTGCCGCAGCAGGAGAATCAAAGCCAAGATGCCCGCCAGCACGGCGGTGCCGGCAAAGTTCAGCCACAGGCCTGTCAGGCCGAGAGGCCAGAACACGCCGATGAGGATTACCGGGAACACCAGGGCCGTGCACACGGAAATGGCCGAGGCCGCCACGGGCTTCTCAATGGCGGAGAGGAAGCTCTGGGTGGCAAAGCTGAACCATCGGGTGATGTAGGTCAGGCTGAAAAGCACCAGGGCATGTACCGCCATCTCCAGATAGGCGGGGTCGGAATCGCCGGTGATGAACAGGCCGGCAATCTGCCGGGGGAACAGGGCCAGCACGCCCGTGGTAGCCAGGGCCAAGATGATGGCGGCGGTGTAGCACCGCAGCTCAATGGCCTTGACCCGCTTGATGTTCCGGGCGCCCCAGTTAAAGCCCACCGCGGGCTGGAGGGAATCGCACATGCCGTACAGCAGGGGGTGGACAAAGCCGTCCATGGTCATCAAAATGCCGTAGACGGACACGGCGTTCTGCCCGCCAAGGGCCAGCAGCACCACGTTCATAATGATGGAGGTGACGCGCCCGGCAATGTTGTTCAAAAAGCTGGGCAGCCCGCAGGAGACAATCTCCCGCAGGGCCTTGGCGTGGAACCGCGGCCGCACAAACCGCAGCTGCATCTTTCCGAAAAAGAAGGGGACAAAGGCAGCTATGGCAGTGAGGGCCATGCCCAGGCTGCTGCCCAGGGCCGCGCCCCGGATGCCGATTTTCAGCACGCCCATAAACAGCAGCTCGAAGCCCATGCAGGCCACAGACATGAAGATGTTCAAAAACATGCTGCGGCGGATTTTCCCGCAGATGCGCAGGTAATTGTCCACGGCGAAGACAATGGTGGTCACCGGCGAGCAGAGAGCGTAGGTGACCAGATATTGGGTGGCCTGGTCCAGCAGCTCTCCCTGGGCGCCCATCCAGGAGAGGAAGGTCCGCCCGCCCAGGGCCAGCACCGCCCCGGACAGAATCCCCGCCAGCACCACCATAATGCTGGCGCAGGTAAAGTAGTTGTTGGCCTCCTGCTCATCCTTGCTGCCCAGCTTGATGGAAATGGGCACGGCGCTGCCCAGGCCAATCAAATCCGCCAGGGCAAAGTTGATGATGACCAAGGGCATAGCCAGGTTGAACCCGGCAAAAGCGGTGTCCCCTAAAATGCGGCTGATGAAGATGCCGTCCGCCACCTGGTATAGGGCCGAGGCCAGCATCCCAATGGAGCCGGGAATGGCGGCCTTAAAAAACAACCGCGTGGGCGGCGTTTGGGAAAATAGGGTCTTGTAGTCCATAGAATACCTCTCGATTCCTTCAAACGAAATGGATTCCCATTATAAACTATAGGGTAACACCATAGTCAAGTGGATGTGAGAACTTTTGTAAAAGACCTTGCCTGTTCTTTACACAGGGACGCAAAAAGGGCCGCCGCAATGCCGCGGCAGCCCTTCCTTTTTTATAGAAAGCGGTATGTTTTTTTGTTTAGTCCTGGGGGAAGTCCCGGTGGGGCTGCACCGCCATGTAGGCGGGGCGGATAATCTTGCCCCCGCCGATGAGCTCCTCCATGCGGTGGGCGCTCCAGCCGGCAATGCGGGCAATGGCGAAAATGGGGGTGTACAGCTCCATGGGAAGATCCAGCATGCTGTAGATAAAGCCGCTGTAGAAGTCCACGTTGGCGGAAACGCCCTTGTAGATTTTCCGCTCCTGGGCGATGAGCTGGGTGGCCAGGCGCTCCACATTGGCGTACAGCTGGTACTCGTCGGTGCGGCCCTTTTCTTTGGAAAGCCCCTCCACAAACCGGGCCATAATCTTGGCGCGGGGGTCGGAGAGGGAGTACACCGCGTGGCCCATGCCGTAGATGAGGCCGGCCTTGTCAAAGGCCTCTTTGTGCAGCAGCTTGCGCAGGTAGGCGGTGAGCTCCTCGTCGTCGTTCCAGTCCTTCACGTGCTCCTTGATGTCCTCGAACATCTTCACCACCTTGATGTTGGCGCCGCCGTGCTTGGGGCCTTTCAAAGAGCCCAGGGCCGCGGCGATGGCGGAGTAGGTGTCCGTGCCGGAGGAGGTGACCACGTGGGTGGTAAAGGTGGAGTTGTTGCCGCCGCCGTGGTCCGCGTGGAGGATGAGGGCGATGTCCAGCACCCGGGCCTCCAGCTCGGTGTAGGAGCAGTCCGGCCGCAGAATGCGCAGGATGTTCTCCGCCGTGGAGAGCTTGGGGTCCGGCTGGTGGATGAACAGGCTCTGGCCGTCGTGATAGTGGCGGTAGGCCTGGTAGCCGTACACAGACAGCAGGGGGAACAGGGCAATCAGCTGCATGGACTGCCGCAGCACGTTGGGGATGGAAATATCTTCCGCGTCCTCGTCATAGGAATAGAGGGTGAGCACGCTGCGGGCCAGGGTGTTCATCATGTCGCTGCTGGGGGCCTTCATGATGATGTCCCGCACAAAGCTGGTGGGCAGGGTGCGGTAAAAGGACAAAAGCTCGCAGAAGGTCTTAAAGTGTTCCTCGTCGGGCAGCTCGCCAAAGAGCAGCAGGTAGGCGGTGCGCTCGTAGCCGAAGTGGTCCCCGGCCAGCTGGCGGCGCACCAGCTCCTCCACGCTGTAGCCGCGGTAGTAGAGCTCGCCCTCGCAGGGGACGCTCTTGCCGTCCACGGTTTTGCTGGAGATGATTTCGGAAATGTTGGTAAGGCCGGTGAGCACGCCCTTGCCGTTTAAGTCACGCAGGCCCCGCTTTACATCGTACTTCAAGTAGAGCTCCGGGTCGATGCGGCTGTTTTCCACGCACATGTCCGCGAACATGCGCACCTCTGGTTTAATCTCGGAATAAATAGACATACGCGAACTCCTTTCTCCTGTGCCGGGATTCCCATACCCCTGGCGTTTCTTTTTCAATGCTTCTTCGATAGGAAAATCCTCCAGCTTCCGAATGAAGTGATAGTATTTCACTTTATTATACGAAAATCTAGAGCGCAACGCAAGAGAAAACCATAAAATAGTTTTTTTCAGTGATAGAGGGAAGGTGCCTATGAAACAGGGTTTCGTCCGGTGGGTAAAAAACGTGGCGGTGCTGGGCTCGGCGGCGCTGTGCCTGTGGTGCGCGGCGGGGGAGTTCCAGTCCTGGGCCCGGCGGGAGGGGGACGACGCTTTGCTGTTTGCCGCGGGGATGAAAGCCCAGGCGGCCTCCAGCCAAGAGGCCAGCCCCGCTCCCACGGCCACCCCGGCCCCGGACTACTTTTTGCCCGATGACGGCGTGGTCTCCCTGGCGGCGGCCCAAGAGCCCCAGGCCTCTGTCACCCCGGACCCCAGCCGCAGCTACGCCCCGGTGGAGGAAATCCAGCTTTCCGGCGGCGCGCAGGTGGGCAATTTCTATGTGAAGGACAGCACCGGCTCCGGCACGGATTTAAGCGCCGCCCTCCAGGAGGAGCCCTCGGTCCACCTGAAACAGGATGGCAGCGTGGAAATCCTCATCTACCACACCCACACCAGCGAGGCCTACTCCCAAAGCTACACGGGCTTTTACTACACGGATATGGAGACCCGCACCACCAACCAGGAGCAAAGCGTGGTGGCCGCCGGGGAGGCCCTGAAACAGGCCCTGGAGGCCGCGGGCTTTGGGGTTATCCACGACACCACCGTCAACGACACCCTGTACAACGGCTCTTACGACCGCTCCTGGGAGGTGCTCCAGAAGAACCTGGCGGAGTACCCCACCATCCAGGTGACCATCGACGTCCACCGGGACTCCATGACCACGGACAGCGGTGTCAAATACAAGCCCACGGCCACCATTGGCGGCAGGAAGGCCGCCCAGGTGATGCTCATTGCCGGGTGCGACGCCGACGGCGGCTGGGGGGATTTCCCCCGCTGGGAGGAGAACCTGCGCCTGGCCCTGCGGGTGCAGGAGAGCCTGGAGACTTTGTACCCCGGCCTGGCCCGGCCGCTGAACTTCTCCAACAGCAAGTACAACATGAACGCCACCCCAGGCTCTTTGCTGGTGGAGGTGGGCACCGAGGTGAACACCGTCAGCGAGGCCGTCTATGCCGGGCAGCTGGTGGGGCAGGCCCTGGTCCCTGTGCTGGAGGCCACTGTGGGCGGCGGGTGACACTCTATACTATAAAAAAAGGCAGTTTGCTGAAAAAGCTCCAGCTGGGGGCGACCGGCCGCGGAGGCGGGGCCTGGTGCCCTGTCTGCTGTTTTTATCCAAGCCGCTGGGAGGCTTTTTGAAGCCAAGTGCGTCCTGGGGACGTACAGCGGAAACCTGCCTTTTGTTTTCTCCATTCGGCAACCCGAAATATATGCCGGCTTTTGGGGCACACTAGGCCCAAAGGGGGCATTGTATGAAGCACACGAAGCGCCGGGCCTTCTTCCTGGCCCTGGGCATTTCCCTGTTCCTTTTCATCACGGCGGTGGGGTTTGTGGTGGTGGACTACCAGGGCCGCCGCCTCAGCTTTGGGGAGAGCCAGCCGCCCCTGTGGCTGCGGCGCCTCCCCGGGGGGCGCTACACCCTGGAGGTGGACTTGCTGGGGGTAGAGGCCTCCTTAGACGCCACGGGCCTGGGCCGGGCACGGGATTTCCTGCTGGATTTCCTCTGCCTGCCCCACAGCTGACCATGGCCGGCAAAAGGCGCCCCTGGCGGGCGCTGTGGGCTGTGGGCGGGGTGCTGCCCCTGTGGCTGGGGGAGCGGACCTTCGCCCTGCCTGTGCCCTCCTGGATGGTGGGTGTGGCGGGGTGGTCCTTGGTGGCGCTGGGCTTTTTGACCGTGGCCCTGGCGGCGCTGTGGAGCTCCCGCCCCAGGGAGAGGCGGCCCTCTTTTTGGCCCTACCGGCCCCAGGGCCTGTTCCGGGTGGCGATGAAAAGCAGGCGCCGGCGGTAAAAATTTTTTCCGGGGATTCCGCCTAAAAATCCCCAAGATATGGGGCTTTCCCGGTGAAGTTGTAACTATTTTGAAATAAATTTACAGAATAATTCTTTTGGGGAAATATAAATCCCTCCTCTTGGTTTACAATTCTACACGATGCAAAGTTTATGTAAATTGTTAAGCTTCAGTCTTTCATACAACCCATGAGGAGGAAAAGCTTATGAACCGCAAATTTGGCAAGCGCCTGTTTTCCGGCCTGCTGGCCCTGTGTGTGGCCGCCATGATTCCCCTGAGCGTTTCCGCCCAGACCGTGGCGGAGATCCAGGCCGAGCAGGACAGGCTTCAGGCAGAGAAGGACCAGCTGGAGGCCCAGCTGGAGCAGCTTCGCAACGACGAGGCGGAAAAACAGGCCGAGCAGGAAAACCTGCAGGAGCAGATTGACGTGGTGCAGCAGCAGATCGACACCACCCGCCAGAACATCAACGATTTGAATGCCAGCATCAACGAGCTGACCATGAAGCTGGATGCTTCCCAGGCGGAGATTCAGGACACCATCGACGAGTTTAAAGAGCGGCTGGTGGCCCTGTACACCGCAGGCAACGTGAGCACTTTGGAAATCCTGCTGGACTCTGAGAGCCTTTCGGACTTTACCACCCGCATGCAGCTGGTGGACTCCATGACAGCCCACGACCAGGAGCTGGTGGACAAGCTGGAGGCCTATGTGGACTCTACCAGCGCCGAGCGCGAGCAGGTGGAGGCCCAGAAGCGGGAGGTAGCCGAGCTCCAGAAGACCCTGGAGAGCAAGCAGGACGAGTTGGACCAGCTTTATGAGCAGACTACGGCGGACCTGGTGGAAATCCAGGGGGCAGAGGGCGCCACGGAGAATCAGCTGGCCGCCAACGAGGAAGAGCTGGCCGCCAACGAGCAGGAGATGCAAGAGGCCATTGCCGCCCAGAAGGCCGCCGAAGAGGCCGCCAAGCAGGAAGCCGCCAACAACAGCGGCAGCAGCAATAGCAGTAGCGGCGGCACTGTGTCCGACGGGGGGAATGTTTCTTACCCCACCACGGGCGGCGGGGTAGAGGGCTTTGACCCCATTTGGCCCCTGCCCGGTGTGACGTACATTTCCGCCGGCTACAACGGCTATCCCGGCCACAAGGGCCTGGATATCGCCGGCCCCTACGGCACCCCTGTGGTGGCCGCTGAGGATGGCCAGGTGATTGTAGCTAACAACTACGACAGCTGGGGCGACAGCTGGGGCTATTACGTGCTGATTTACCACAACGGCACCTACACCACCCGCTATGCCCATTTGAGCTCCGTAGCCGTCAGCCAGGGCCAGTATGTAACGGCTGGCACCGTGGTGGGCTATGAGGGCGCTACCGGCAACGTGACAGGGCCCCACCTCCACTTTGAGGTGTACCAGAACGGCACCCGCGTGGACCCCATGCAGTTCCTGTAAAATTTAGAAAAAGCATCCCCCCGTTTTGTACAGCGGGGGGCTTTTTTTGTCCATTTCCGAAAAAAACTCCCTAACCTTTTCCACCATTGCCCCGTCTAATGGTTGAAAAGGGAGTGAGAACTATGGAAAGGACCATGCAAACCACCAGACGTTACAAGAGGACCCGCCAGCCCAGGAGGATTGTGCTGCTGTGGCTTGTGTGCCTGTTCGCCGCGGTGTCCTTTGGGGTGCTGCTGGCCATCTCCCCGGCGGCCAAGGCGCTGCTACGCTCGGAGGGCGGGCCTGCTCCCGCGGTGGCCCCTGTGGAGGGACGGGAGATGCCGGGCGTTATCGACGCGCCCTTTATCGACCAGCGGGACAAGTACCCCACCGGCTGCGAGAGCGTCACCGCGGTGATGGCCTTGCAGTACGCCGGGGTGGACATCACCGTGGAGGAGTTCATCGACAACTACCTCCCCCAGGGCAATGCCCCCTACACCCGGGAGGACGGCACCCTGGTAGGCGCCGACCCCTGGAAGGTCTTTCTGGGCAGCCCCTATGAGGAGAGCGGCTGGGGCTGTTACGCGCCTGTTATCACAGAGGCCCTGGAGCAGCTGCTCCAGGATAGGGGACTAGAGGGCCTTTCCGTGCAGGAGCTGGAAGGGGAGAGCCTGGACAAGCTGTGCCGGGAGTACATCGACGCCGGGACGCCGGTGCTGCTGTGGGCCACCATCGCCATGGAAGCGCCGGTGGAATCCACCCAGTTTTTCCTGGAGGACAGCGGCCAGCTGTTCACCTGGCTGTATCCCCTCCACTGCCTGCTGCTGACCGGGGAGGACAAGGACTGCTACTACTTCAACGACCCCCTGGAGGGCAAGAACGTGGCCTACCCCAAGGAGCAGGTGGAGGCTGCCTATGAGGGCATCGGCATGCAGGCCGTGGTGCTGGAGGGTTCGGTGCAGTGACGCGCCCCCGCAAAAGGAAAAGAAAGGCTGCCGTTTTCGCGGCGGCCTTTTTCTATGTACCGGGAAGTGGGAGTACTTGCAGAGAGACAGGGCTTTTTAAGCTCCATTCTGGAAGAAAACGGGGACGTGGGAAAGGCAGTCCCGTAACATGCGGAGGACATTGTGCTGGCTGGCGGGCGCGGGAGCTGTGCTGTGGGCCTGTTTGACAAAGGGCGGCATGCCCTGTATAATGGCGGGGGAAAATATCCCATGGTTCTGAAAATGCTTTTTACAAAAGGAGGGGGTTCTATGCAGCCAGTGCTGTGGGCCGCCGGGGGGACGGGCTTTACCTGCCTGATGACCGCCCTGGGGGCCTCTATGGTGTTTTTCTTCCGCAAGCGGGTGTCCGCCGGGGCCCAGCGGATTTTCCTGGGCTTTGCCGCGGGCGTCATGGTGGCGGCCGCAGTGTGGAGCCTGCTCATCCCCGCCATTGAGGAGGCGGAGAGCAGCGGCCTGCCGGGGTGGCTCCCGGCGGCGGGGGGCTTTTTGCTGGGGGTGCTGTTCCTCCTGGCCATGGATTATCTCATGCCCCACCTGCACCTGGGCGCCCAGAAGCCCGAGGGCCGCTCCTCCTCCTGGAAGCGCACCACGCTGCTGATTTTCGCCGTGACGCTGCACAACATCCCCGAGGGCATGGCGGTGGGCTTTTCCTTTGCCCTGGCCGCCCAGCACGGCAACGACCCCGCCCTGTACGCCAGCGCCATGGCTTTGGCCATTGGCATGGGGATTCAAAACTTCCCCGAGGGCGCGGCCATCTCCCTGCCCCTGCGGCAGGAGGGCCTGCCCGCCTGGAAAAGCTTTCTCTACGGGGCGCTCTCCGGCGTGGTGGAGCCCATCTTCGGCATTTTGGCCGTGCTGGTGGCGGGGAGCCTCCAGCCGCTGCTGCCCTGGCTGCTGGCCTTTGCCGCCGGTGCCATGCTCTACGTGGTGGTGGAGGAGCTCATCCCCGAGGCCCACTTGGGGGAGCACTCCAACGTGGGCACCTTGGGCGTGATGGCCGGCTTTTTGGTGATGATGGTGCTGGACACCGCCTTGGGATAAACAAAAGAGCCTCCCGCTCTGGGTAGAGGGGGAGGCTTTTTCCGTTGTTTTAGCTGTCGCGCTTCTCGTAGCGCTTGGGGCTGGTGAAGCCGCGGCCCCGCACCTCGTTGACCTGGTTGACCACCATAAAGGCGTCGGGGTCGATTTCCGTCACCAGCTCGGTGAGCTTGGGCAGCTCCCGGCGGTCCACCACCGTCAGCACGGTGCAGCCCTGCTCCTGCTCAAAGCCGCCCATGCTTTGGAACAGGGTGGTGCCCCGGTCCACCTGCCGCTGGATGGCTTGGCTGATTTCCCCGTACTTTTTGCTGACCACCTTCAGCTGCATCTGCCCCGTGCCCAGCAGGAGGGTCTTGTTCAAGGTGAGGGTGTACAGCAGCACCATCACCAGGCCGTAGAGCACCTGCTCCACGTTGGAGAACAGCGCCTGCAGCAGCAGAATCAGGCAGTCGAACACGTACAAGGACACCGACACCGGGATGCGCAGCTTCTTTTGCAGCACCAGGGGCGGGATGTCCATGCCGCCGGTGGAGGCCCCCGCCCGGATGACCACCCCAATGCTCGCGCCAATCATCAGCCCGGCCAGCACGGTGGCCAGCAGGGGGTCCTCTGTCAGGCGCACCTCCCCAAAGAGGCTTTGGAACACCGCCAAAATCGCCGGGTAGTAAAAGGAGCTGATGGCGGTGGTCAGGGCGAAGACCTTCCCCAGCACCAGCAGGCCCACCAGGAACATCAAAATGTTGAACACGGCCACAAAGGTGGACAGGGGCACGTGGAAAAAGTGCTCCGCCACCAGCCCCAGGCCGGTGGTGCCGCCGGTAATCAGCCCGCTGGGCAAAAGGAACAGCGTGACCCCCAGGGCGTACAGGGTGTTGCCCGCCAGCACCATCCCCAGCTTCCACGCCCCGCGGATGGCTTTTTTCTTTCGGCTTCCTGTTGTGTTACCCATAAACTTCCCTCCGTTACAGTGATAAATCAAAAAAGGCGGGCCTGTGGCGGCCCGCCTTTGCTATGCTGTTGGCAGATGTGAAACCTTGCTTGCCATAGAACTGTCCCCTTTCTTTCCAACCCCTATCATACCAGAAGATAGGGCAAAAGGCAAGATGCGTCACCCCTTGGGCTGGTAGCGGCGCTCCAGCCTGCGGAACAGCCGCGCCAGGACAATCACCGCCGCGATGGCCAGCACCAGTTCTGCGGCGAACTGGGCGTAGGCCAGGCCGTAGAGGGGGAACAGGGCGTTTAAAATAAAGAGGGCGGGGATTTCCAGCACCACCTTGCGCAGGATGGCGAACAGGAAGGCGTTCTTGCCCAAGCCGCAGGCCTGGAACACGCCCACCGCCAGGAAGTCGATGGCCAAGAAGGGCATGCCCAGGCAGAAGCCCTGCAGGAACCGGGCGCCGTAGTCCACAATCTGCTGGTCCTGCATAAACAGCCCCACCCAGGTGCGGGCGCCGGCGTAGTAGGCAATCTCCATCAAAACCAGGAACACCAGGGCGATGCGGGCGGTGAAGAAGAAGGTCTTTTTCATGCGCTTGATGTTGCCGCTGGCGTAGTTGTAGCTGATAAGGGGCATGATGCCCTGGGAGAGGCCAAGGGCGATCTGCACCGTGACGGAGTTGATTTTCTGGGCGATGCCCATGGCTGCCACGGCGTTGGAGCCAAAGGCGGAGGTGAAGTTGTTCAGCACGCTCATGCCGGTGACATTGAGCAGGTTCTGGATGGAGGCCGGGATGCCCACGGCACACACCCCCACCACAATGTGCCGCTTAAACGAGAACATCTTGGGGTTGACGCACACGTAGGTCCTGCCCCGCTTGACGTAGAGCAGCACAAAGAAGTACAGGCAGGCCACGCAGTTGGAGAGGAAGGTGGCCAGGCCCGCGCCCTCGGCGCCCATGTTCAGGCCCCAGGGCAGGATGAAGATGGGGTCTAAGAGGATGTTGAGGAAGCAGCCGCTCATGGTGCCGATGCTGGCGTGCATGGCGGCGCCCTCCGCCCGCACCAGGTAGGCCAGCACCACGTTTAAGATGGCCGGCACAGCCCCAAAGGTGACCGTCCACCGGGCATAGCCTATGGTGGCGCCGAGGGTCTCCTCGGTGGCGCCCAGCAGGTTCAGCAGCGGCACCTGGAACACCGTGTAGGCAATGGAAAACAGCAGCCCCGCGAAGATGGAGCAGTAAAACCCAAAGGCCGCGCTGCGGTACACGGTTTCGTAGTCCTTCTTGCCCAGGGAGCGGCTCATCATGCTGGAGCTGCCCACGCCAAACAGGTTGTTCACCGCGTTAAAGGCCAGCAGCAGCGGGGCCGCCAAGGTCACCGCGGCGTTTTCCACGGCGTTGTTGAGCATCCCCACAAAGTAGGTGTCCGCCAGGTTGTACAGCACCATCACCAAGGAGCTGAGCACCGTGGGGATGGCCAGCTTCATCACCGCCCGGGGGATGGGCATGCTTTCAAACAGTTCTGTTTTTTGGGCGTCTTCCATGGCCATGCCTCCTAAAAAAGTTAGAAAGAAAAGGGCCCCGAAGGCCCGCATTTTCTCCACACCGTTCTTTTTTTACTAGTATAGCACGGCGGCGGGACCCTTGGCAAGATGGCAGTGCGGTGGTTTTTCTATTTGCCCAAAAACCCTTTGGACAAAGTGAGAATTTTTTCCCAGGTGAATGTGGCAAAAATCCTTGACAAAGGACACTGTTTGCTTTAGAATTAGTTCGATACCTAACAAAACACATGTCCCTGCCCGTCCCGTCCTCGACCAGTTGCGTTTGGCCTGGCCGGACGGTTTTGTGTCTTTACGGGCGACCCGCTCCCCGGCGCGTGGGGAAGGGCCTGTGGGGAGGAAGAGCTTACGAGGAAAGGAAGGTTTTGCTATGATACGAACTCTGGCAAAAAGCATACGGGAGTACAAGAAGCCCTCGATTCTGGCCCCCGTATTCGTCACTGGCGAAGTGATTATGGAATGTATTATTCCTTTTATCATCGCCAACTTGGTCAACGAGATAAAGGCGGGCATCTCTATGCCTGTGCTGCTGGGCTATGGGGGCGTGCTTATCTTAATGGCAGGCCTGTCGCTGACCTTTGGCGCTTTGGCAGGGAAAGCCTGCTCCACCGCCAGCTGCGGTTTTGCCCGCAACCTGCGCAAGGATATGTTCTACAAAATTCAGGGTTACTCCTTTGAGAACATCGACAAGTTCTCTGTCTCCAGCCTGGTAACCCGCCTGACCACGGATATCACCAATGTGCAGATGGCCTATATGATGATTATCCGCACCGCTGTGCGCAGCCCCCTTATGCTAATTTTCTCCTTTGCCATGGGCTTTATCATGGGCGGGAAGATGGCCTTTATCTTCCTGTTCACCATCCCCGTGCTGGGCATTGGGCTGTTCCTTGTCACCAAAAAGACCATGCCCCTGTTCCGCCGGGTGTTCCGCAAATACGATGCCTTAAACGCCTCGGTGCAGGAGAACATCCGGGGCATGCGGGTGGTAAAGGCCTATGTGCGGGAGGACTACGAAAAGAAGAAGTTTGACCGCGCCGCCGAGGATGTGCAGAAGGACTTTACCAAGGCCGAGCGCATTTTGGCCATCAACAACCCGTTGATGCAGTTCTGCATTTACGTGGTGATGATTTTCGTCATGTCCTTTGGCTCTTACACAGTTATCACCAGCCAGGGCCTGGACCTGGACGTGGGCCAGATGTCCTCCCTGCTCACCTACTCCTTCCAGATTTTGATGAGCCTGATGATGGTCTCCATGATATTTGTTATGGTGACCATGTCTTTGGAGTCCGCCGAGCGTATTGTAGAGGTGCTTTCTGAAGAGAGCACCCTGCAAAACCCCCAGAACCCTGTGATGGAGGTAAAGGACGGCTCCATTGATTTTGACCAGGTCAGCTTTAAATACTCCAAAAAGGCCACCCGCAACGCCCTTTCCCACATCGACCTGCACATCAAAAGCGGCGAAATCATCGGCATTTTGGGCGGCACCGGTTCCTCCAAAACCAGCTTGATCCAGCTTATCCCCCGCCTGTACGACGCCACCGAGGGCACCGTGAAGGTGGGCGGCGTGGACGTGCGGGACTACGATTTGGAGACCCTGCGCAACCAGGTG
>FR893721.1:0-3458 GCA_000435395.1 Firmicutes bacterium CAG:94
GTTTGGGGAATGTCACCTGGGCCGGGGAAAGCCTTCTCACCCACTGCGCCCGGCTTTTGGAGCCCTTTGCCCGCCTCTTTGGCCTGGACGGGGTGATTCTGCTGGCCTTCCTCCTGGCGCTGCCCGCCAACGAGCTGGTGCTGCCCTTGCTGCTGATGGGCTACCTGTCCCAGGGCGCCTTGGTGGAGGTGGGGGAGCTTTCCGCCCTGCACGGCCTGCTGCTGGAGAACGGCTGGACCTGGGTGACGGCTTTGTGCGTGCTGGTGTTCACCTTGTTCCACTGGCCCTGCTCCACCACCTGCTGGACCATCTGGAGGGAGACAAAAAGCCTGAAGTGGACGGCCCTGTCCATGGCTTTGCCCACGGGCTGCGGCCTGCTGCTGTGCTTTTTGATTTCCTCCGCCGCCCGCCTGCTGGGCTGGTGGCTTTTGTAGAAGGAAATTGACAAAATCCCCGGTATGGGGTATGATAAGGCCCGTTGGGACTCCGGGTGCCCGCGGGCCTTTTCCCGCGGCCGAACATAGGAACAGGGGTGCGAATCCCCGGCGAACCCGTCGCCGTAATGGCAGAGGGGCGCCCCAGTGTGCCACTGGCCCTTTGGGCTGGGAAGGCGGGGCTCCCTGTTTGATGCCTAAGCCGGAAGACTTGCCCGGAAAGGCCGTACCAAAGCCACGGGTTCTTGGCGCATGGTACAGGAAGGGCCGGGCCTATCCCCGGCTTTGTTTTCCTGCCCGCTTTTTCCACAGCTTGCGCCAGGGCTGTGGAAGGCGGGCGCCGTCCCTCAAATCTAATCTTTTTAGAAATGAGGTAACACACATGAAACACACCAATCTTTTCCGCCGGGGCGCCGCGCTCCTGCTGAGCCTTGCCCTGCTGTTGACCGTCCTCGCCGGCTGCGGCGACGCCAGCGGCTCCTCCGCTTCCCAGGAGAGCAGCACCCCCGCCAGCACCTCCTCCCAGGTAGAGGAGAGCTCTTCCCAGACAGAGACAAGCTCCTCCTCCGTGGAGAGCAGCCAGGCTGTTTCGGAAAGCAGCCTCTCCTCCGCCGAGGATGCCGAGACCAAGGACATCACCCTGAAGGTGGTCCACGGCGACGGCACCGAGAAGGAGTTCCCCATCACCACCACCGCCGCCACCCTGGGCGACGCCTTGGTGGCTGAGGGCCTGGTAGAGGGCGAGGAGAGCAGCTACGGGCTGTTCATCACCACCGTGGACGGCGAGACGGTGGACGACGCCAACCAGGAGTGGTGGTGCCTGACCAAGGGCGGCGAGATGTGGAACTACGGCGCCGACGCCACGGAGCTCAGTGACGGCGACACCTACGAGCTGACCTTCACCGTGGGCTACTGATGAAACGCCGTCTCACCGACCTGTGCCTGATGGCCATGATGGGCACGGTGATGGTGGTTTCCAAAGAAGCCCTGGCCTTCCTGCCCAATGTGGAGCTGGTCAGCCTGCTCACCATCCTGTTTACGCTGGTGTTCCGCCGGCGGGTGATAGGGGCCCTGGCGGTGTTCCTGCTGCTGGAGGGCGTGCTCTACGGCTTTGGCACCTGGTGGGTGATGTACCTGTACATTTGGCCGCTGCTGGCAGGGATTACCTGGCTGTTCCGCTGGATGAAGCGCGCCTGGCAGTGGGCCATTTTGTCCGGGCTGTTCGGCTTGGCCTTTGGGACGCTGTGCTCTTTGACGTACTTCCCCGTGGGCGGGGTGCAGATGGTCATCGCCTGGATTATCAGCGGGTTGAGCTTCGACGTGGTCCACGCGGGTGGGAACTTTTTGCTGGCGCTGCTGCTGTACCACCCCCTGCGCAAAGCCCTGGACCAGCTGGAGCGCCGCCTGCCCCAGCGGGCCTAATCCCCTTTCAGAATATACCCATAAAAAAGGACATCCAAGCGGCTGCTTGGGTGTCCTTTTCGCTGTTACAGATAGGGCTGCATCTCCTGAGCCAGGCCGCTTTCCAGGTGGATCAGCCGCTTGGCAATGTCCTTGGCCTGCTCCTCGGCGGCCTCATACTGGTTTAGGTAGCGGCTTAGGGACTTCACCCCCATGTTGCATCCCTCGGTAATCAGGTCGGCCACGGTTTCGTCGCTCTCCTCCAGGGCCAGCTTGACGTTTGTCTTCATCCAGGACATGCCCTTGGCCACGGGGCTGGGCTCTTTGCCGGCGTCCCCGTAGCGGGCCAGCAAGGCGTGGGTCTCGTCCCCCAGCTTGCCGTGGGCTTGGCGGCACTTCTCCAGGGAGTTCCGCAGGCTGGCCGACTGCACCTTGGGCAGCACCTCGTCCAGGGAGCTCACCCCCATTTTGATGCCGGCGTTGCACTCCCGCAGCAGCTTGACCGTATCCTCTTGTATCATGGCAGATTCCTCGCTTCCATATGGTTTTGTCCCTAGTGTGCCCCAAAGCGGGGAATGTATCCCAGCAAAAAGCCCTCCAGCCTTGTGCCGGAGGGCGTTTCTGTTACTGCCCCAGCTTGGGCAGCTTTTCGAACAAATCCGCGAAGAGCTCGTCCCGCTGGATGTGGTACACGTACCGCATGGGGTGGCGGCTCTTGTCAAAGCTGTAGTGGTGGTCGTACTGGAAGATGGGGCTGGGCTCCAGCCTATCCAGCATAAAGCGCTCCCCCAGCAGCCAGCCCACGGCGGTGACGTCCCAGATGGGCCGCGTCCAGCAGGGGCCCGCGTTCCAGTGGCGCTGGGATTCCTCCACCAGCTCCACCAGGTAGTCGCACAGGGGGCTCTTGCCTTGGAGGTACTGGCGCAGCTCCGGCCCGCTGACCCGGAAGGCGGACACCACCCCCTGGCAGGGCAGCTGCACCACAGCCGCCCCGCTGCCGAAGACCACCCGGTCCGCGGCCACGTCCTGGAAGGCGTTGAACTCCTGGTTGTCCGGCCAATCCCAGGCGTTGCCCCCCAGCCACACCAAAGTGATGCGCTGGGCGATGGCGGGCTCCAGCAGCAGGGCGGAGGCTATGTTGGTCAGGGCGCCAATGGCCACCACATACAGGGGCGCTTCCGGGGAGTAGCCCATGGCCCGCCGGGCCAAATCCTCCGCCGCCGGGGAGGGCACCGGGGTCCCCTCGTCGGGCAGGTAGCTGGCAGAGCCCCGGAACACCACGTCCCGCAGCTCTTGGCAGCCGGCCAGCCCCAGCAGCTTTAGGATTTCCTGGTAGCTTTTCTCCATGCCGTCCGCCGGGCCGGTGGAGTTCTCATTGAAGAAGGGCGCGGCGTACAGCGCCTTCACCCGCAGCTGGTCCTGGGAGGCCAGCAGGTAGGACAGGGCGAACTGGTCGTCCACCTCGTTGTAGGTGTCGGTGTCCAGTACCACGTCCACCGGGCCGGTGGGCCGCTCCAGGCGGTGGAGCAGCCCGGCCAAATCCTTTGTTTTCACTATAAGCAACTCCTCTCAAAAGATACCGTTTCCCGCATTGTAGCACGGTTTTCCCCCGCCGTCCAGAGG
>FR893721.1:3472-10294 GCA_000435395.1 Firmicutes bacterium CAG:94
TTTCCCCCGCCGTCCAGGGGGGGCGCAAAAAGGGGGCCGCCGCAGCCGCGGCAGCCCCTGTGGGTCTTTTGCTTTTTTATCTTAGAAGAGCTCCTTCTCCGCGCCGCACTTGCAGGCAAAGGGGCCGGGGATAACGGCCTCGCCGCGGTGGTCGCCGAAGTAGTCGGTGTTGAAGTTGATGGGGGTGCCATCGGGATTCTCGTAGTACTCCTCGGGCTCAAAGGCCATGCCCAGTACCTGGGTGTTCACCATCTGGCCGGTAAAGCCCTCCAGGAAGTCGTACACGTTGGTGGAGAGCACGGGACGGCCGTCCTTTGTCTCCAGGTTCACGTACACCTGGTGCTCGTTGTCCACCAGACCGCCTTCCTCGTGCTTCCAAGCCTTGGCGCCGTTGAAGTACACGTTGCCCTTGGACCACACAGGCAGATGGGAATCATGTGCACGAGCCAGTTTCATCATGTTGGGAGTATCGGTGTCCATGTCGAACTGGGCGATCCACTCGTCATAGGTGGGATACTCGTCCCACACATGGGTGCCCACTTCCCGGTTTTCCTCGTCGTGGCCGTCGTCGCTGTCGTGGGGAGTGATGATGGGATCACCGGGCCACTTCTGGACAAAGATGTTATTGTAGAACCGGTCGTCACCGTGGAGGAAGGTCATAAAGCCCATCACCTCGGTGCGGTGGGGGATGTGGTAGGGGGTGTAGCGGGGATAAGTACCGCCGCCCACGCAGGTGAGGGCGCCGCAAATCAGGTTGTGCACCATGGCCACGCCCTGGGTGGCGAAGCGCAGCGAGGCGTCGGAGAGCAGCACGTTGTTGTCAATCAAGGTGGGGCCGTGGCTCACTTCCACAAAGATGTCCTGGCTCATCATGCCGCCCTTCAGCCGGCTGGCGAACGCGGGCTTCTGGTTGTTGTACAGCAGGTTCTGGGTGATGCGGGTGCCCTGGGCCTCCCAGTCGCACCAAATGCCCATGGTGCAGTCGTGGATGCAGTTGCGGCGGAAAATCACGTCGATGGCGGCGTGCAGCTTAATGCCGGCAATCTCGGCGCCGCCCAGCTCCATCATGTTGTTGATGTGGTGGATGTGGTTGTCCTCGATGATGGAGAACACAGCGCCCATGCGGCCGATGATGCCGCCCTGCTCGCAGTTGTGGATGTTGCAGCGGCGCACGATGTGGCTGCCCACATTCTCCTTCAGCCAGCCGTGGTACTGGCCGCGGCACACGGCGTCACGCTCCATCTGGGTGGGGGACTTCACGTGCTTCACGGTGAAGTAGTGGTCGTTGTCGGGGTCCAGGTACTTGCCCAGGGAGATGCCTGCGCACTTGGAGTTGGAAATCTCGCAGTCCTCAATAATCCAGCCCTTGGACCAGTGGGGGCCGATCATGCCGTCCTGGTAGGCGGCGGGAGGGGCCCAGGTGGTGGCGGCCTTGTTGATGTTAAAGCCGCTTACAGTGATGTAGCCCACGCCGGTTTTAGAGGGCATAAAGCACTCCCGGCGCACGTTGATTTCCACGTTTTCCTCGTTGGGGTTCTTGCCCTGGAAGTTGCCGTAAAGCACGGTGTATTCCCCATCCTGCTGGGCGTACCACTTGTAGGTGGAAGCCTCGGGCTCCCAGGAGCAGGGGTACACCTCGCCCTTGACGCACTCCTCAATGGAGCCGGCCTCGTACATGGCCTTGTCGTTTAAGTACACGCAGCCGGTGTGCTTGGACTTGCCCGCGAAGTACCAGTCGCCGTAGACGTAGGTGGTGTAGGGGTTGTAGTCCCCAAAGAGGGTGTTGGCCACGCGGGCCACCCACACGTTGCCCTCGTAGGGCTGCCAGGACTTGATGACCTCGGCGCCGGTAATCACAGCGCCCAGGGGCTCGGTGCTGCGGTAGGTGATGCGGGCGTCCTCGGTGCCGGCGTTCTGGGGGTCAACATATTCCCGGTAAACGCCGGGGGCCACCAACACCTCGTCGCCGGGCCGGGCGACTTTGGCCGCGTCGTTGATGTGCTTAAAGGGCCGGGCCTGGGTGCCGTCCCCGTCCCGGTAGGCGCTTGCGGAAACATAGATTTTCATGGCGTACTCCTCCAATGCTCCAAAAAAATTTGCGAAAACAACTGTTTTCTACTTAATACTATAACAAGCTGGGCCGGTTGTCAAGGCGGCGCCTGGTAAAATTGCTCCTTGTGCGCCGGTGGGATGGGGTGTATAATCATGCCGTAACAAAAAGGGAAGCCACCAGCGGGGCGGCTTTGGGAAAGAGCAGAGTATGATTCAGTTCGGCATTATGGGGGCGGGGAACATCGCCCGGAAATTCGCGGACGCCGTCCGCCAGGTGGAGGGCGCCCAGGTGGCGGCGGTGGCAAGCAAAAGCCTGGAGCGCGCCCAAGCCTTCGCCCAGGAGCAGCACATCCCCGCGGGCTACGGCAGCTACCAGGAGATGCTCCAGCGCCCGGACATCGACGCGGTGTACATCGCCACCACCAACAATTTCCACTATGAAAACATCCTCCAGTGCTTGGAGCACGGCAAGCACGTCCTTTGCGAAAAGAGCATGGTGCTGCACACCCGCCAGGCGGAGGAGGTCTTTGCCCTGGCCCGGGAGAAGGGGCTGTTCCTCATGGAGTGCATGTGGGTGCGCTTTTTGCCCAAGATCCAGAAGGTGAAGGAGTGGGTGGAAACCGGCCGCATCGGCAAGCTGAAGTGCGCCCAAGGGAACCTGGGCTTTTACGCGGGCAAGGACTTGACCACCCGGGCCTACAACCCCGCCTTGGGCGGCGGCTCCATGTACGATTTGGGGGTCTACCTCATCGAGGTGCTGGGCTACTTCGCCACAGAGCCCTTGGCCCAGGTGGAGTCCACCGTGGTGCGGGCCCCCACCGGCGTGGACGAAACCGCCAGTTTCCTTCTCCGCTACGGGGACTACCTGGTGGACGGCCAGTGCTCCGTGGGCACGGCCTTGCCGGAAAACGGCGGCCTGTACGGGGAGGAGGGCTACATCGCCCTGCGGGAGCGGCTCCACACCGGGGGCCGGGTGGAGCTGTACGACAAGTCCGGCCGGCTGGTGGAGGAGTACGTCCAGGAGGACGTCAACGGCTTTATCTACCAGGTGCGGGAGGCCGTGCGCTGTATAGGCGCAGGCCTGCTGGAAAGCCCCACCGTGCCCCACTCCATGACGCTGGAGTGCTGCCGCGTCTTTGAGCAGGTGTTGGGGGCGTAAAGGAAAAGGGCTGCCGGGTGCTTCCGGCGGCCCTTTGTTTATAAGGTGTGCTCCCAGTCCCAGGGCCCTTCCAGGGAAAGCTCCCGGAACCGGACGGCGTCCACGGCCTGGGGCCGGTTGGAGGTTTCATACAGCAGGCCCACCTTCCCGTTGGGCAGCGCCGCCAGGCAGGAGTAGGCGAATTCCTCCCCGGCCTCCGTCAGCTGCCGTCGGGCTGCCCAGCGGATTTGATGTCCCTTTTCCAGAAAGCCTAAGGAGAGGACGCCCTGGGTCCTGTCCTTCCCGGCGGGGGCGGAGACGAGCACAGCGTCCCTGTTTTGCCAAGGCAGGCCCAGCGCGGACACCTGGCACCCAGCGCCGCCTGTCAGGGGCAGGAAGCTGTCCAGCACAGGGGGCTGCCAGGTGGCGCCGCCGTCCAGGCTTGCGGTGCGGGCCACAAAGCCGCTGGTGGTGCGGGAGAAGGCCAGCAGCGCCCCGTCCGGGCAGGGGAGCAGCTGGGTTTCGCTCATGCTGGAGATGCCTTCACCCAAGGGCGCAAAAGTGCCCGCTTGCCAGCGGCTGCCCCCATCGTCGCTGTACAGCGCCCGGAACTGCTGCCTGCCGGTGCGGGCGTCCAAAGCGTAAGCAGGGAACACCAGCCGCCCGGCATGAGGGCCTTGGGAAAGCTGCGCGCCTTGGCCGGGGCAGACGCCGAAAAATCCCAGGCTGTCCTCCTTGACCAGGCTGTTTATTTCCCGGGGCGTGGACCAGGTTTTGCCCAGGTCGTCTGAATACAGCAGGAACAGGTAAGAGGTGGGGAACACCTGGAACCGCGCGCCCTGGTAAAACAAGTGCATGGGCACGTGTTTTCCCGTGGGAAGCCCCCAGGGCCTGCCCTGCCAGTACATAGGCCGGCGCTGCCCTACCGTAAGGGGCCTGCTGTTTTTGCTCAAGTTCAGGGACGCGTCCACCTTGTAGGGAGTGGGGCTGCCATCCAGGCGGCGGATGGCGCCGTCCTCGCCCACAAAATAGCCATAGGCCCACCGGCCCCGCCGCCGGAGCAGCAAACGGCCTTGGCAATAGCCGCTGCCCTTCTGGGCTTGAAAGGCCCCCATGCCCCAGGGGAAGGCGTCCACCAGCAGGAATATCCGCCCTGTGGCGCTGTCCTGGAGCAGGGAGGGGTCAATGGTGGAGGCGCTGTGCCGGAGAGGCTTCCTGCCCGGCAGGGGAGGGAGCTTGCCCACAGCCCAGTCCTGAAAGGACGCGGCAAGATGGGGTTCTTCCCAGGTTTGGCCGCTGTCCAGGCTGCGGGCCACTGCTGTCCCAATGGCGTTGGGAGAATCCGGCGTGCCGCCGAAGCGGGCGTCCATGGCGGCTAGGAGCACCCCCTCCCGGGTGGCCAGCAGAGAGGGGATGCGGTAGTACGGGCAGCCAAGGGAGGAGCTGGAGGAAAAGGGGAAGGGTTCCGTAAAAGTGTGGGCCATGTGCGCCGCCGCCTTTCCGTGTTATTTCTTAAGAGGATGGTAGCATACTATGAGCGCGGGCGCAAGGAGAACCTGCATGTGGGGTTGCCCCCACCACCGCACTCCGCTATAATAGGAGAAAAAACAGGGCCATCCGGCCCGGCAGGAGGCAGCCATGGAACGAAAACTTGTGTTTGATATTGCCATAGAAAGCAACGGCCCCGCAGTGCACCTTTCCAGTGAAACAGGGGCGGTGGACATGATTCCCTTTGGGGGCACGGTGCGGGGGGAGATATTTCAGGGCATCGTGGAGCCCTGCGGGGTGGACACCCAGGTGCTCAACCAGGCGGGGGTGCGCCACATGAGCGCCCGGTATATGCTCACCGGCCAGGACAGCCAGGGCCAAGAGGCCCACATCTACGTGGAGAACAACGGCTGGTTCCCAGAGGGCGCGCCCATGCCCTTCCACACCGTGCCCACTTTTTTGACAGACAGCCCCGCCCTGGCGCCCTACCTCCACCGCAACCAGTTTGAGGGGGAGGTCCACAGCCTGGAGGACGGCCTGCACATCTACTTTTACGAAATCGCCCACTAAACCTGGGCGCAAAGAAAGCCGGCGGCACGCCGGCTTTTTCTCATCTGCCTACCAACTGCTCCAGCACCTGGTGGATGTCCCTCTGGATGCACAGGGACTGCTGTTCGATCTCCCGGGGACACAGGGCGTCCTGGTAGTTGATGCACACATAGGTGGCCCGGGGATTGGCCGCGGTCATCTGCCAAAAGGGGTACTTGATAATCCCCGGGGTGTTGTACCCCACCCCCAACTCCAGGAAGACCACCCGCAGCTCCTTGCGGCTGCGCAAAAACCATTCGTACCGCTGGGCGGCCTGGTGCCAGCCGTCGTCCTGGACAAAGGTGTTGTCCGCCCGCAGGTTCATGGACATGGGCGCGCCGCACACCGGGCAGCGGGGGACAAGCTCTGTGGGCACGGCCCGCTTGGGCTGGGCAGGGGGGAGCAGCCCCCGCTCCGTCACCTGGAAGCCCTGGGCCTCCACCATCTGGCGGACTGCCTCTTGGTTGTCGTAGGTCTTGTCGTGGCAGGGCTTGGAGCACTGCCACAGGCCGTAGTCCCCCTGGGTATAAAACAGCCGGCGCTTGTCAAACCCGGCCTTTTGAAAGCAGTGGTCCACATTGGTGGTGAGCACAAAAGTATCTTTCTCCTTTACCAGCTCCAGCAGGTTTTGATATACCGGCTTGGGCGGGTCGCAGTAGCGGTTGAGGAAGATAAACCGGCTCCAGTAGGCCCAGTGCTCCTCCAAGGTGGGGAAGGGGTAGAATCCCCCGGAGTACATGTCGTGGAAGCCGTAGGCCGCCTCAAAGTCCCCAAAGTAGCGGCGGAACCGCTCCCCGCTGTAGGCAAACCCCGCGGAGGTGGAAAGCCCGGCCCCCGCGCCCACCAGCACCGCGTCCGCCTCTTGCAGGGCGGCGGCCAGGCGCTCAAGCTGTGCCCAGGAGCTCCCGGTAAATCTGGAGGTCTGCGTCTTTATACACATTAAAAATCACCTCAATTTGGCTGGATGTCTCTTTTTGGAAGTCCCGCACCGTCTCCAGGGCGATTTCCGCCGCCCGCCGGTTGGGAAAGTGAAATTCCCCTGTGGAGATGCAGCAAAAGGCCACGCTGGGGATGCCCCGCTCCTGGGCGGCCTCCAGGCAGGCGCGGTAGCAGGCGGCCAGCAGCGCCTCGTCCCGGGGCGTCACCCTGCCGGTGATGATGGGCCCTACGGTGTGGAGCACATACTGGCAGGGCAGGTTGTACGCCTGGGTGACTTTGGCCTGGCCCGTGGGCTCCGGGTGGCCCTGGCGCGCCATGAGCTGGGCGCACTCCAGCCGCAGCTGCACCCCGGGCGCCCTCCAGCCGCAGCTGCACCCCGGCGTAGGTGTGGATGGCGTTGTCAATGCACCCGTGGCAGGGATAAAAGCACCCCAGCAGCTGGGAATTTGCCGCGTTGACAATGGCCCCGCAGGCCAAGGTGGTGATGTCCCCCTGCCACAGGTAGAGGCCCTTTTCCACCGGTCGCAGCTGGGCAAGGCTGGTGACGCCCTTGCGCCGTGTCTCCTCCTGGAGGTACGCGTCCTGCACCGCCAAAAACTCCTGGCTGGCGGGCTGTG
>FR893721.1:10352-20093 GCA_000435395.1 Firmicutes bacterium CAG:94
CGTTTCTGTCCTTCCCGCTCTGTGGGAATCTCTATCCCGGCGCCGTCGGGGCGCTCTTTCAGCAGCTCTTGGATGAGGTAGAGCCGCCGCTGTTCTTGTGTCATGGGGAACCCTCCTTGCAGGCCGCGGTTACACGCCGCCTGGTTGTCTCACCCTCTATTGTAGCCGATTTTCCCGCCTTGGCAAGTACGCACTTTTTTCTCTCCTAGTTACCCGCAGGTGACTGTGGCCCCTCTTGCGGCCCGGCGCTCGCCGCGCTATAATAGCTGGTAGTTAGGGAATAGGAGGTGCCCGGATGCTGACAAAAGAAGAACTGCCAGAGTGCCCCGTGGCCACCACGGTGCAGCTGGTGGGTAGCAAGTGGAAGCTGCTCATCCTGCGGAATTTGCTGGCCCGCCCCTGGCGCTTTAACGAGCTGCGCAAGGATTTGGAGGGCATCAGCCAAAAGGTGCTCACCGATAGTTTGCGCTCTTTGGAGGAGGACGGCATCGTCCAGCGGAAAGTGTATCCCCAGGTGCCGCCCCGGGTGGAGTATTCCCTCACGCCCCTGGGGGAGTCCATGCGGCCCATCTTGGCTGCCATGGAGCAGTGGGGCAGCGCCTACAAAGCCAGCCTGGAACAGGGGGAGGCCTCCACCCAGGCGTAAAGACAGCGCGGGACGTCCCGGCAAGGGCGCCCCGCTTTTTCTTTTCCCGCTTGACAGCGCCTGGGAAATGCGGTATGATGCCCCCAGGAAAAACCGCCTTTTTGCCCAAAGTTTTCTGGAGTTTGATTTTGGTTTTTGGACTGGGTGTTAAGGAGTTGTTTTGAAATGACTGTACAGATTTGCCGCGCCGCCACAGGCCCCACCGCCTGTTACGCACAGCGGGAGTTGAAACGCTATCTGCGCAAGTATTCCGGCGCTGCCTTTGGAAAGGGCGCGGAGTTGACGTTCCGCCTGGAGGTGGACGAGAGCCTGCCGGCCCACTGCTACGGCTGGCGGCGGGAGGGAAGCTCCCTCACCCTGCGGGGCGGCTCGGAGAGCGCCTTGCTGTGCTGCGTGTACCAGCTGCTTTCCCAGCTGGGCATCTGCTTCTCCACCGAGGGGGACTTTTTGAAAAAGCCCTTTGCCCTGGGCAGCCTGCCCGAAAGCCGGGACTTTTCCCCCTATTGCCGGTACCGGGGCGTCCGCCAGCACATCAACTTCCCCATGGACATCTCCGCCTACCCCTTGGGGGAGGCCAAGGAGTACATCCGCCGCCTGGCGCGCATGGGGATGAACGCCATCACCTTCCACAGCTACAACGGCCAGTGGCACCCCTACCACAAGGGGGAGGAGCGGGTGCCCGCGGGCCACTTCTTCTACGGCCAGCGCCACGCCGTGCCCGCTGACCCGGAGCTGGCCGCCGCGGTGGACAACCGCCGGGCCTTCTGCATCCCAGAGGTGGAGGCCATCCTGGAGGAGCCGGACAAGCGGGAGCGGTTCGCCGTGTACTGGCTGGGCCAGGTGATGGACACCGCCAAAGAGGCGGGTATGCGCCTGACCCTTTCCGTGGAGTGCCAGGAGTCCACCCCCTTGGAGGAGGAGAAGTCCATGGTGCGGGAGGTGCTGGCCCTCTACCCCCAGATTGACGTGCTGGAGCTGATTACCCCCGAGGGCGGCGGGGACAACAGCCAGCCCCTCTCCAGCCCGGAGGCCGCCGCCCTGTGCCGGGAGCTCTTTGGCGGCGGGGCAGCGGAAGCCGCCCTTCAGTCGTTGCGGCAGGAGGGCCGGGAGCCCTGGGGGGAGGTGCCCTCCACCGCGCTGGACGGCACCTTGCGCAGCGTCAAGCAGATTTGGCGCATGTGGCAGTGCCGCCAGGAGTGGCTGGGGGACAAGGAGCTGCAAGTGGGGCTGTACGTCACCTGCAAGGAGAGCTTGCGGGTGGCCAAGGCCTTTATGAACCAGATTTTCCCGGCGGAGCTGGGCTACACCTTCCTGCCCGCCCACGGCGCCTTGGCGGTGGCCGACGCGGTGGCCTACATGGGCGTGCATGCCGCGGAGCTGCAAAAGACCATGCTCTACTCCTGGGTGGAGTTCGACGGGAACATGTACGTGCAGCAGAACAGCTGTGGGGGCATCCAAGCGCTGCTGGAGCACTGCCGGCGGGAGAGCGGCGGCGCTTCCATCCACGGCATCTGCTTTAACCACTGGCGCACCGCGGAGAACAGCCTGACCCTCTCCTATGCCGCCCAGGCCAGCGGGGCGTTCCTTCCCGCCCGGGACTTCTACCGCCAGTACGCGGCGGAGTACGCCATCGGCCAGCCGGAGACCTTTGTGGAGCTCATGTCCCAGCTGGAGGAGCTGGACATTTTCAACCGGGACAACTTGTTCAATGTGGGCTTCTGCTACCTGGGATGCTGGCTGAACCCCAAGGGCCTGGGGTGGATTCGCTGCTGGGAGCGTTCCGCCTTGGAGCACAGCATCCAAACCTACCAGCGGCTGGGGGAGCAGCTGGCCGCCTGCCTGGCTGCCACGGAAAGCCCCTGGGGCCTTGGGCGCCTGCGCCTGTGGGAGAACCGCTGCGCCTGCAGCGTGGAGCACCTGCGGGCCATTGAGGAGCTGGAGGCCATCGCCGCCTTTACGGACGACGCCCACCCGGAGCGCCTGGGGGAGGCGGAGAAAGCCCAGGTGCGCCGCCGCTGCGCCCAGGCCCTGGCCCACAGCCAGGCGTACCAGCGCCTCCATTTGGAGGAGATGCCGGACCGGGGCTGCCAGGGCACGCTGGTCAGCTATTGGGCCACCATCCCGGTGTACATCGACCACGTGCTCCAATACTTCGCGGAGGGGGAGCGGGAGTGCCCGCACCAGCCCTTGACGCTGGACGCCCCGCCCCCGCCGGACACGGCCTTTTTCAGTTAAAGCCAGCCCGCCGGAAAGGCGCGGCAGATAAGGGAGGAACAACCATGGATAGGCAAGAGATGTTTCAAGGAAAGCGCTGGGGGCTGTTCAACCACTTCCTGTGCGTCCCCGCCGGGGATGGCACCGGGGAGCCCTGCAGCCCAGAGGAGTGGAACGCCCGGGTAGACGCCTTTGACGTGGAGCTGCTGGCTGCCCAGCTGCGGGAGGTGGGCGCGGATTACTTCTGCATCACCATCGGCCAGAACTCGGGGCATTACTGCTCCCCCAACCCGGTGTACGACCAGCTGGTGGGCATTTCCCCCAGCAAGTGCTCCCGGCGGGATTTAATCGCGGACCTGGCCGCCGCCCTGGAACCCCAGGGCATCGACCTGTGGGTGTATTTGCCCTCTGGCGCCCCCTGCGCCGACGCCCAGGCCGTGGAGCGCCTGGAGTGGGTGGACGGCCAAGGGCAGCGCCTGGCCTCCTTTCAGCGGAAGTGGGAGGCCGTCATCCGGGAGTGGTCCCTGCGCTGGGGGGAGCGCGTCAAGGGCTGGTGGATAGACGGCTGCTACTATCCAGACGCCATGTACAATTTCCCCGACGAGCCCAATTTCAAAAGCTTCGCCGCGGCCATCCGCGCGGGGAACCCCCAGGCCGTGGTGGCCTTTAACCGGGGCTTGGAGGACCCCTTCCTGCCTCAGTGCCCCTGGGAGGACTACACCGCCGGAGAGGTGGGGGACTGGCTGCCCATCCCCGGCCAGAAGGCGCGGGAGCGGCTGCAGGGGAAGAAGCTCCATGTGCTCTCCTACCTGGGCCAGACCTGGGGCCAGGGCCAGCCCCGCTTCCCCGACGAACTGGTGGCCGGCTACACCAAGCTGATTCTCGCCCAGGATGGCATCCTCACCTGGGATATCCCCCTGGAGCCCAACGGCGCCATCCCCCAAGCCTACCGCTGCCAGCTGCAAGCTTTGGGCCGCATGCTGGAGGAGTGAGCGGGCCTGGAAAAAGCGCAAAAAACCACCACCCAACTGGGCGGTGGTTTTCTCTATTCCCCTCACAACCTCACTCCACGCCCGGCTCCTTCTCCTGCTTGGCGTAGTACTGGGCCTGGGCGTGCCAGAGCTCCTGATACTTGCCCGGGGCCTCCACCAAAGCGTCGTGGCTGCCCTGCTGGACGATGTGCCCGTGGTCGAACACGGCGATGTCGTCGCAGAACCGGCAGGAGGAAAGCCGGTGGCTGATGTACACGGCCGTCTTGTCTCCCACAATCTTGTCGAAGTTCTCGTAGACCTCCATCTCCGCCACAGGGTCCAGGGCGGCGGTGGGCTCGTCCAGGATGATGATGGGCCCGTTTTTGTACAGGGCCCGGGCCAGCATCAGCCGCTGCAGTTCCCCGCCGGAGAGCAGCAGGCCGTCCTCGTAAATGCCCTGGCCGATGTGGGTGGCCCCGCCCTGGGGCAAGGACTGGTACTTTTCCCACAGCCCCGCCCGTTTGACGGCGTCCTCCATGCCGGCGGTGTCCGGGCTCTCCGGCGCCTGGGTGACGTTGTCCGCAAAGGTGGTGTCAAACACTGAGAAATCTTGGAACACCGTGGAGAACAGCCGGTAGTAGTCCCGCCGGTTAAAGTCCCGGATGTCCTCCCCGTTGAGGAGCACCTGGCCGCCGGTGGGGTCCAGCAGGCCGCAGCACAGCTTCATCAAGGTGGTTTTGCCCGCGCCGTTTAGGCCCACAATGGCCAGCTTCTCCCCGGGCCGCACCGTCAGGTCGATGTGGGACAGAGTGTCCTTCTCCGCCCCGGGGTACCGGAAGGACACGTCCCGCAGCTCCAGGGTGTAGGGCAGGGAGGTGTCCGGCTCGATGGCCTTGCCCCCCTCCATGCGGAAGGGTTCCGGCGCCTCGATGTAGCCCCGCACGCTGCTCAACTCCAGGCTGAACTGGTGCAGCTCCCCAAAGCCCTTTAAAATGCCTGTCACCCAGGTGGTGAAGTTCCCCACCGCGGTGAAGTACAGCAAAAACTCCGAGACGGACAGCCCCTCTCCCAGGGCCAGTGCCAACAGGTAGCCATAGGCCGCCCCGTTGCGCAGGAAGGTCAAGGCCACCTCGGCCAAGTCCCCCAGCAGGCGCACCCGCTGCTCCCGCAGCTGGAAGTCCCGGAACAGCTTCAGCACGGCGTCGTGCACCTGCCGCAGCCAGCTGCCCATGCCAAAAATCTGGATGTCCTTCAAAGCGCCCCGGTCCCCGGCTGTCTGGCGGATGTAGCTCATCTTCTGGCCCAGGGCGGCGCCCTCCTGCCGGTGGTCGTAGGACCACTTGTTGGTCCGCAGGGAGCACACATACACCCCTTTTCCTCAAAAGCAAAGTGCAGGTTCATTCCCTGCCCCCTTTTTCTGTGCTATAATACTGGAAAAATCTTTTTAAAAACCTGCCTTATGCTGAGGCAGGGAGGAGGCAATATGGCAAAGGCAAAAATCACCCTCACTTTGGTGGGGCGCTTGGGGCCCTGTAGGTGCCATCATGGGCACCAGGTAGGGGATACCTTCGATTTCGACACGGACCGTGGCAAGCTGTGTCCTATGGCTCTCCACGCGGGCTTCCCCTATATCGATATTCTGCGTTATGGCGGAAAGCCCCCTCTGTCCCGGGCTGGGGATATTCGCTTCTGCTGCCCAGACGCCGATGTGGCCAACGTGTTCCGCATCCAGGTGGAGTGAGTGGCACATCCACGCCCCTTCCAACATACAAATACAACAGCTTTGTAAGGAAGGGAAGTGCCAGCGTTGTTTTCTCAGCTTTTCCAGCTTCTGTCCCAGGCCCTGTACCTGCTGCTGCACGTCACCGGGGGAGGCACCTTCCCCCGGGCGCTGTCCGCCGCCCAAGAGCGCCAATGCCTGGAGGAGATGGCCCAGGGCAGCCAGGCCGCCCGGCAGAAGCTCATCGAGCACAACCTGCGGCTGGTGGCGCACATCATCAAGAAATACTACGCCAGCCAGAACGACCAGGAGGATTTGATTTCCATTGGCACCATCGGCCTTATCAAGGCCATCGACACCTTCGACCCCGCCAAGGGCATCCGGCTTTCCAGCTACGCCTCCCGGTGCATTGAGAACGAAATCCTCATGTTTTTCCGCAGCGGCCGCAAGTCCGCCCAGGACGTGTCCCTCAACGAGCCCATCGACACCGACAAGGAGGGCAACGCCCTGACCATTTTAGACACCATGGCTGTGGACGACACCATCGTCGAAAGCATCGACACCAAGATGAAAAGCGAAAAGCTGTACCGCTTTCTCCAGTCCTCCCTCACCCCCCGGGAGCGGGAGGTGGTGTGCAGGCGCTACGGGCTGCTGGGGTTTGCCCCCCAGCCCCAGCGGGTGGTGGCAAAGCGCCTGGGCATCTCCCGCAGCTACATCTCCCGCATTGAGAAAAAGGCCCTGGAGAAACTGCGCCGGCAGTTCCAGCAGGAGCGCCTGCTGTAGGGGCCTTGCCCTTTCCCCCCGGCTGGTGGTATAATCCCCTTAGTTTTTGCGAAAAAAGAGGGGGAAAGCCAATGGAAGCAAAGAAGAAATACCTGGTGTGCGAGCGCCGCAGCGTGTTCGCCCTGCTGACCTTGAGCGCCGGCATGATGGGCGCCTACACCTTCAACCTGCGGGGCGGGGTGTTCTGCAACGCCCAAACGGCCAACGTGGTGCTGATGGCCATCGCCTTCGGCAGTGGGGAATGGGGCCAGGGCTGCTACTACCTCATCCCCATCACCGCCTATTTGGCCGGGGCCTTTTTGTCGGAGATCCTCCCCTCGCCGGTGCGGCGGTTCGGGTTCCTCCGCTGGGACACCTACCTGGTGGCCTTTGAGTTTTTGGCGCTGTTTTCCATTGGGTTCATCCCCTTGGGCTGGCCCCACCAGCTGGTGCAGGTGCTGGTGAACTTCATCGCCTCTATGCAGTACAACACCTTCCGCCAGGCCGAGGGCATCCCCATGGCCACAACCTTCTGCACCAACCAGCTGCGGCAGGTGGGCGTGGGCTTTGCCAAGGCCTTGCGCAAGCACGACAGGGAGGGCCTGTCCCGGGCCTTGTTCTTCTTGGGGATGCTGGGCTGCTTCTTTGCCGGGGGCGTGCTCTCCACCTTGGCCTGCCACCTGGTTTTCGCCAAGGCCATCTGGCTGAACCTGCTGCCCTTGGGCATTGTGCTGGTGCGGCTGGTCCACGCCGACCTCACCGAGGAAAAGGGCCTGCTCTCCCAAAAGCCCGCGGGCCATTAAAGCTTTTTGCGAAAGCCTGTTGTGCTCCCGCCGGTTTTGCCGTATACTAAGGGCAAATCGTTTCACATAGGGAGGAACCACCATGAAGCAACTGGATATTGGCGGCAGCGGCGTGCTGGGCTCGGCCATTGGCGTGGGCTGCATGCGCATGAACTGCATGGAGCCCCAGGCCATATTGGAGTACATCCACACCGCCTTGGAAAAGGGCATCAACTTTTTTGACCACGCGGACATCTACGGCGGGGGAGAGTGCGAAACCCGCTTTGGCCAGGCCCTGGCCTTGGAGCCCGGCCTGCGGGAGAAGCTGGTCCTGCAGACCAAGTGCGGCATCCGCCCGGATAGGTACGACTTCTCCAAGGAGCACATCCTGGAGAGTGTGGAGGGCAGCTTGCGGCGCCTGGGCACCGACCACGTGGACTTTCTGCTGCTCCACCGGCCCGACGCCCTCATGGAGCCGGAGGAGGTGGCCGAGGCCTTTCACCGGCTGGAGAGCCAAGGCAAGGTGCTCCACTTTGGGGTGAGCAACTTCAGCGCCCGCCAGCTGGAGCTGCTCCAGTCCGGCCTGAAGCAGAAGCTGCGGGCCAACCAGATGCAGTTTGGCATTATGTGCGCGGGGATGGTGTCCCACAGCCTGGAGGCCAACACCCACTTCCCCAACGCCGCCGACAGGGACGGCGAGGTGCTGGACTACTGCCGCTTAAAGGGCATCACCATCCAGGCCTGGTCCCCCTTCCAGTACGGCTTCTTCGAGGGCGTGTTCATCGACAACGAGAAGTTCCCCGCCCTCAACGAGAAGCTCCAACAGCTCTCGGAGAAGTACGGCGTGTCCAAGTCCGCCTTGGCCGTGGCGTGGATCCTCCGCCACCCGGCGGGCATCCAGGCCATTGTGGGCACCACCAAGGCCCAGCGCCTGGCGGACATCGCCACCGCCGCGGACATCCAGCTCTCCCGGGAGGACTGGTACCAAATCTACTTGGCAGCGGGCAACAAGCTGCCGTAACCAAAAAAACAGGGCAGCCGCCGCAAAAGCGGTGTGCCCTGCTTTTTTTACGCCTTGTCCCGGGGCTTTGCCACCAAGGCCGCCAGGGTGCCGAAGAAGATGGCGGCGGCCGTCCCCGCGGCCCCGGCGGTGAGGCCCCCGGTGAACACCCCCAAAAAGCCCTCCTCCGCCACGGCTTTGCGCACCCCTTCGGACAGGGCCCAGCCAAAGCCGGTGAGAGGCACCGTGGCCCCGCAGCCCGCGAACTCCGCCAGGGGGCCGTACAGCCCCAGGGCGCCCAGGGCCACCCCCGCCGTGACAAACAGCACCATGATCCGGGCGGGGGTCAGCTTGGTCAAGTCGATGAGCAGCTGGCCTATTACGCAAATCAGCCCGCCCACCCAAAACGCGTTGAGATATTCCATGGGTTCCATCCTTTCTCCCGGCCGTGGCCTGCTGGGCTTTAGTGTGCCCCGGAAAAAGGCGGATATGCAAAGGGCCCGCCGCAAACCGCGGTGGGCCTTAGCTGGGGGCAATCGGACGCGGAGCCGGGGCCGCTGGCCCCTGTCCGCTGGTTCTTTTTCTACGCCGCTAGGGGGCTTGTAAGGCAAGCGCGTCCAGGGGACGCACGGCAAAAACTTTACGGTTGCGCTTTTTTCTGATTGCCCATGCTTAGTCTTGCGGGGGCAGGGCGCTTTCCAGGCTGCCCTCCAAGCGGAAAATGCCGGTGTAGGGCTGCTCCACCAAGGTGGCGTCCCCCTCCTTGTAGTAGTACAGCACCGTGGCGCCGCCCCGGTTTTCCAGGCGGATGGTCCCGTAGGGCTCCACCAAAGGCTGGTCTTGGACGGACTCCCGCCCAATGGACCACCCGGTGTTCAGCACCTCCAGCAGCCGGGCGATGTCCTCCTCCTGGGTGAGGGAGAGGCTTTCCCCCTCCAGCGTCTCCACCTGGATGGCGGTGATGTTCCCTGCCTTGGGCAGCAGGATGGCCTTCCCGCCCAGCTGGCACCCGGCCAGGGCTGCCAGCAGCAGCGTGCACAGCAGCAGCGCGGCTTTTTTCATAAGCTCCTCCTTTTGCACAGTCCTAGATGTGTGGCGATTCCTTTCCATGGTGCCACAAAGAGTTCAAGAAATGTTCAACTGCCTTTTTGGGGGGAGGCAGCCACCCTATTCCCAGTGGAAAACTCCCCCGGGATGTGGTAGAATACCTCCAGAAAGCCAACGATAGCAAGGGAGCGTTCTCTATGGGTGCATACATTTCCACTTTCCCCATAGGCTTTGCCGGGCTGATACCCGCCGCCCTACAAAAGCTGCTGCCTGGGGCCCAGGTGGTGCTGCTCTCCGCCCGGAAGCGGGAGGCCGAGGCAGCCGCCCAGGAGATGGGCTTCCCCCTGCGCCAGCGGTACGACACCTTGGTCAACGGGAAGAAGGCCGCCGTCTACCTGCTGGAGGTGGGCCCCGCCTTATAAAAGGGACGTCAGCTCCCCCAGGTCTTGGACCACTAGGTCGGGCTGGGTGGGGCTTTCCGCCAGCAGCTGGGGGGTGGTCTCGCCGCTCATCACCAGAATGGAGGTGACCTCTGTCCCCGCGGCCACGGCGATGTCCGTGTACAGCCGGTCGCCCACCACCGCCAGCTCCTGGGGCTG
>FR893721.1:20136-24827 GCA_000435395.1 Firmicutes bacterium CAG:94
GGGCCAGCATGTACTCCAAAGTGTGGGGGGAGGGCTTGCCGAAAAACTCGCACTGCACCCCGGTGGAGGCCTTCACCAAGGCGGCGATGGAGCCGCAGTCCGGGATAAAGCCCCCCTCCACCGGGCAGTTCCAGTCGGGGTTGACGCCGTACACCGGCCGCCCCGCCCGGATGAGGTCGCAGGCCACCCGCAGCTTCTCGTAGGTGAGGGTGGTGTCAAAGCCCAGGATGACCACGTCCCCGTCCTCCGCGTCCGGGGCGAAGCCGGCCTTGCGGAAGTCCTCCCGCAGGGCGGGCGTGCCCACCACGTAGCACCGGGCCCCGGGGTGGTGCTGGCCCAGCCACTGCAAAATCACCCCGTTGGAGATGAGCATCTTCTCCGGGGGGAGGGAGATGCCCATGCGGGCCAGCTTTTCCAAGTAGGCCTCCCGGTTTTTGGAGCTGTTGTTGGTGAAAAAGCAGAAATCCCGGCCTGTCTCCTCCACCCGGCGGAGGAACCCCTTGGTAAAGGGGAACAGGCTCTCCCCCAGGTAGATGGTGCCGTCCATGTCCAGCACGAACATGCGCACTTGCCGCAATTTTTCCAGCTGCTGCTGTGTAAGCGCCATAGCGCCCACCCCTTTCCCTTTTCTTTGGTGCTGTGATACCACAGGGCTTTCCAGCCGCCGGGCCGGGCGGGGAGTTTTCCCTCGCGCCCGCGCACCATGTTCTGGGACTAGTATACCAGAGAATCCCCCCAGCCGCAACGCCCCTTACACCGGCAGCCCGGCATAGCCCGCCGCCCGGCGCAGGGCCCGCTTGGCCTTTTTCAGGTGGCGGCACACCGTGGCCTTGTTCACCCCCAGCTGGCGGCCAGCCTCCACCTGGCTCAGCCCCTGCAGGACGCACAGCTCCATGCACTGGCGCTGCCGGGGGGTCAGCTCCTGCTGCAAGGCCAGGCGCAGCACGTGCAGGGCCGCCTGCCTGCGCTTGTGGTTGGCGGCGGTGTCCCCCAAGGGCGTGCCGGTGACGCCGCGCAGCTGGTCCAGGCTCAGCACATCCCGGGGCATTTACACCGCCTCCTGGCGCTGGGCCCGGCGGCCCAAGTCCTTGGCGGTGTGGACGCAGTCCAGGTACATCTCATATAAGATGGAAAGCCGCCGCCTTTGCAGCGCCTCCTCCTGGGGGGAGGGGGGCAGCCCCTCCTGGCGGACCTGGGCCATCCGCTCCTGCACACGGGAGGCCTCCTCCCAATAGGCCATGCTCCACGCGGTGTAATCCATACGCTGTGCCACTCCTTTCCAAAAGAAAAAACGAACGTGTGTTCTGTTTGTGGCCCCTACTGTATCAAACTCCCCGGGGAAATGCAAGGGTTTTCACTTAAAAAATAGAACAAAATTTCGAACTGTGATTTTCTGGAAAAAGGGGTGTTATTTTTCCTTATCCTGCGGTATAATAAAACAAACTGGGGAAGCGTGCTCGCACTGCCCCAACCCCTGCCATCACAAAGGGAAAGGAAGGTATCGGTATGGAATTTCTGAAAACTATCGGCAAGGCCGTGGGAGAAGCGGCCGCCCATCTGGGCGAAAAGAACCACCGCGCGGCGCAGCTCAGCCGCATCCGCTCGTTCATCCGCTGCCAGGAGAAAGCCGCGGAGAAGGAATATCTGGCCTTGGGCCGCTATTACTACCACAACCTGCGGGACAAGGAAAACGACGTCACCGAGGCCCACTGCCTGGCCCTGGATGAGATTGAGCAGCGTTTGGACGCCGCCCTGGACCAGCTGAGCCAGTGCTACAGCGCCAGCGAGGCGCGGGAGGAGGTCACCTTAGAGGACGTGCAGGCCTTTGACCAGGACCCCGCCGCCCAAGAGGAAACCCCCGCCCAAGCGGCCCCCACCCCGGTGGAGGCAGCCCCCGCGGAGGAGGCCCCCGCCGCCACGCCCGCCCCGGCGGAAGAGAACGAGAATCTGCCCTTTGAGGGCTAAACCTTGGAGGAACAATAGGGAATGTCGACCGAGATAGAGAAGGATATCCTCTGCCCCCAGTGCGGGCAGTCCCAAAAGTACAGGCTGTACGCCAGCATCAACGCCAAGGAGAACCCCGAGCTCAAGCGCCGGGTGCTCAGCGAGACGCTGTTCGATTGGCGCTGCAAGCGGTGCAACTACTTTGCCGCCATGGCCTATTCCTTTTTGTACACAGACCCCGAGGCGGGGTACATTGTGTGCGTGGCCCCCGGCGGGGAGGGCCGCACCGCCCAGCCCACCCAGGAGATACAGTCCTACACCAAGCGGGTGGTAAAGAACCTGGCGGAGCTGAAGGAGAAAATCCTCATTTTCGATTTGGGCTATGACGACGTGGCTGTGGAGCTGGTGAAGAACGCCCTGTGCACCATCATCGCCAGGACCTACCAGGTCAACCGGGTGCACGCCTATTTCAGCCGCATCAACGAGGGGGAGATGGAGTTCGCCGTGTTCCTGCCCCGCAAGCAGGAGCCCGTGTACCACTCCACCAAGCTGGAAGTGTACCGCCAGTCCCAGGAGGTGCTGCGCTCCTTGGACTTTGTGGACCCCCCAGGCTTTGCCCGGGTGGATTCCAAGCTGGCCCGCAAGCTGCTGCAGGACTATCAGAATATCTGACGCACAAGGGAAGGAGCTTTGGCTGCTTCCCTTTTCTGCTGCCCTTTTTTGGGAAGGTGACAGCTTTGCAAAAAGGCTGGCGAAAGCGCCAGTTTTTTTCTGGCTTTGTGAAAACCCCGTCGCTTTTTCACGCCCCTTTCCAGCCTCCAGGCCGGTGGGCGGGAAAAAGCAGGTCCCTGTTCATAAAAAATCTCTGGACAAGCGCCGCAAAAAGTCTATAATGATTATGCGCAGATTTGCGAGCAATGCCGGAAACTGCCGCCGGCCGCGCTGCCAGTGGGCAGGATAAAAACACCTGAAAGGATGGATTGAGAGTTGAACGAGAACCAACCCGCAAAACCTAGGAAAAAGCGCCTCATCGTTTTGATCGTGGTGGCGGCGCTGGTGGTGCTGGCCGTGGCTGCCTACTTCATCGCCCGCACCGTGGCACACTCCTTCATCCAGTCGGAAATCTCCACCCGCTCCGATTGGGAGATTGACACCGGCGACGTGGCCGATAGGGAAGCCGCCCAGCAGGTCACCGTGTACACCGACCCGGTGGAGGCCACCATTGAAATCACCCAGATCGTCCCCGACGAGTACGAGTACGAGGGCTTTACCTACTACGACGAGGAAGTCCAGGACCGCCTGGCCTCCACGCTGCTGGGCCTGACCCAGGAGGGGAACTACACCATGGGATCCCCCCTGGCCATCTTGAACCCCTTCGGCACCGGCTCCAACGGGCTGTACCTGTACTTTGGCACCAGCAACCCCACCCAGGTGCAGTACACCGTCTCGGTGGAGGACGACGCCATCTCCGACTACACCGCCTGGGCCAACAACGCCGGGGAGGACGGCTACAGCCGGGTGCAGGAATTCCTGCTCATCGGCCTGGTGCCCGGCATGGAGAACACCGTCACCCTCACCGCCTATAACCGCCAGGGCCAGGAGGCCCAGTCCGCCACCTTCACCATCGATATGCCTGAGGCCACCTCTGGCTACACCGTGACCCTGGAGACCGTGGACGGCGACAGCACCCAGGCGCTCTCCAACGGCCTGTACTACGCCATGGGCATCGGCGGGCAGTACGGCTACACCTTCTTCTACGACAACGACGGCGTCATGCGCTACGAGATGGTGCTGGAGGGCTACCACTCCGACCGCTTCCTGTGGGACGACGACGGCAGCCTTATCACCTGCGTGGGCAGCACCAAGGTGGCCCGGCTCAACCGCTTCGGCCAGGTGACCCAGGTCTTCGACTTGGGCCAGTACGAGCTCCACCACGACATCAACTGGGGCCCCGAGGGCACCATCCTGGCTCTGGCCACCGACCTGGAGGGTGAGACCGTGGAGGACCAGGTGCTGCAAATCGATTTGGAGAGCGGGCAGGTCACCCACATTGTGGACTTCACCCAGGTGTTCCAAAGCTATTTCGACATCACCCGCCCGGTGCAGGCCACCGACCCCTTCGGCCTGTGGAGCGAGGGCGAGTGGGACTGGCTCCATCTCAACTCCCTCCAGTATGACGAGAGCGACAACTCCATCATCGTCAGCTCCCGGGAGACCTCCACCATCATCAAGTGCGCCCTGGGGGAGGAGCCCTCCATCGTGTGGATGGCCGGCAACCCCGATTTCTGGCAGGGCACCGACTTTGCCCAGTACAGCCTGGAGGCCCAGGGGGACTTCAACTACCAGTACGGCCAGCACGACGTGGAGCTGATGCCCGCCCAGGAGGTGGAGGCCCTGGGCTTTGAGGCCGCCGGCGAGGGCCAGCTCTACCTGCGGGTCTACGACAACAACTACTACGCCATGTCCAGCCGGGACGACTTCCAGGTGGAGGTCCCCGAGGAGGTGGGCACCGCCAACATGGAGGACGGGGTGGACTCCCACGTCTACTACTACCTGGTGGACGAAACCGCCGGCACCTTCACTTTGGTGGATTCCTTCGACCTGCCCTACTCCAGCCTGGTGTCCAACGCCAAGTGGATGGGGGACACCTACGTGGTGAACAACGGCGTGCACCAGTGCTATGAAGAGTACGACCAGCAGGGCAACCTCATCCGCCAGTACAAGTACACCTGCACCGCCAACGGCTA
>FR893721.1:24866-26142 GCA_000435395.1 Firmicutes bacterium CAG:94
GAAGGACAGCTTCGAGGGCTTCTGGTTCCTCCCGCAGTAAAAGGAGCGAATCACCGTGAAACTGCTTTCTGTAACCGTACCCTGTTACAATTCCCAAGACTACATGCGCCACTGCGTGGAGACGCTGCTGCCCGGCGGGGACGAGGTGGAAATCCTCATTGTGGACGACGGCTCCAAGGACGGTACCGCCGCCATCGCCGACCAGCTGCAAGCGCAGTACCCCACCATCGTGCGGGCCATCCACCAGGAGAACGCCGGCCACGGCGGGGCGGTGATGAAGGGCCTGGAGAACGCCACGGGCCTGTACTTTAAGGTGGTGGACAGCGACGACTGGGTGGATACCCAGGTCCTAAAGGACCTGCTCGCCTTGCTGCGGCGGTTTGCCCAGCAGGGGGAGGGGGTGGACATGGTGGTCAGCGACTTTGTCTACGACAAGGTGGGGGCCCGCCACAAAAAGGTGATGCGCTATCCCTTCGCCATCCCCCAGAACAAGGTCCTCCGCTGGGAGGAGGTGGGCAGCTTCCCCAAGGGCCACTACCTGCTGATGCACTCTGTCATCTACCGCACCCAGCTGCTGCGGGAAAGCGGCCTGGACCTGCCCCGCCACACCTTCTACGTGGACAACCTCTTTGTCTACGTGCCCATGGCCCAGGTGAAAACCCTGTACTATGTGGACAAGGTGTTTTACCACTACTTCATCGGCCGGGAGGACCAGTCGGTGCAGGAGGGTGTGATGATTCGCCGCATCGACCAGCAGCTGCGGGTCAACCGGCTGATGCTGGCCCAGGTGGACTTGGACCAGGTGGAGAACAAGCGGCTGCGCCGGTATTTGCTCAACTACCTGGAAATCATCACCACCATCTCCACAGTGCTGCTGTTCCGCGCCGGGGACAAGGAGCACCTGGAAAAGGCCCGCGCCTTTTGGCGTGACATGGCCCGGGATTACCCCCGCCACTACCAGCTGCTCAGCCGGCGGCTGTTTGGCCGGGTGCTGAACATGCCCGGCCCCGGGGGCCGCTGGATTGCCCTGGCGGCTTATTGGCTCAGCCAGAAGGTGTTTGGCTTTAACTGAATCTGGAGAAAAAATCCGGGCCTGTCCTGTGGGGATGGGCCCGGTTTTTTGCGCCTTTTTCCCGGCGGCGGGGGAAAATCCCGTCCTGCGGCTTGCGTTTGGGCGGGAGGAGTTTTATAATAAGAACGCGAAAAAGGGAGAGGTGAAGTTCTGACTGCCTAGTGGCCGAGCGGCAGCGAGCGTAAAGTTTTTTGATGAAACTTT
>FR893722.1 GCA_000435395.1 Firmicutes bacterium CAG:94
TTTTCCCCGTGAGTTGAAGTTATCTATATAATAATCTTTGTCTTTGAAAAATGCAAGCCCTTTTTTCAAGTTTTTACGCAAATCCTTGCCGGGACAGCGCAAAGCCAAAAATGGCTACAAATGGCGGTCTTAAGCCATTTCTGGGGATTTTTTCTTGTAACCTTTTGTTACGATTTGGAGAAATCCCCATATTTTCCCTCTACAATGTGGCGCATTTTTGGAAGGTTTGTCCATCACCCTTTTTGCGGGCTTTTTGTTTTGTGCGCTTCTTTGTAAAATCGTTTCTTTTTCGCGGCAAAGCTTGGAGAAGTTGTCCATATTTCCGGTCAGTGACAAAAAATCCTGCCACTGGAAAAAAGTTTTCCGGTCAGTGACAAAAAACCCTGCCACTGGAAAAAAGTTTTCCCCTGCGCCGCGCCTGTTTCCCCGCAAAGTTTTGTCCCTTTACAGGGGGGCTTTCATCACGGGCACAGGCTTTTGCCTCACTTGCCCCAGAGGGCCCCGCCCAGCTCCTCCACCGCGTTGGTGGAGAGGCACCGGCCGTGCTCCTCGCAATAGGCGTAGAACACCGGGCAGGCTCCCAGGG
>FR893723.1:0-289 GCA_000435395.1 Firmicutes bacterium CAG:94
CAAAGAACTTTCACGTTGCAGGGCAGAGCGCAAGCCGCTCCTTTGCCCGGACTACACTGTTGGGTCTTGTGTCCGCGATTTTTCGCGGTGGGGGAGGGGGCAGGTAGGATGTCCCCGTATAGAAGGTAGTCGCTACCCAGAAAGGAGCGCCATGAAACGATATTTTCTCTTTGATTTGGACGGCACCGTGGCGGACAACGGCGAGGGCATTCTCAAATCCGCCCAGTACGCCTTGGACGCCTTTGGCATCCACAACGAGCCGGAGGAGCGGCTGCGCCGGGTTGTGGGG
>FR893723.1:339-4627 GCA_000435395.1 Firmicutes bacterium CAG:94
TTATGGAGCTGTACGGCTTCTCCAGGGAGCAGGCCTTCGCGGCGGTGGAGAAGTACCGGGAGCGCTACCGGGGCAAGGGCGTCTACGAGAACCAGCTCTACCCCGGGATGGGGGCGCTGCTGGAGCGGCTGTCCCAGCAGGCGGTGGTGTGTTTGGCCACCTCCAAGCCGGAGGTGTTCGCCAGAACCATCTTGGAGACGCGGCAGGTGCTGCCCTGCTTCCAGGTGGTGGTGGGCGCCGAGCTGGACGGCTCCCGCACAGACAAGGCGGAGGTCATCCAGGCCGTGTTGGAGAAGCTGGACCATCCCCCTAAAGAGCAGGCCGTGATGATTGGCGATAGGAAGCACGACATCCTGGGGGCCAAAAAAGTGGGGCTGGAGTCCATCGGCGTACAGTACGGCTTTGCCCCGCCGGGAGAGCTGGAAGAAGCGGGGGCGGAGTGGATTGTCCCCACGGTGGCGGACCTGGAAAAGCTGTGCCTGTCCCTGTGCGGGGCGGGCCAGGAATAAGGAGGAGAGGCAAATGGCAAAGAAAGTGCTGGTTGTGGTGGATATGCAGAACGACTTCATCACCGGAAGCTTGGGCACCCCAGAGGCCCAGGCCATTGTGCCCAGGGTGGTGGAGAAAATCCAGGGGTTCGGGGGGACGGTGCTCTACACCCAGGACACCCACGGGGCGGATTACCTCCAAACCCAGGAGGGGCGAAACCTGCCGGTGGAGCACTGCCTGAAGGGCACCTGGGGTTGGCAGCTGGAGCCCCGGGTGGAGGCGGTGCGCGACAGCACCCCCATTGAGAAGCCCACCTTTGGCAGCAAGGGCCTGGCGGAGGTGCTGAAAGCCCGGCACACCTATGAGGGGCCCCTGGAGGAAATCCAGCTGGTGGGGCTGTGCACGGATATTTGCGTCATCTCCAACGCGCTGCTGCTGAAAGCCTTTTTGCCCGAGGTGAAACTCACAGTGGACGCCAGCTGCTGCGCGGGCGTCACGCCGGAGAGCCACCAGCGGGCCTTGGAGGCCATGAAGGCCTGCCAGATTGCAGTGGTAAACGGGGAGCAAACGTAAAAGTTTTCGGTCCAGCCTTTTTCAAAAGGCTGGTGGGGTTTGGGGCAAAGCCCCAAGGTCTTAAAAGGAGCGGCGCAGCCAGTGGAGAAAAACCAGTGCCGCAGGCCGCATGCGCCCAAAGGGCGATAGGCCAAGGCGCGGCTGGTTTGCGCAAAGAAAGAGGACACCCAAGTTTTTGCCTGGGTGTCCTCTTTTCTTGTGTTATCGAAAGGGCCGGACCCTTTAAGGCTGTAGGGTTCTGCCCTTTCTTGCCTGCCGGTTCAGCCACCCCTTTGAAAAAAGTTGACCGAACCTTCACTCCTGCTCCTTTTTCCCCTTCTTCCGCTTCTTTACGCACTCGGTCAACAGATACTCTATCTGGCCGTTGATGGACCGGAAATCGTCCTCGGCCCAGGCGGCCAGCTCCTCCCACAGCTTGGGGGAGATGCGCAGCAGTATCTGCTTTTTGCCTTTGTCCTTTTGCTCCATTCCATCACTGCCTTTGGTTTAGTAGATGGACCCGCTGTTTACAATGGGCTGGGCGTCTTTGTTGCCGCAAAGCACCACCAGCAGGTTTGACACCATGGCCGCCTTCCGCTCCTCGTCCAGGTCTACAATGCGGTCGTCGTTCAGCTGGGCCAGGGCCATTTCCACCATGCCCACGGCGCCCTCCACAATCTTTTTCCGGGCCGCCACAATGGCCTCTGCCTGCTGCCGCTGGAGCATGGCCGCGGCAATCTCCGGCGCGTAGGACAGGTGGGTGATGCGCACCTCCAAAATCTCCAGCCCGGCCATAGCCACGCGCTCCTGCAGGTCCTGCTTCATCATGTCGGCAATCTCCTGGCTGCTGCCCCGCAGCGTCTTCTCGTTGCTGCTGTCCTCCTCCAGCAAATCGTAGGGATACATCCGGGCGATGTTCCGTGTGGCGGAATCGCACTGGGTGGAGAGGAAGGTGCGGTAGTTCTGCACGTTAAACACCGCCTTGGTGGTGTCCACAATGCGCCAGATGACAATGGTGCCGATGATGATGGGGTTGCCCCGCTCGTCGTTGACGGTCTGCTTCTCGTTGTTCAAGGTCATGGTCTTCAGGGAAATCTTTTTGTTTCCGCCCAGGCTCACCGTGGTGGAGCCGTTGAGGTTGGTGGTCATAGAGGAGCCCTGGGCCCCGGGGTTGATGCCCTCGCAGAAGGGGTTCACCCAGAAGTAGCCGTCCTTTTTCAGCGTGCCGTGGTACTTGCCAAAGAGGGTCAGCACCAGGGCCTCGTTGGGGTTTAAGATTTTCAGCCCGGGCATGAGGAACAAATCGAAGATGAGCACCAGCGCCCCGGCAATGGCGATGGCCACAGCGACGCCCACGTTGGTGGCCGAGAGGAATACCGGCCCGCACACCATGGCGGCAATGCTGCCAAAGAACAGCAGCAGAATCAGGGCCAGCATGGCAAAGCCATTTTTGGTTTTCACGGGCTTTTCTACGTAGCGGTTGACGATTTTCTCTTGGGTTTCCATACAATAACACTCCTTTTCAAGCTTTCTGTATGCTATCATTCTAATATCATACAGGAAGCTTGTCAAGGGGGCATAGGGGAATATTTTTCCCCGGGGGAGAGACCCCAGCCCCAAAACCGCGCCCCGTTGGGATTTCCCTCTTGCGCGGGCCTGGTAAAAGCAATATAATGAAAATATCGTGAGAAAAGGAGGAGTTTGCATGAAGGATACCCAAAACTTTACCGCCCAAAGGCTGCCCAATGGGGTGACGGAAATCACCGACCTTTCGGGGGTGCACTGCTTCCTGGTGGAAGGCCGGGACAAGGCGCTGCTTATCGACACCATGACAGGCCTGCGGGGCCTGCCGGCGTTTGTGGCCACCCTGACGGATTTGCCCGTGGAGGTGGCCCTGACCCATGGCCACATGGACCACGCCGGGGGCGTGTTTGAGTTCGGCCGCTGCTACATCCACCCGGCGGACATCCCCATGCTGGACGGCCGCACGCTGCCCGCCCGGGTGGGCTATGTGCGGGGGCAGCTTCCCCCTGGGGAGGCGCCGGAGGCGTCCGCCTTTGTGCCGGACGGCCCGGTGGAGTTTGTGCCCCTCAAGGCGGGGGACAAGCTGGACCTGGGCGGCCGCGCTTTGGAGGTCCTCCACGTGCCGGGGCACACCAGGGGCTCTCTGTGTTACCTGGATACGGCCAGCGGGGACTTCTTCGCCGGGGACGCCTGCAACAACAACACGCTGCTGATGATGGACGTCTCTGCCACCATCGAGGAGTACCTGGGGGCACTGCTGGCCCTCAAGGAGCGCCAGGGGGATATCCGGCGGTTTTACCTGTTCCACGGGCCCAGCCTCCAGGACAAGAGCTGCATCGACGACAACATCCAGTGCTGCCGGGACATTTTGGCGGGCACCGACGACCGCGTCCCCGTGGACTTTTTGGGCCGCCCCGGCTATCTGGCCAAGGAGCGCACCCCCGGCACCTTCAGCCGCAAGGACGGCCGGTTTGGGAACGTCGTCTACAACCCCCAACAGGTGCGCAAGGGCTGAGGTGTCTGCCATGAAACGTCTGTATTTGATTGGCGGGCCCATGGGTGTGGGCAAAACCACCGTCTGCCAAGAGCTGAAACGCCTCACCGCCCCCAGCGTCTTTTTGGACGGGGACTGGTGCTGGGACATGGAGCCCTTCCAGGTGACGGCGGAGACAAAGGCCATGGTCCAGGAAAACATCGCCTTTCTGCTGGGGCAGTTCCTTCGGTGTTCTGCCTATGAAACGGTGATTTTCTGCTGGGTGATGCACCAGCGGGAAATCATCCAGGAGCTTCTTGCCCGCCTGCCCCTGGAGGGCGTGGAGGTGCGGGCGGTTTCTTTGCTGGCCACGGCGGAGACGCTGCAAGCGCGCATCGGCAAGGATGTGGCCGCGGGCCTGCGCACCTGGGACGTGCTGGAGCGCAGCCTCCAGCGGCTGCCCCTGTACCAGGACTTGCCCACGGAAAAGCTCTGGGTGGATGACTTGACGCCCCAGCAGGCTGCCCAGCGTCTGGCCGGGGACCGCGCGTGAAAGGGGGAAATCCCATGGAGGAAGAGATTTTAACAGGGGCCGGGTGACGGCCCAGGTGGTGCGCCGGGGGGAGTTTGTCCACCGCACCCCCTGCAAGAATGCCGCCTTTGTCCACCAGGTGCTGGAGTTCCTGGAGGCGGGAGGCGTGGAGGGCGTCCCCCGCTACCGGGGGCTGGACCAGCAGGGGCGGGAGGGGG
>FR893723.1:4632-5093 GCA_000435395.1 Firmicutes bacterium CAG:94
GGACCAGCAGGGGCGGGAGGTGGTCACCTTCCTGCCGGGGCAGGTGCCGCCGGACTTGGGCTTTTTCACCCAGGCGCAGTGCTGCCAGGCCGTGGAGCGGATGAAGGCGTTCCACAGCTGCTTGCGGGACTTCCCCGGCTGCCCCCCTGGCTGGACTGTGTGCCACAACGATTTGTCCCCCTGCAACTATGTGTTCCAGGAGGGACGGCCGGTGGGCATCATCGATTGGGACGCCGCCGCCTTTGGCCACCCCCTGGACGACTTGGCCTATGCCTTGTGGCTGTGGCTGGATTTGGGCAATGAGGAGTACAGCTACGCCACCGTCCGGCAGCGCATGGGCGTCATGCTGGACGCCTACGGCGTGGCCGCCGGGGAGCGCCCCGGCATGGGGGAGCGCATCCACCGCCAGATGGAGCGGGTGGCCCAAAGCGTGTTCCCCACCCCCCAGCAGACCGCCGCCA
>FR893724.1:0-9926 GCA_000435395.1 Firmicutes bacterium CAG:94
AGCGGCGGGAGCAGGAGCGGGCGCGGGGGCAGGGGCAGCCGCGGGAGCGGGAGCAGCCACGGGGGCAGGGGCGGCGCCGCCCTTGACCTCTTCTACGGAAACTTCATAAGCAGTGCCGTTTACATTGACATGATAAGTTCTCATAATTGATTCCCTCTCTGTTCAAATCAAAACTTTTTAAACTTGTGGGTTCCCCTAGGGGGCAGGTGGGTGGTTACACCCGGCGGATGGACAGGATTTTGATGTGGTCCACATCCTCGCCCATGTCCTCAGCAATGGCTGCCGCGATGGCGGCCACCAGCTGCTGGTTGCCCGGCTGCGCAGCCGGGGCAGGGACCGCGGCAGGCGCAGCGGGCGCCGGAGCGGGAGCCTGAGCCGGTGTTGTCTGAGAAGCCTTGTTTCCGGTAACAGCGGTCATGATTTTTCCCAGCAGCACAATGATGATGATGAGGCAAATCAGGGCGATGAACACCGTTACAAGGCCCATAATGACAACCTGGGCAGGGTTGACTTCTGGCATGCTGTTATACCTCCCTTCGCCAAAATGATATGACTCAACTTGCGTTTCACAACGGTCGGATTTTGAGAAAACACCATTCTTCCGCATTTTATCAAAATCATATTTATGATACCACGAACCATCCCTTTTGACAATGGCCTGTTCACGATTTCGTTAAAGTTTTTTCAAAGTTTCTTTTCCCCTGGCAGGAAGGCACGGGCGCGAAAAAACCGGCGGCCAAAGCCGCCGGTCCTCCTTTATTCCAGCCCAGAAACATCCACCAGCGCGGCGGCCTTTTCCCGGGCAGCCTCGTAGTCTGCCGCCTCCACCAGGTAGGGCTTGGTGGGCTTGGGAGCGGCCGGGTCCCAGGGGCGCAGGTGATAGGCAAGCCACAGCTTTTCCGGCTCCTCGGGGGGCTTCCCCTCCAGGGGCACAAAGCCCATGGCCTGGAAAAACGCCAGGGCCGCCTGGTTCTCCCGGTGGACGCGGCACACCACCCGCCGGCGGTTGCCCATCTCCAGCATATCCCGCATCAGCTCCCACAGGGCGGTGCCGATATGCCGGCGGCACATCCCCTGCTTGACGTAGAGCTGGAACTCCACGGTGAACAAGTCCTCCGGGGCGGCGGGGTCCTCGCTGAGGTGGCAGAAGCCCACCGTCTGGTGGTCTATCTCGCAGAGGAGCCAGCCCAGGCCATAGGTGTAGCGGTCGATGCGCCGGACATAGGCCTGCAAGTCCGGGGCCTCCCCCTCCGGGGCCGCGGGGGTGCCGGTGTAGGGGGTGTAGACTTTCAGCATAGAGGGCCCGTCCCACTCGTTGACGCGCCGCACCGCTGTTCTAGCCATGGGCTTTTTCCTCCTTTCCTCAGCCAAAGCCGATGTTTAGCGTAAAGGTCTCCATAGATTTCCCATTGCCGCCAAAGGCGTTGTTGTACTCCAGGATGTTGTACTCGTTTAAAAGCTCGTCATAGGGGGTCTCGTCCCCGTTTTTGTACCAGTTGCCGTCGCAGTCCAGCACGCCCATGGCGGTGATGACCGGCAGCGTCTGGCGCAGGTTCTCCAGGAAGGTGGTGTAGTCCGTGCCCTCCAGGCCGGCCGCCCGCAGCAGCAGGCCGGAGAGGTAATTCAGGCTGACCGCCTCTATCTCCTCGCCCTCCAAATCGTAGTTGGCCCAGATGAGGAAGGGCACCTCATATTCCCGCATGACGTTCTCAAAGGAGAGTGCGTTGGAGTCCTGCCCCAGCAGCAGAGAGAGGAAGTCCTGCTCCAGGTTGGGCCAGTGGTCCCCGAAGAAGAGGATGACCACCGGCTCCTCCTGCTGGGAGAAGTAGTCGATGAGGTACTCCAGAGCCTCGTCGGACTTTTTAGTCAAGCTTAAGTACTGCTCCGCCTGGGGGTACTCCCCGGGGGCCTCGTTGACCTGGACGGTGGTTTCGTAGTCCTCGTCCTCATAGCCGCCGTGGTTCTGGATGGTCACGTTAAAGAGGAACAGGGGCTTGTCCTTGTCCCGGTGCTCGTATTCGTAGATGACCTGGTCGTAGCTGGAGATATCGCTGGTCAAGCCATGCTCCAGCTTGCGGTGGACGTCGAACTTGGAGACGTCGATAAACTCGTCAAAGCCCAGGTACTGGTAGGCATCGTCCCGCTCCCAGGCGCTGGCCTGGCCGGGGTGGATGGCGATGCACTCGTAATCGTAGGTGTCCTTCAGCAGGGAGACCAGGGAGGTCTGCTCGTGGTCCACGTACTGCTGGTAGGGCTTGCTGCCCGAGGGCAGGAAAGCCGTGGTGTTCCCGGTGAGGAACTCGTACTCGCTGTTGCAGGTGTTGCCGCCGTACACCGAGGAGTAGGCCGTGCCCCACACCACCTCGCCGCTCTCCTGGAGGGAGTGGAGGAAAGGCAGGTTATCCTGGGAGAGGGTGATGTTCCCGTCGCTGGTGGCGGCCATGTCTGTAAAAGACTCGTTCATCACGGCGATGATGGTGGGCAGCTCCTGGGGGTCGCCCACAGGCTCGGGCTCCTCCAGCTGGGACACCTCCTCGCTGACCTCCTCCACCTGGGCGGCGGAGTAGCCCTCGGGCTTCTCCACCATCAAATACTGGATGTTGGCGAAAAAGCCCGCGGTGATGCCGGTGATTTCCGAGCTGGTCTTCTGGTTCCAGGCCCACACGGAAATGCCCAAGGCGGACATGATGTTCACCGGGAACAGCAGCACAAACAAAAATGCCGCCACCCCGGCCGCCACGCCCCGCTCCGCCAGGCGCAGGGACTTTTGGGGCTTCTCCTTGGGGGCCAGCTTGACGCACACCACCACGGTGAGCAGGTAGGCCATGGCCACCACCGTCATCAGCGGGGTGGGCTTGTAGGTGTAGCCGCCGGAGACTGTCAGCGCCGTGCCGAAGCCCTGGATGTCCCAGGGCAGAATGGGCTGCCCCCGGAACTGCACCACAAAGTAGTTGGCAATGCCGAAAATCAAAAACAGCAGCCCGCCGGCCAAGGCTGTCACCCACACCCGGCGGGAGATGGCGTAAATCACAGCGAACACCATCAGGTAGCACAGGTAGTTGGCCAGCATCTTCTCAAAGGTGAAGCTCAAAATCCGGGTGGAGTTGATAAAGTCCACTGCCACAAAGGCCCCCAGGGGCAACAGCAGAAGCAGCACCCAACTGGTCGCCCGGCGCACCCACCCAGGCAGCCGCAGCTCCACCAGGCAGGCCAAGGACGTGGCCAAGGAGAGCAGCCAAAAGCCCACGCCATATCCGGCAAAGGCGGCGTTTGTCATCTCCGGCTCCTCCGCCTGGAGGTGCAGCACCAGCTCCCACCCAAAAAGGAAGCCGGCAAGGACCAGCACCGCCGCCGCGGCAAGCGTATTCCACCGGCTGGCCCGCAGGCGGATGCCGAAGGTTTTTTCCTTGTTTAAGGCCGGGTTCTGCCCCTCTGGGGACTGCCCGGCGTTCTTCACATCGTTTCCCATAGCTTTTTAGAAACCCGCTTCCTTTACGCGAAATTTCCCCACAGCTCCTTACTTGCGGCTCTCAGCCCCGGCCGCGCTTCCAGGCCAGGATGGCGTCGGCAATGCGCTGGCTGGCCAGGCCGTCCCCGTAGGGGTTGCTGGCGTGGCTCATGCGCTCATACTCCGCCGTGTCGGTGAGCAGCTCCCGCACCAGGGAGTAGATGGTCTCCTCCCCGGTGCCTGCCAGCTTTAAGGTGCCGGCGGCAATGCCCTCGGGGCGCTCGGTGGTGTCCCGCAGGACGATAACCGGCTTGCCCAGAGAGGGGGCCTCCTCCTGAATGCCGCCGCTGTCGGTGAGGATGAGGGCGGACCGGGCCAGCAGGTTGTGAAACTCGATGACCTCCAGGGGGGCGATGAGCTTCACCCTGTCGCAGCCGCCCAGCTCCTCCTCGGCAGCCTTTTGGACCAGTGGGTTCAGGTGGACGGGATACACCACCTTCACGTCGGGGAACTCCTCCACCACCCGGCGGATGGCCCGGAACATGCGGTGCATGGGCTCACCCAGGTTCTCCCGCCGGTGGGCGGTGAGCACGATGAGCCGGGAGCCCTCGGCCCACTGCAAAATCTCGTCGGAGTAGTCCTCCCGCACGGTGGTTTGCAGGGCGTCGATGGCGGTGTTGCCGGTGACCACAATGGACTCCGGCGCCTTGCCCTCCCGCAGAAGGTTCTGGCGGGCGCCCTCGGTGGGGGCGAAGTGCAGGTCTGCCACGCAGCCCACAAACTGGCGGTTCATCTCCTCCGGGAAGGGGGAGTACTTGTCGTAGGTGCGCAGGCCGGCCTCCACGTGGCCCACGGCGGTCTGGCCGTAGTAGGCGGCCAAAGCCCCGGCAAAGGTGGTGGTGGTGTCCCCGTGGACCAGCACCATGTCCGGCTTCACCTCTTGGATAATGCCCTCCAGGCCCTTGAGCACCCGGGCGGTGATGTCCGAAAGGGTCTGCCCCGGCTGCATGATGTCCAGGTCGTAATCGGGGGTGATGGAGAAAGCTTCCAGCACCTGGTCCAGCATCTGGCGGTGCTGGGCGGTGACGCACACCAGGCTTTCAAACTCCTCCCGCCGCTCCAGCTCTTTGACCAGGGGTGCCATTTTGATGGTTTCCGGCCGGGTGCCGAACACGGACATGACCTTGATTTTTTCCACGGTATCCCATCCTTCCCGCAACTATATGCGAAGATTCTCAATTTCTTGTCTACAAAGTTCTTACAAATTTCTGACAAACCCTTAACCTGGCAATGGATATGCCAAGGCCCTGGGGAAGGGCGGCCCTTTAGCCCTTGGCCTCCTTGCGGACCTCCCCCAGGAATTTTATGTTGTTCCGGTAAAACCGCCCCAGCCGGGAGGGCTCCCGCAGGATGCGGTACAGCCATTCGGTGTTGGTCTTTACAAACAGGGCCGGCGCCCGGCGCTTGCTGCCGGAGAGCACGTCGAAGGAGCCGCCCACGCCGATGAACACGCCCTTGGAGAAATTTCCCAAGTGCCGGGCGATGAGCTTTTCCTGGGCGGGCACGCCCAAGGCCACCAGCACCAAATCCGGCTGGAATGCTTCAATCTCCCGGAAGTCGGCGTCCTTGTCTTTCCCGTAGCCGTTTTTGTAGCGGACCTCCATCTGGGGGTACTGGGCTTTCAGCTTCTGGGCCAGGGCGGAGACGACCTCCTCCTTGGCGCCCAGCAGATAGACGCTTTTCCCCTGCTCCCCGGCGCGGCGCAGCAGCTTGTCCGCCAAATCCACCCCGGTGATGCGCTCCTTCGCGGGCAGGCCCAGCAAATTCATGGCCTTTACCACGCTGATGCCATCGGGCACCACGGCGGTCTCCTCCGCCAGCAGCAGCTGGCGGATGGCCGGGTCCTCCCCGGCGTGCATGAGGATTTCCGGGTTGGCGGTGACCACGAACAGCCGCTTCCCCGAAACCATGGCGTCCCCCGCTTTTTGGCAGAACTCCTCCGCCGTGCCGGGGAACACCCGGCGCAAATATTCCTTGATGGCCATGTGGCTCACCCTTTCTTCCCGTTTTCCCCCTCTTTGGGGGCGTCTTTCCCCTCTTGGGCCGCCTTGCGCTTGCGCTCCCGGTCCTCGTCAAAGTCGTACAGCTCTTGGCTGCCGAAGGCCTCGGTGCTCTCCGACGCCTTTAAGAACACGGTGATGGTTTGGAAAATCAGCTTGATGTCCATCCAGATGCTGTAGTTCTCGATATACATCAGGTCCATCACAAGCTTGTCCTTGGGGGAGGTGTTGTATTTGCCGGAAATCTGGGCCAGGCCCGTCAGGCCCGCCTTCATCCGCAGCCGGTAGGAGAACTCCGGCAATTCCTCGGTGTACTTCTCCACGTTCTCCAGCATCTCCGGCCGGGGGCCCACAATGGTCATGTCCCCCTTGAGGATGTTCAGCAGCTGGGGCAGCTCGTCCACCCGGAACTTCCGCAGGTACTTGCCCACCTTGGTGATGCGGTCGTCGTTTTCCGTGACGGACTTGTGTATGGAGTTTTCCTCTTTCATGGTGCGGAACTTGTACACCTCAAACACCCGGCCGTACTTGGTCAGGCGCTTCTGCTTGTAGAACACGTGGCCGCCGTCCTCGGCCTTGATGGCGATGGCGCACACCAGCATAATGGGGCTGGCCACGATCAGCCCCACCAGGGAGAGCGCCAAGTCCATCACCCGCTTGGCGATGCGCTGCTCCATGGTCAAGTCCTTGGCGGTGTACATCACCATGGACTTGTCGTCCAAGGTGACATACTTGGCCCCCTGGCTGACCACGTCTATCATCTCAAAGTTGTAGTAGATGTTCTTCTGCTTTTGATAGCAGTACTCAATCAGGTGGATGCGCTCCTTGATGGGCACGTCGTAGAGGAACACCGTGTCGTTGCGGGCAATCACATCCAGCACCTTGGGGTCGTCGTAGCGGATAATCTCGTCCACCTCGTACTGCTTGCGGAAGCGGTCAATCTTGGGGATGATGTTCCCCAGGCTCTGCCGGGAGGAGGAGATGACGCAGCACTTCTCCGGGGGCTCCAGGGAGAAGTAGATATAGTTGCCAAAGTAGGCGAAGAACACAATCACCACCAGCTGCAGCAGAATCACCAGCAGCAGGCGCTCCGGCGTCTCGTAGACAAAGTGGGCGTTGTTCTTCTCGCTGGTGTTCATAATGGAGAGCTGCAGGTGGGTGACCAAATCGGTGATGATGGTGGCCAGCGCCATAGAGTGGACAATGGGCCGGCTCTTTTGGGTGCCGATGGCGTAGCCGCCGTAGACCTGCATTAAGGCGATGCCCAGCACCACAAAGGTCACCATGGTGACGCCAGTGGTGCGAGAGAGGTTGAACAGCCAGGGGTTGTTGATTCCGAAGATGCCGAAGAAAATGCCGAACAGAGAGGCAAACAGCGCCAGCTTCAAAATGAAGACGATGGTCCGCTTCAGCTTTTTGATGGTGTGCATGGCAATACCGTCCTTATAAAGTAGAAGATGAAAAGATAGAGCTCATCACATGTTCTAGACCATAGTTGAGGGTATTATAGCACAGCCTATGGAAAAAAGCAAAGTTTCGGTAAAAATCCCTTGGAAACCGGAAAAAAATCCCCGGCAGGGCGCAGAAAAAGGGCCGGCAAAAGCCGGCCCCGAAAAGGCGTTGTTCTTCTGTGTGGGCTCAACCGAAAATCGCCGCGGCCTTTTTCAAGGTCTCGATGATTTCAATCTTCTGGGGGCAGTGGGCCTCACAGTTGCCGCACTGGATGCAGTCCCCGGCCTTGCCGCCCTCTTTGGTGGCGTTGGCGTAGGAGCGCTTGGCGCCGGCCTCGTTGTTGTACAAGGTCAGGTCGTTCATGGTGCGGAAGATGGAGGGGATGTTGATTTTCTGGGGACATCCGTCCACGCAGTACTTGCAGGCGGTGCAGGGGATGGTGGGCAGGCTGTTGAGGATGTCCACCACCTGCTGCACGGTGGCGCGCTCGGCCTCGTCCAGGGGCTTGAAGTCCTCCATGTAGGAGACGTTGTCGTTGAGCTGCTCCTCGGTGGACATGCCGGAAAGCACGGTGAGCACGCCCTCCAGGGAGGCGGCGTAGCGGATGGCCCAAGAGGCCACGCTCATCTCCGGCTCGGCCTTTTTAAAGACCTCCTGCACCTGGGGCGGCATAATGGCCAAAGACCCGCCCCGCACAGGCTCCATGATGATGACGGGCTTGTTGTACTTGCGGGCCACCTCGTAGCACTTGCGGGACTGGACGCCTTCGCTCTCCCAGTCCACATAGTTGATCTGCAGCTGGACAAACTCCATCTCCGGGTGGGCCTGGAGGATGCTCTCCAGCACCTCGGCGGTGTCGTGGAAGGAGAAGCCGATGTGCTTTACGCGGCCCTGCTCCTTCAGCCCTTTTACAAAGTCCCAGCCGCCAAAGGCGTCCACCTTTTTCACCACTTCCGCGTTTAAGCCGTGAAGCAGGTAGAAATCGTAATACTCCAGCCCGGCCCGATCCAGAGAGGTCTGGAAAACGGTTTCCATCTCGCTGGGTTCCTTCATATCCCAGAAGGGCAGCTTGGTGGCGCACTGGAAGCTGTCACGGGGATAGCGGTCCACCACGGCCTCCTTTAAAGCCACCTCGCTTTTGCCGCCGATGTACACATAGGCGGTGTCGAAGTAGGTAAAACCTTTCGCCATAAAGGTATCCACCATGCGCTTTGTCTGCTCGATGTCGATTTCGTCGCCCAGCATGGGCAGGCGCATCAGGCCAAAGCCCAGGTTCTTAATGCTTTCGCCCAGATATTTTTCTGCCATTGGAACGTCCTCCCTTTATAAATCGTTTTGGATGCAACTATTATATAACTTAAAGCACGGTTTAAGTCAAGGGGTTTCCGGGGTTTTGGCGCCGCTGTTTTTCCGGCCCTGCCACCAGGCCAAGACCAGCTGGGCCCCGGCGCCGGCCAGCAGGAACAGCACCGGCATGAGGAAATACCGGTAGCGGGCCTGCACCTCGATGAACAGGTGCGCCCCGTAATAGCCGCACAGCAGGAAGGCCAGCATCACCGGCAGGCGCGCCCCGTCCCCCCAGCCCTTCCGGACCCCGTGGACCAAGGCCAGCCCCCCCAGCAGGAAGGCCAGCAAAAACACGCCCTTGTCAAAGTAGTTCAGGGCGTTGAGGCACTGGGAGAGGGTCAGCCCGCCCAGCACCTGGGCCTCGCCGTTTAAATGGCCAAAGCCCCAGGTGAGGTACTCCAGGGAGCCCCACATCGTCTGGCTTTTCTTCCAGAACAGCTGGAGGAAGCCCCCCAGCCCCAGGGAGGAGAGCCGCTGGCCCACTATCTCCTCCATGGCCTGAGGCGCCTGGTCCCGGGGCAGCAGGTAATAGGCGTTGTAGTCTGCCTGGTTCCAGGCCCCGCCGGACTCCAAGTTGAAGCCCAGCACAAACTTCCACAGGGGCAGGTTGTTCACAAGCCCCTCGGGGTTCAGGCCGGTGACCCGCACCAGCCAGTCGAACAGCTCGGTGGAGATGAAGTAGGCCACCCCCGCCGCCAGCAGGGGCGCGCCCGCCTTCAGCACGCCGGGGCCCTTCCAGCGCAGCAGGCGCACCAAGGCCCAGCACACCAGCGCCAGCACTATCACCGTCCCCAGGGGGCGCATGACGTTGCCCACCGCCAGGCACAGCCCCGCCAGCACCGCCCCGCCAGGGGAGGGCTTCTCCCGCCGGGCCAGCAGCCAAAAGCCCAGGTAGAAGAAAAACACGGCAATGTGCTGGTTGGTCAGCACGGCGGCCAGGAAGTAGGGCCCCGGGTACAGCGCGTACAGCAGGGAGGCCGCCATGGCCCCTGTCTCCGGCAAAAACCGCCGGGCGATGCCGTACACCAGGCAGCCTGTGCCCGCCATCCACACGGCGTTGAGCACCTGCAAGGGCAGCAGGCCCTCGCCGAACAGGCGCACCACCAAGGCCTCGTAGGCCACAAAGCCCGTCTGGTAGGCCCAGTTGTAGAAGTAGTCCGTCTGCAGGTACTCCCGGCTGCCCCGGGCCAGCTGGCAGGCGGCGTCGTACATGGTTTTAAAATCCTGCACCGGCTGGGCCCCAAAGAGGAAAACCACCCCCAGGGCAATGGCCAGCCGCAAAGTGAACAGCCCCAGGGAAAAGGCCCGCGCCGGCTTGAGGTACCGCACCCCCAGCAGCACCAGGGCCCCCATGCCCCCCAAGCCCGCCAAGGTGAACAGCGCCCAGCCCCCGCCCCGGCAGGCGGTGAGGGCTCCCTGGACCACCACAATCAACGAAAACAGCGCGCCGCAGCCAAAGGCCAGCTTCTCGCCCAGCCAGCCCAGCTTCTCACCCATGGCAATCCACCTCCCTTTTGTCTACAATCCGTGGGGTTGGAGGCATTCCAGCCCCGGCAGGTTCCGCAGCACGGTGAAGGCCACCCCTGCGGCGGCCACGCACACCAGCAGCGCCTGCATCC
>FR893724.1:9998-23044 GCA_000435395.1 Firmicutes bacterium CAG:94
CCCCCCCAGCCACAGCGCGGCCAGGGGCAGCACAAAGAACATGTACACATTCTGCCGGAAGGCCGCCTCCACATGGCCTTGCAGCAGCTCCTCCACCAGGCGGGTGACGCCGCAGGCGCCGCAGTAGTACCCGGTGCTCTCTAAAATCAGGCAGGGGGGCCGCAGGAGCAGCAGCAGCGCCGCCCCCGCCGCCAAGGCCAGGGCTGCCAGCCCCACCCGCAGCAGCCTGCGCTTTTTTTGCTGTCCCACGGCGCCTCCTTTCCCGGGCTTTGCAAAAAGCGGGCCCGCAGGCCCGCTCCCGTTTCCATTTATTTCTTGATGTAGGCCAGGCCCACGGCGCCGGGGCCCGTGTGGGTGCCCACAATGCTGCCGATGGCCTGGGTGTGGACCTCCCGCTTTTTCAGCAGGTCGCCCATGTACTCCTCAAAGGCCTTGCAGTTTTCCGGCACATTGGCGTGGCCCACGGTGACGCAGTAGTCGCCGGAGATGGGCTCCTTCTCCACAAACTTGCGGATGGCGGCAAAGGCGGCTTTCTTGCCACGGGCCTTGCCCACCACCTCCACCAGGCCGTCCTTTAAGGTGATGATGGGGCAGATGCCCAAAATGCTGGCCACCAAGGCGCTGGTGGCGGAGAGCCGCCCGCCCATCTTCAAATACTTCAAATCCTCAATCATGGCGAACAGCCGCACCCGGGGGATGAGCTCCTCAATCCGCGCCACAATCTCCTTGCCGGAAAGGCCGGCGTCCCGCATTTTCACGGCCTCCTCCACCAGCAGCCCCAAGGCGAAGGTGACGTGGAGGGTATCGGGCAGCAGGATGTTGTCCGCCCCCAAAATGTTGGCCGCCACCCGGGCCGACTGCAAGGTGCCGCTCATCTGGGAGGAGATGAACAAACACACCACGTCGTCGCCGCTCTCCTGATAGGGCTTGAAGATTTCCTGGAACTGGGCGGGGGTGATTTGGGCGGTGTGGGGCAGCTCTTCCGCAGCCGCCAGCTTCTCGTAAAACTCCTCGTTGGAAATATCGAGGTTGGCGCGGTAGCTCTCTCCCCCAAAGTTCACGGTGATGGGCAGCATCTCCACGCCCAGCTCGGCGCAGCGCTGGGGGCTGATGTCGCAAGAGCTGTCGGTGACAATCTTTACCATGTGTGTATCCACTCTTTCTCTGACGCAATTTTCCAAGCCGCCCCGGGCGCACCCGCCGCGTACTTTCGCTTATTGTAGCACATCCGGCGGGGGCGGTCAATATTTCCGGCGGACATAGAGCCAGCACCCAAACCGCAGCAGGACAAAGCCCAGCAAGGTGTAATACAGGGCGTTGAAAGCGTCCATGTTGTACAGGCTGACAACAAACGTCGCCACCACCAGCCCCGCCAGGGCCAGGTCCGCCGCCAGCTTGGCGGCCTTCTCCCCAATGAGGATGCGCCGCTCATCCTTCTGCCAGCGGGCTTCCTCCTCATACTGCCACAGGTTTTTCAGGCGGCGCTTGTTCCCCACCAGCTTTACCACAAAGTAAACCAGGAAGCCAAACAGCAGCATGCTCTGCATGTGGCGGGCCCTCTCCGTCATCAGGCGGGTATCCAAAAAGCCCAGGTTATCCCAAAAGATACCCAGCAGCACATCCAACGCCGCCAGCAGGATGATGCCCACCCACAGCAGGACGTTCTGCCGCTTCAATCTCCGTTTATACTCTTCCACTTCGCACCTCTCCTTCCAGTTCTGAAAAGTCGAATACCTCCTCGATGGTCAGGCCAAAATAATGGGCGATTTTGTAGGCCAGGGGCAGGCTGGCGGTGTAGCGCCCCACCTCGATGGAGGTGATGGTCTGCCGGGTGGTGCCCACCGCCCGGGCCAGCTCCTCTTGGGAAAGCTTCCGCTCCCGGCGCAGCTCTGGGATACGCGTTTTCATGGCCGCTCCCCCCTTTCGCAGATTGCAAAGTTTGCTTTGCAATTTTAGTATAGCGTGCTTTGCAAAAAATGTCAAGCAAACTTTGCATTTTTCCGCAAGGTTTGCAAAAGGCCCAGGGAGTGTGTATAATACTTCTTTAAGAGTAGGATTTTTTGGAAAGCAAGGTGTTTCTATGCCAAAAGCAACGGTGGTTGTGCCGGTATACAATGTGGAGAAGTACCTGGAGAAATGCGTGGATTCCATCCTGGCCCAGACAGAGCCGGATTTTGAGCTGCTGCTGGTGGACGACGGCTCCACCGACGGCAGCGGCAGGCTGTGCGACAAGCTGGCGGAAAAGGACAGACGCGTCCGGGTCATCCACCAGAAAAACCAGGGCTTGGGCGGCGCCCGGAACACGGGCATCCAGCAGGCACAGGGGGACTGGCTGCTGCTGGTGGACAGCGATGACTGGATCGAGCCCCAGACTTTGGAAAAAACCATGGAGGCCGGCCTGCGGGAGGAGGCGGACCTGGTGATGTTCGCCTACCGCTCGGTGGACGAGGGGGGGCGCATCTTACAAACCTATATGGAAAACGCCCCCAAGGACCGGGGCCTCCCTCTGGAACAACAGCCGACGCTGCTGCTTACCTCTCCTTCCGCCTGCATCCGGCTGTACCGCCGGGAGCTGCTGGAGCGCACGGGCATCCTCTTCCCGCCCCGGGTGTGGTACGAGGACATGCGCACCACGCCCAAGCTGCTGGCGGAAGCCCGCCAGGTGGTGTACCTGGACTATGTGGGCTACAACTATTTCAGCCGCACGGGCTCCATCACCAAAAACCAGAACGCCGCCCGGAACCGGGAAATCGTAGAGGCCTTCGACGACCTGCTGCCCTGGTTCCAGCGGCAGGGACTTTTCGAGAAGTACCGCCAGGAGCTGTGCTACTTGGTGGTGTACCACGCCTACCTCACCGCCTCGGTGCGGGTGCTGCTCATTGACAAAAAGCATCCCCTGCTGGGGGAACTGCGGGCCTATTTGGAGCGCTGGTTCCCAGACTGGCGCCAGTGCCCCTACCTCTCCCGCATGAGCCGGGCCCACAGGCTGCTGCTCTCCCTGCTGGGGAAAAAGCGCTACGGCCTGGTGGCGCTGCTGTTCCAACTGAAAGGCCGCTTGGGCTGAAAGGAGTGACCCTATGGGCATAAAAGAGAAGATTCAACGCCACCGGGGCGGCCTGCTGGAAAACACGGTGATGCTGTACATTTTGCAGTTTTCCAACATGGCTTTGGGCCTGGTGACCCAAGGCTACCAGATGCGCGTGCTGGGGGTGGAGCTCATCGGCGTGCTGGGCGCGGCCCAATACGCCACCAACTTTTTCCAAATCCTCATCGACTTTGGCTTTATCTACTCCGCCACGGCGAAGGTCTCCCGCTTCCGGGAGGACAAGAACGTGCTCAACAAGGTGCTCACCTGCGTGATTTTGGCAAAGGCCCTGTTTATGGCCCTTTCCTTCCTCATCTTGTTCGTGTTCATCGCCCCCTCCCTGCCGGACATGAGCCAGGTGCTGGTGTACGCTTTCTATTTGATTTCCGTGTGCACCTACGCCTTGCTGCCGGACTTTATGTACCGCGGCCTGGAGCAGATGGCCACCATCACCGTGCGGGCCGTGGCCATCAAGTTCTTCGCCACCATGATGATTTTCCTCTTTGTCCGCCAGCCTGGGGACTACTACATGGTGCCCCTGTTCACCGCCATTGGCAACGTGGGCGCCATTGTGTTTGTCTACTGGCACCTGTTCCGCAAGGTGGGGGTGCGGTTCTGCAAAGTCACCTGGTACGAGGTGTGGGTGGAATTGAAGGAATCCTCCCAGTTTTTCCTCTCCAAGGTGGCGGGGTCCATCAACTCCAACTTAAACGGCATTTTGCTGGGCACTATGGCGGGCCCCACGGCCACGGGCCTGTACACCAACGCCGACAAGATTATCGGCGCGGCCCGCAGCGGCATGTCCCCCATTGCGGACAGCCTGTACCCCCACATGATGAAGCACCGCAACTTCCGCCTGATTAAAAAGGCCATGCTCCTTGTCTACCCCATCATCCTGGTGGGCTGCGCCATTGTGTTTATCTTCGCCGAGCCCCTGCTGGTGCTCTGGCTGGGGGAGGAGGGCTCCCAGGTGGTGCTGCCCCTGCGGCTGCTGATTCCCGTGGCGGTGTTCTGCTTCCCCAACTACGTGCTGGGCTACCCCACCATGGGGGCCATGGGCCTGGCCAAGTTCGCCAACATCTCCGTGGTGTTCGGCACCTTTGTGTACCTGGCCGGAGTGGCGGTGCTGTGGCTGACCGTGGGCATCAACCTGGTGTCCCTGTGCCTGCTCACCTCCCTGACAGAGGGCAGCATTCTGGCCTTCCGGCTGGTGGTGATTGTGAAAAACCGCCGCCTGATGGGCGCCGGCCCCGAAACCATCGGAAAGCAGAAGTGAGGAAGTTTTCTTCCCCCGGCGGGGAAAACCCCTTGCCATTCCCCTAAAAAATCGCTATACTGGAAGTAGTTCTTTGGTTATTCTAAGAAAGGACGTCTGCCCATGAAGCAGGATGCTTTTTCCGCCGGCGTAGAGCCCGGCGGCCTTTGGCACAAAAACGACATCCGCATTTTGCTTTGCTACATCCTGGCAAGCGTTGGGGCGCCCCTCTCCCGGCAGGACCTTTCCCGCATCATCCAGGAAAAGGGCCTGGCCAATTACTTTGAGGTGGAGGATGCCCTGGCCACGCTGCTGAAGCAGGGGAACATCACCCAGGATGAGCAGGGCTTTTGCGCCGTAACCCGGGGAGGCCTGGAGATTGCCAACTCCCTGGACGCCACCCTGCCCCTCTCTGTGCGGGACAAGGCCCTGGAGGCGGCTTTCACGCTTCTGGCCCAGGCCAAGGCCCAGCGGGAGAACCGGGTGGAGCTGCAAAAAATCAAACAGGGGTACCAGGTCACCTGCCACATCTCCGGCGGGGACATGGACCTGATGGCCGTCACCCTGTACGTGCCCGACAGGGCCCAGGCGGAGATGGTCAAGCGCTCCTTCTACAAGGACCCCGCGGGGGTCTACAAGCTGGTGCTGGCCTCTTTGACCAAGGACACCAGCCTGGCAAGGGAGTATTTCATTGAGCGGCAGGAACAGCTCTAAACCGCCTGCGCCCCGGGAGAGGAGGCTTGGACATGAGGAAACACCCACGCCCGTTCCACAAGCTGAGAGGGCTGCGCCCTCTTGCCACCTTCTGCGCCCTGGGGGCCCTTGTATTCCTGCTGGCCTTTTTGGGAGAAACCCAGCCCGCCGCCCGGCAGGTGGCTTCCATCCCGCCCGGCGGGGAAGTGCGCCTGTTTGAAGAACAGGGCGGCCTGTGCCTGCTGGCCTACTCCGGCCAGGCTCCCGGCACCTCTGCCCTGTACGCCTTGGATACGGCCACAGGGAAAACTCTGTCCAACTATGTGTCTTTCCAGGGCACCTTGGTGTGGGCCAGGCAGCGGGGCAGCAGCCTGTTCGCCGTGGAGCACAGCGCCGCGGGGTACACCCTGCACCAGTTCGCTTTGCCCAATTTTGGCTTAGAACCCATTCATTCCCGGCTTCTTTCCGGCGTATCGGAGGGCACCTTCGCGGTGTTCGACTGCGACGGGGAGGGCCGGTTTTTCTATGCGAACGGCCTTTTGATGACAGGCTCTGTCCAGGACAGCAGTTTGTCCGTGGTCCAGGCTGGCGGCAGTATGGTGAGCGGCGTGTCCTTTTTGGAGGTGACGCCCCAAGGCACCCTGGTGGCAGCCGCGGCCAGGCAGCTGTATGTGGGCAGCGCCGCCTCCCCGGGACAGTGGAAGGCAATCCCAGCCGGGGACATAGCGCCCTTGTTCCTGGTGGGGGAAAACTACCTGGCAGCCACCGACGGCCGCCTCTACCGCTTGGGCGGCGGGAGCCTGTCTCCCGTGGGGAGCGCTCCCTTAGCCAGCGGCCAGCTCTGCGCCGTGGACCAGGAGGGGCGGCTGGTTTACGGCAGCGGCGGCACGGTGCAGTGGGCGTCCCTCTCTGGGGAGGTCCTGGCCCAAGCCCAGCCCCGGGGTGAATTGCTGGCGGTGTGCGGCAGCGGTGCCCTCACCGCGGAGGACGGCTTCTTCTGGTTTACGCCTCTGTCCTTCCAGGAGGCGGCGGCCACGCCTACGCCCTCCCCCACGGCAGAGCCAACTCCCACGCCCAGTCCGGAGCCAACGCCTACCCCTGCCCCTTCGGAGGAGCCCACCCCGGAACCCACGCCTACCCCAGAACCTACGCCCACCCAAGAGCCAACCCCCATCCCCACAGAGACGCCGGGGCCCACGCCCGAACCCACACCCAGCCAGGAGCCTACCCCCAGCCCGCCGCCGACGCCGGAGGGCATTGTCCAGGAAGGCGGCCTGCTGGTGATGCCCCAGGGCGTCACCGTGAAAGAGCTGCTGGCCTACTTCGCCCCAGAGGCGGTGCACATCCGCAGGCCGGACGGCACGGACGTCACCTCGGGGAACCTGGCCACCGGCATGACCGCCGGGGAGTACACCATCGCCGTGCTGGGGGACTGCGACGGCAGCGGCACGCTGTCCCAGGCGGACCTGCGCCAGGCCCAGGCTTTGCTGCTGGAGGACAGCTCCACCCAGGGCGCCGCCCGCCGGGCCGGGGACTTGGACGGCGACGGCCTCCTCACCACCCAGGACCTGGTGCTCCTCAGCCAGCGGCTGGAGCCGTAAAAAAGAGGGGGCAAAAATCCAAAATCCCGCCTTGCAACCAGGCGGCTTGTATGCTACTATAAGCACGAAAATCCCTTTTGGAAAGAGGTAGCTTTTATGCCCATCACCTACGACCCGCAGCATCGCCTGTTTAAATTGGATACCAACCTATCCACCTACGCTTTTATGGTCTATGAGGAGAACTACCTGGTGCACCTGTACTACGGCGCCAAGATCCCCGACACGGACCTGTCCTATCTCATGTACCGCAGCTGGTTCTCCTCCCAGAACCCCTACAACCCCAACATTGAGGACCCCCGCTTCTCCCCGGACATCACCCCCATGGAGTACGCCACCAACGGCGCCGGGGATTACCGCATTGCGGCCCTCTCCGCCCGCAACAGCAACGGGGACTCTGTCACCGACGTGCGCTATGTCTCCCACAAAATCTACGACGGCAAGCCCAGCCTGCCCGGCCTGCCCGCCACCTTTGACCGGGAGGGCAAGGCCCAGACGCTGGAAGTGGAGACTTTGGACGCCGTCACCGGCCTGAAGGCCACCTTGCTGTACACCGTCTTTGAAGACTACCCCGTTCTGGCCAAGAGCGTGCGCCTGGAGAACACCGGCAGCGCGGCCCTCACCTTGGAGCGGGCGTTCAGCTCCTGCTTGGAGCTGCCCACCATGGATTTGGACATGGTCCACGTCTACGGCAAGTGGAACAAGGAGAACACCACCGTGCGCCACCCCTTGCAGCACGGCCTGCAGGGCATCCAGTCCAAGCGGGGCATGACGGGCTCCAACCACAACCCCTTTGTGGCCCTGTGCCGCCACACCGCCACCGAGGAGCAGGGCGAGGCCTGGGGCATGAACCTGGTCTACAGCGGCAACTTCGCCATTGACATTGAAGTGGACACCCAGGGCTGCCCCCGGGTGCTGCTGGGCATCAACCCCACGGACTTCCGCTGGCGCCTGGAGCCCGGCGAGAGCTTCCAGACACCCGAGGCTGTGCTGGTCTACTCCAACACCGGCCTGGGCGGCATGAGCCGCACCTTCCACCACTTCTACCTGGACCACCTGTGCCGCAGCCAGTGGACCAAAAAGAAGCGCCCCCTGCTCATCAACAGCTGGGAGGCCGCCTACTTCGACTTTGACGACGACAAGCTGGTGGAGTTCGCCAAGGGCGCCAAAGAGCTGGGCATCGACATGCTGGTGATGGACGACGGCTGGTTTGGCAACCGCAACGACGACCAGCGGGCCCTGGGCGACTGGTGGGTCAACGAGAAGAAGCTGAAAGGCGGGCTCTCCCACCTGATTCAGCGGGTGAACGACCTGGGAATCCAGTTCGGCATCTGGTACGAGCCGGAGATGATCAGCCCCGACAGCGATTTGTACCGCGCCCATCCCGACTGGGCCATCTGCGCCCAGGGCCGGGTGCCCTCCATCGCCCGGAAGCAGTACGTGCTGGACATGACCCGCCAGGACGTGCGGGACAACATCTTCCAGCAGATGTACGACGTGCTCTCCCAGAACAACATCGCCTACATAAAATGGGACTGCAACCGCCACATCACCGAGGCGGCCAGCGCCCAGCTGCCCCCCGAGCGCCAGGGCGAGTTCTTCCACCGCTATGTGCTGGGCGTCTACGAGCTGATGGACCGCATCACCACCGCCTTCCCCCACATCCTGCTGGAGAACTGCGCCGGCGGCGGCAGCCGGTTTGACGCGGGCATGCTGTACTTCTCCCCCCAGATTTGGGCCAGCGACAACACCGACCCCATCGAGCGGCTGACCATCCAGTTCGGCGCCTCCCTGTGCTATCCCCCGGCGGCCATGGGCGCCCACGTCTCCGCCAACCCCCGGACCGACATCCACACCCGGGCGGCGGTGGCCCTGTGCGGCACCTTCGGCTACGAGCTGGACCCCGGCAAGCTCACCCAGGAGGAGAAGGAAGCCGTCAAGGCCCAGGTGGCGGACTACCACAAGTACTACGACCTGACCCACTACGGCGATTTCTACCGCATCACCTCCCCCACCGAGGACCCCTATCTGTGCGACTGGGCCTTCGTCAGCCCGGACAAGAGCGAGGTGCTGTTCACCCGGGTGGTGATGCGCCAGCCCATCAACCTGTACCGGCCCCTGCGCCTGCCCGGCCTGGACCCGGACAAGCTCTACACCGACGAGGAGACAGGCCATGTGTACTCCGGCGCCCTGCTGATGCACGGCGGGCTGGACCTCTCCGCCAATGACTTCTCCAGCCACGATGGGGAGGCTTTGGTGAAGCATTTCGTGGCAAAGGCCTAAAAACCGGTTTTTTCCCAGTTGACAGCGGGAGTTTTTCTTGCTATAATAAATAAGCTGTCTAGGAATAGGCAGCTGTATGACTCATTAGCTCAGTCGGTAGAGCACTTGACTTTTAATCAAGGTGTCCGGGGTTCGAATCCCCGATGGGTCACCAAACAAGAGCCTAGCATTTACGCCACTTTCAAGCGTTTTTGCTAGGCTTTCTTCTTTTTCAAAATGGCAGGTTTTGACGGGATTTGACGGTATAAAGTCCGTCAGCGTTGGTGGATTACTAAACCTGGAATTTGTGAAAGGTCATGGAAATATACACATCAGGCCGAAGATACCTATTTTACACCGCTCCTGATGAAACAAAAAAGCCCCGGCATCCATTTGGAAAACCGGGGCCACTTACTGTTTCATCCTTTTCTCGCTCGTTCTTCAGCACCGCCGCCACTTCCTGGCGGGTGATGAAGCTCTTGGGACGGAAGCTGCCAGTGTCTTTATCACCCACCCTTTTTGACAAACTCTCTTGCGTCCCCGGCCCAGTCGGATGCCGGTTTCTTGGCCAACGCCGCGAAGCAGGCAAAAAAAAACCAGGCGTCACGCCACGTGCCCCAGAGGAATAGGAAAAAATGCCCCTCCCACTGGCGTCCCGCGGCGGTTTGTGCTATGATGAAGGAAAACCATTTTCACGCAGGGAGGATTTGACTATGGAATTTACCTATCCCCAGGGCTTAAAAAAGGCCCTGACCTTCAGCTACGACGACGGCCGGGAGTTCGACAGGCGGCTGGTGGAAATCTTCAACCAGCACGGCTTAAAGGGCACCTTCCACCTGAACTCCGGCACTTTGGGCCTGCACGCCCCCAACGGGGATTTCGTCGCCCCCGGGGAGGTGAAGGAGCTGTACCAGGGCCACGAGGTGGCCGTCCACACCGTGAGCCACCTGCACCCCATGTCCTCGCCCCTGTCCCAGGTCTCCCGGGAAATCGCCGAGGACCGCAAGGCCCTGGAGGCCCTCACCGGCGGCCTGGTGGTGGGCATGTCCTACCCCTATGGCTGCTACTCCGACGAGGTGGTGGCCGTGGCCAAGGCCCAGGGGATTTTGTACTCCCGCACCACCGTGGCCACCGGGGAGTTCCACCTGCCCGCGGACTTCCTCCGCTGGCACTCCACCTGCCACCACGGCGACCCACGGCTGCTGGATTTGGGCAAGAAATTCCTGGCCGCCCCGGACATGGGCCTCTCTTTGATGTACGTGTGGGGCCACAGCTTTGAGTTCGCCTGGGGGAACAGCTGGCATATCATCGAGGACTTCGCCGCGCTGATGGGCGGCCAGGACCACGTGTGGTACTGCACCAACATCCAGCTGTGCCGGTACGTCTCGGCCATCCGGGCAGTGGAGCTCTCCGCCGACGGCAAGCTGGCCTACAACCCCACCGGCGAGACCTTGTGGTATGAGTCCAACGGCCAGGTAAGCACCCTGGCCCCCGGGGAGTGCAAGGCCCTGTAACAAACGGCAAACAGCCCTGTCCCAAAATGTGAACTGGATGCCCTTTTTTTATTCCACGCAGTGGGCCAGCTCCTCCACCAGGTCCCCCCGCAGCACCAGGTCCGCCCGGCTGTCATAGGGGGTGGGGTCCCGGTTGAGGATGACCAGCTTGGCCCCGGGCCGCACATACTCCACCAGCCCGGCCACGGGGTACACCACCAGCGAGGTGCCCGCCACCAGCAGCAAGTCCGCCTCCTCCACATAGCGGATGGCCTGGCGCAAGTCCTTCTCGTTGAGGCTCTCCCCATAGAGCACCACGTCCGGCCGGATGGTCCCCCCGCAGGCGCAGCGTGGCACGCCGGTGGTCTGGGTGACGCAGGTCATGTCGTACCGCTTCCCGCAGGCGAGGCAGGTGTACCGGTTCTCGCTGCCGTGGAGCTCCAGCACGTTCCGGCTGCCCGCCATCTGGTGGAGACCGTCAATGTTCTGGGTGATGACGGCCCGCAGCTTGCCCTGCCGCTCCAGCTGGGCCAGGGCGTAGTGGGCGCCGTTGGGCTTGGCGTCGGGGTAGAGCATCACGCCCCGGAGGAAGTCGTAAAACTCCGCTGTGTGGCGGACGAAATACCCGTGGGAGAGCATCTCCTCGTAGGAGAGGCCCTGCTTTTTCTGCTGGTATAGGCCGTGGGCGCTGCGGAAATCCGGGATGCCGCTGGCAGTGGAGACGCCCGCCCCGCCCAGGAACGCAGCCCGCCGGGCGGTGTTCAGCCACTGGCGCAAGGTCTCTATCCCTGTCATAGCTGCCCCCTCCCTTCAGGAGCCCTCTGCCCGGGGGCGTCTTTCCGTAAAATCTCCCGGGGCGCCTCAATCTCGTTGGCCAGGGTGTGCTCTGTCAGCTGGGAAAGCAGTTTGAGCTTCGCGTTCAGCATAGGGCGCATACAGTTGGGCACATGCTCCTGGTGGGCCCGGTGGATAGCCACGCACTCTTTGCAGTTGCCGTGGTAACGGCAGGCTTTCTGGCAGGAGCAGTGGTCCTTTTCCGCGAATTCCGCCCGAAACGCCGCGGCGAACTCCTCCTGAAGGCGGAGACCCTCTTGGCGGTTCCCCTGGTGGAACTGTTCCATGGCGGCTTTTTCGATGGGATTGTTGTCTATTTTCATACAGATCCTCTCCTTGTCAAAATCAGCTCCACGGGGCAGTGGTCGCTGCCCATCACCTGGGGCAAAATGCGGCTGTCCTCCAGCTGGGGCACCAGGCGCTCGTCGGCCAAGAAGTAGTCGATGCGCCACCCGGTGTTGTTCTGCCGGGCGGCCCCCATGTAGCTCCACCAGGAGTAGGCCCCCTCCAAGTCGGGGTAGAAGTGGCGGAAGCTGTCCACAAAGCCGCTGGCCAGCAGCTCGGCGAACTTGCCCCGCTCCTCGTAGGAGTAGCCCGCGTTGCCGATGTTGGCCCTGTGGTTTTTCAAGTCAATGGGCCGGTGGGCCACATTCATGTCCCCGCAGACGATGACGGGCTTTTTCTCCCGCAGGGCAGTGAGGTACTCCCGGAAGGCGTCCTCAAAGGCCATGCGGTACTGGATGCGGGCCAAGTCCCGCTGGGCGTTGGGGGTGTACACCGTCACCAGGAGAAACTCCTCATACTCCGCGGCGATGACACGGCCCTCCCCGTCGAACTCCTCCCGGCCGATGCCGTAGGTGACAGAGAGGGGCTCCGTTTTGGAGAAGATGGCCGTGCCGGAATAGCCCTTGCGGGTGGTGGCGGAGTTCCAATACTCGTGATAGCCGGGGAACTGGAAATCCGCCTGCTCCCGCTGCATTTTCGTCTCTTGCAGGCAGAGGACGTCGGGGCTTTCCTCCTCCAAAAACTGGGGGAAGCCCTTGCCCATGCAGGCCCGCAGGCCGTTTACATTCCAAGAGGCCAGCTTTAGGCTGCCGTTTTTCATGATGGACCACATCCTTTTCTACTTTGAAAACTTTTTGTGAAAGCGCCCCCATTCCCGGGGAAACTGTGCTATACTAGGGTATCTCAAACAAGCCAGGCGGGCGCGCCCCGCCTCACAACACTCTTTAGGGAGGTATATCCAATGCAAAATCCCATTGTAACCATCCAGACCACCCAGGGCACCCTGAAAGTGGAGCTCTATCCCGAGGTGGCCCCCAACACGGTGAACAACTTCATTTACCTGGTCAAGCGCGGCTTTTACGACGGCACCATTTTCCACCGCGTCATCCCCGGCTTTATGATTCAGGGCGGCGACCCGGAGGGCACCGGCATGGGCGGCCCCGGCTACGGCATCAAGGGCGAGTTCGCTATGAATGGCTTCCAGAACGGCCTGCGCCACACCACCGGCGTCATCTCCATGGCCCGCAGCCAGCGGCCCAATTCCGCGGGCAGCCAGTTCTTCATCATGGTGGACGACGCCCCCTATCTGGACGGCCAATACGCCGCTTTCGGCAAGGTGACCGAGGGTATTGAGGTGGCCCAGGCCATTGTATCCGCCCCCCGGGACCGGGCCGACCGCCCCTACGAGGACCAGATTATGGAGAAGGTCACGGTGGAGACCTTCGGCCAGGAGTACCCCGACCCCATCACCGGCCCCGAGCACGGCTAAGGGGTTGCACCCCGGGCAATTCGCGGCGGAGTGCCTCCGCTGTCAATTCGCG
>FR893725.1:0-1444 GCA_000435395.1 Firmicutes bacterium CAG:94
GTGTGCCATGCGGTGGCGGCCCTGCGGGAAGGGGGCTTCCTGACAATGGACAGCGACTATTTCCTGCACCTGACCAATGTAGGCCGGGAAGTGGCGGAGCAGATCTACGAAAAGCACCGCTTTTTCACAGAGCGGCTGATTGCCGCCGGCGTGGACCCTGAGACAGCCGAGCGGGATGCCTGCCGCATTGAGCACGTCATCAGTGAAGAGAGCTTCAAGAGGCTGAAAGCATCTTCGGAGCAGATGTCATGAGCGAAATAAGGAGGGAACCAGATCATCGGTTTCCTCCTTTTAAAATAGGACCGTGAAAATTGTCAGTTGCAGGAACCTGGAACATACGGGGACAATAATCTCGTCCAATCAGAGCAAAGTCGGCTAAACGGGGCAGACAACCAGACACTCAACCGATAAAATAAGTCGATGTGAGGAGGCCGAGCGGCGTCCTATTTTTCAACACAAGGGTTAGCAATATCTAACTAAAGGAGAGTGTATCATGTCTGAACCAATCAAGCGCCGCGGGATGAGCGGCAAGGATGTCATTACCGTGGGAATTTTCTCCGCCATTTACTTTGTCATCAACTTCGCCTTCATGCTCTTGGGCGGGCTGCACCCGCTGCTTTGGATTCTGATGCCCGGCTTCATCGCCCTGTTCACCGGCATCCCGTATCTCATGATGTGCGCCAAGGTACAGAAGGTAGGCTCTGTCCTTTTGATGGGCCTCATCACCGGCCTTATCTACTATGTCACCGGGCAGTTCACCATAGTGATCCTGGTCACCTTCGTCCTGGCCTGCGGCCTGGCGGAACTCACCCGGGGCATCACCCATTACCACAGCATGGCTGGCAATCTGGTGTCCTTCGTCCTGTTCTCGGTGGGTATGGTGGGCTCTCCGCTGCCCATCTGGCTGATGCGGGAGGACTTCCTGCGGCAGATCACGGAGCAGGGGATGCCGGCGGACTATGTGAATACTCTGGAAGCCCTCTCCTCCACTGGAATGCTAGTGGTGCTGTTCCTGGCGCCTATCGTGGGCGCGATCATCGGGGGCTTCATCGCCCGGGCCATGTTCCGCAAGCACTTTGAGAAAGCCGGCTTGGTGTGAGATGAAAGCGGAGCGGCGGATCTTTGACCCAAGAGCCGGACTCTGGCTGTTGATCGCGGCGAACATGATCGCGTTTCGTCCCCACGCCTTCTGGCTGGAATTGGCCCTGATCGGACTGCTGTTGGCGCTGATGCTCGGCCACGGGCGGCTGACCATGGCGTTCAAATGGGCGGTGGGATACTGCGCGCTGGTGGTATTCCAACAATTCATCCTGCCGGTGTCTCCCATGGTCATTGCCACCAGTTTTACCATCTTCGCCACCTACACCCGCCGGATGTTTCCCTGTCTGATGACGGGGGCATTGATGCTGACCTGCACCCCGCTGCGGTGCCTGATCGTAAGCCT
>FR893725.1:1469-5609 GCA_000435395.1 Firmicutes bacterium CAG:94
GTAAGCCTGCGGCAGCTGCATATCCCCCAGAAACTGATCGTGGCCATTTCCGTGACCCTGCGGTATTTCCCCGCCATCCGGGAGGAGGTGGGCTACATCCGGGACGCCATGAAGCTGCGGGACATCCGGGGCCTTGCCCGGCTGGAGTGTACGGTGATGCCGCTAATGGTGTCCGCCACGGAAACGGCGGAGGAGCTGTCCGCGGCAGCGGTGACCCGGGGCATCGAAAACCCGGCCCGCAAAACCAGCGCCGTATCCCTGCGGCTTTCCCCTCTGGACTTTTTTGGGATGCTGGCAGGCTTGGCCTTGCTGGTACTCTCATTTGTGATACAATAGGGGGTAAGTGGACATGATTTCGATTGACCGCGTTTCCTTCGGCTATGGGGAAGCGCAGGAGACCCTCTCCCAGGTCAGCGCCGCCATCGCGCCGGGGGAGTGTGTCCTGCTGTGCGGGGCCTCCGGCTGCGGTAAGACCACGGTGACGAAGTTGATCAACGGCCTGATCCCGGCCTTCACCCCCGGCTGCCGCCTGGAAGGGCGGGTAGAGGTAGACGGTCTTGACCCTGGGACGACACCTATGTATGAGCTGGCCCGGAAAGTTGGCTCCGTATTCCAAAATCCGAAATCCCAGTTTTTCAATCTGGACACGGACAGCGAACTGGCCTTTGGGCTGGAAAACGAGGGTCGGCCGCCGGAGGAGATCCGGAAGCGGGTGGCGGATACCGTGGATGCGCTGCACCTCCAGGAACTGCAAGCGCGGAACATTTTCTCCTTATCCGGCGGACAGAAGCAGCTGCTTGCTTTCGGCTCCGTCTACGCCATGGGGCCGGAGATTTTTGTGCTGGACGAACCCACGGCCAATCTGGACCAGGATGCCATTGCCCGGCTCCACGACCAGATCGCCGGTCTGAAGCGTCAGGGCCGCACGGTGGTGATCGCGGAGCACCGGCTGTACTTTCTCACCGACCTGATTGACCGGGCACTCTACCTGCGGGATGGGGTACTAGAGCGGACCTTTACCCGGAAGCAGTTCTTTGCCCTGACTGACGGGGAGCGGGAGGCCCTGGGCCTGCGCACCTTGATACCTGCGGACTGCACCCTGTCAACTGTGGTGCCAGCCGGTGCGAAAGAAGGCTTGTCCGTAGAGGGCTTGACCTGCGCCTACCGGAAAGAACCGCCGGTTTTTCAGGCCCTGTCTTTCTCGGCCCGCCCGGGGGAAGTGGTAGCCATTACCGGCCCCAATGGGGTGGGGAAGACCACCCTCTCCCGGTGCCTGTGCGGCCTGATCCGGGAACAGGCCGGGCAGATCGCACTGAATGGCAGGCCGCTGAACCGAAAGAAGCGGCAGAAGGCGGCGTTCTGCGTCATGCAGGATGTGAACCACCAGCTGTTCTCTGACAGCGTGTGGGGTGAGTGCCGGATGTCCGCACCGGATGCGCCTGACTCATCTTTGAAAGGGGTGCTGGACAGCCTCCACCTGCTGCCCTTCCGGGAGCGTCACCCCATGTCCCTGTCCGGCGGGCAGAAGCAGCGGCTGGCGGTGGCTACGGCGCTGCTGTCGGAGAAACCGATCTTGATTTTTGACGAACCCACCAGCGGCCTGGACTACGCCCGTATGGTGGAAGTGTCCGGGGTGATCCGAAGCCTGGCCCAGCAGGGGCGGATCGTGCTGGTGGTCACCCACGACCAGGAGTTTTTGCAGCGTGCCTGCGACCGGGTGCTGCGGCTCTGAGAGGAGGAGAACCATGCTGGAGCGCATCATGGCGGACAACGGCATTCCCGGCCCCGTAGCAGAGAGCGGAGGATGCCGGGTCTTCCAGTTTCACAGTGATACCGGGGAGGGGATCATGACCCAGTATGACCTGTTTCCCGGGGTCTATCTCATGTATAACGATTTCCACATGGAGAGCTATGACTCCGTGTTCCGTACTACGGAAGATATGCTGTGCATCGACTACTGCCGCCAGGGGCGGATGGAGTACCCGGCGGGGCCGGACACTTACTCCTATGTGGAGGCCGGGGACCTGAAACTGGACCGCCGGCTGGAGCATCAGGGCCACTTCACCTTTCCGCTCTCCCACTACCACGGCATTACTATCGGGTTCACCTTGCCCCTTGCCGCACAGTCCCTGAAGGAGTGGGTGCGTGAGTTCCCAGTAGATCTGGTACGGCTTCAGGAGAAGTTCTGCGCCGGCCGCCACCCCAGGGTGATCCACGGGGCGCCCTCGGTGGACCGCATCTTCCAGGAACTCTACGCCGTGCCGGAGCAGATCAAACTGCCCTACTTCCGCATCAAGGTGTTGGAACTGCTGTTGTACCTAGACGCCCTGGAACTGGACGAACGGACGGAGAAACCTTACTTCTATAAGTCCCAGGTGGAGAAGGTCAAGGCTGCCCACCGACTGCTGACCGAAGACCTGGAGCGGCACTACACCATTGCGGAACTCTCAGAGCATTTCTCCATCCCAGCCACAGCCCTGAAGGAGTGTTTCAAATCGGTTTACGGCCAGCCCGTCAATACCTACATGCGGAACCTCCGCATGGACCGGGCCGCCCTACTCTTGAGGCAGGAGCCTCAGACCAGCGTGGCGGAGATCGCCGGGCGGGTGGGGTACGACAGCGCCAGTAAATTCGCCGCCGTGTTTAAGGAAGCCAAAGGAAAAACGCCGCTGGAATACCGGCGGGAAGGCCGGTAAATGTTCTCGTCCAAACGGGACTGAACCGGCGCGCCGGAGCGGACAAAATGGGAAAACTCTCTTAAAATCGTTGTAGTTAGTGCAAGCAAACTACAACGATTTTTCTTTGAGAGGAGTGCTGCGTATGAAGGAGCGAACCTGGCTCGGCATCCTGCTGTCCTTCGCCGCGCCCTGCCGGGGGAAGATGGCCGCCTCTGTGGTGCTGGCCATCCTCAGTGTGGCGGGCGGCTTTGTGCCGTATCTCGGCGTCTATCAGATCATCCGGCTGTTTCTGGAGCGGCAGGCGGACTGGGATGGTATTCTGTTCTGGTGCGGCGTGTGCCTGGCGGGCTACGCCGTCAAGGTGGCGGGCTACGCCCTGTCCACCATGCTGGCTCATGTGTCCGCCTACACCATCCTGGAGGGTCTGCGCCTCCAGGCAGCGGACCGGCTTATGGGGGCGCCTCTTGGAGAGGTGGAGTCCAGGCCTATCGGCGCCATGAAGAGCACCATCGTGGACCGGATCGAGGACATTGAGCCGCCCCTGGCCCACATGATTCCGGAACTCAGTTCCAACATCCTGCTGCCCCTGGTGGTGGTCGCCGCCATGTTTTCCATTGACTGGAGGATGGGACTGGCTCTGCTGGCGACCATCCCCTTTGCACTGATCCCCATGGCTTTCGGGATGCGGAGCTATAACAAGAACTACGCCGCCTATATGGAAGCCAACGCCCATGTCAACAGCGTCATCGTGGAGTATGTGGAAGGCATCCAGGTGGTGAAGGCCTTCAGCCAGGGGGAGCGGTCCTATCAGAAGTTCGCCCAGGCGGTGTCCTCCTTCAAGGCATTCACCATGGACTGGTACCGCTGCACCTGGGCTTCCATGAACCTGTGTCTCTCCATCCTGCCCACCACCCTGCTGGGGACGCTCCCCATAGGGATCTATCTCTATCAGGCGGGAGTGCTGGACCCGGCCCAGGTAACGCTGTGCCTAATGATGGCCCTGGGGATCGTGACCCCGCTCATGAGCGCCACCGCTTTCATCAATTCCATGAAGAGCATGCAGTTTGCCGTGAAGGACACCCGGGAACTGCTGGATCTGCCCCAGTTGTCCCAGGCGGAGCAGGACGCGCCGCTCAATGACTGCGATATTCAACTGCATGATGTGTCCTTCTCCTACGGCGGCAGCGATGGGAAGGAAGTGCTTCACCATCTGGACCTGACCATCCCCCAGGGGAAGTTCACCGCCCTGGTGGGTCCCTCCGGCGGCGGAAAGTCCACCATCGCCCGGCTGGCGGCCCGGTTCTGGGATGTGACCGGCGGTTCCATCACCCTGGGCGGCCGGGACATCCGGGAACTGCCCCTGAAGCAGTTCTCCCGGGAGATCAGCTTCGTCACACAGGACAACTTCCTCTTTGACTGCTCCCTGAAGGAGAACATCCGGCTGGGAAAGCCAGGGGCTTCG
>FR893726.1 GCA_000435395.1 Firmicutes bacterium CAG:94
CATTTTAGATACGCTTTCCCGGCTGGAGATATTTCCGCTGTCCGGCCATATCCCTCAGGACAAGGAACTGCGTAACGGCGGCTACCGCCTGGTGATTGCCGGAAAGTATATCTGTGTTTACCGGCTGATTGCGGATACGGTGTTCGTTTACCACATCGCGCACGGAGCCAGCAACTACCCAACAACTTTCAAACGGCTGCTGAAAGAAGAAAATCAATAACCCATTTTTAGAGAACGTCTTTCCATAACGGGAAGACGTTTTTCTTTTGGAGGTGTTTATCCTACTCCGATGAGGTGGCCGCTAAGCTGGAGCGCATCGTCCGGGCGGTACGAAAGGCGGTTTCCGAGGTGGCCATCGTCAACTATCAGGACAGCGTAGCGTAATACAGTTTTTTCGGGAGCAGGCTAAACCGCTCCCTATTTTTTGCCCACCTCTACCGCAAGATATCCGCTCAACACAAGAATATCGTCTTCCTCATAAACAGGAGCCGACTCCGCCACATAGAAGCGAAGCCTCTCCCCCACGGCCAGATTCCGCACGCGGGCATGGAGATAGACCTTGACCTGTCGGTCGGCGCATTCCATCACCACAGCCTTGGGCCGGCGGCGGAACAGGGTTAGTTCCACTTCCCAGCAAACGCCCTCCAGAACCAAGACTTTCCCTTGGTCTACCCTCCACATCAGCAGGGCGCCGCTGCCGGCGGAAAAAACACCCATCACCAGAAAGGGGAACCACAGCATCGGTTGACGGTACCCCACTGCCACCAGCAACAGCAGACAAAAGCAGGCCCCCGCTCCGGCAAACCGGAGGAGGGCCTGTTTTCGTAGAGGCGGCGGCAGCTTTTTCAGCTTCTCCTTCATACGCACCTCATAATAGGACAATTCTCTTTTTCTTCAACAAACCCAGAACGGCACGCACCATTTCCTCCCGGCAGGATGCGCGCTCCATCTGCGCCTCCAGCACGTTGTCGAAGATAGTCTGCTGGGTGTAGATGGTTTCCGTCAGGACCTGGCGATTCTCCTCACCGAGAAGGCCCGGCTCGGGACGAATGTCGCGTTCCCGCAGGCACACCAGCTCCGCCATGGTCAGGCGCAGCCCTGCTTCCCGCAACCACTGGAGAGTCTGGCTTTCCAGCGGATTCAAAGGTGTTCGGAGCCTGCCCGCCTTGGCCGGCACCAGAACGCACTGGGTCATGGCCCGGTACACCCCTTCCGGCTCCTCGCCAACCGGTTCAGTTAGGCCGACTCGTTTCAGATGGAGCAGTTCTTTTACATACCGGGGATTCGTCCCGTCCGCATCTGCCACGCCAAACCGTCCGTTCAGCCACAGACGGGCCCTGTCCCCTGTTAACTGGAACTCGTAGCCTCCCCGCTGGATCTTCAAGATGTGCTCGGTAGAGCCCTCTACGACAAGGCCTTTAGAAATATATTTCATAAACAGCGCCTTCCTTTGGAAGTATTTCTACCTGTATTTCACGGACGAGGCAGGCTGTTTGCAACTTTCACAGCAAAAAAAGCGCGGCAACACACCCGCCAATGACCAGGGCCACCCCAGCCACCAACAGCACCACTCGCAGGATGAGCCTGGTGTCAACTCCCTCCCGCTGGCGGTCTGCGTCTATGGGTTGGACGTCCTCGTAATAGCCGTCGCAGTCCAAAGCTTCCACTTCGGAAAGGATCCGTTGCTTCGCTTTCCTGGGCGGGCGCTCTTTTTTGCGAGGGCGCTCCTTTTTTGCCTTCTCCCTCTGGGGCGAGGGTTTTCCCGGAGCTTTTTCAGCGGCGGGCTGCGCCAGCACCGGCAGGGACTCCCCGCAGGATGGGCAAAAAGAAAAGGCGCCGGAGAGGATCTCGGCGCCGCAGTAGGGGCAGTATTTCACAGGCAATCACTCCTCAGGTATGGCCCTTTACAAGCTCCAATTTTAGACAGTACTATTCTAGCATGGGATTCTTTCCTTGTCATCGGCGGGGAGTGCGCCATTTTTCTGCCATTTTGTTTTCATCCAATTCGTCCTGTGGAGTATCCTAACATAGTCATTACACTCGTTAAGCCGCTGTTTTACAACATTTACTCAAAAAGAGAGAACCGGGCTCCTGCGCTGAGAAAGCAAAACAATACCGCCACCCAGTCAAGAGTGGCGGTATGTTTATTTGTTCAGGAAATCGGCGGGAAAGATGGCTGGCACCACCGAACCGGTGAAATCCTTGATATTGCGAGTAAGGATGTAGCTTGCGCCGCTCCGCTCGGCCACTGCATCCACCACCGCATCCTCAAAATCCGGCATAGCCCGCATGAGGGCAGTGTGTATGTCCATACCTTGTACATCGGCAAAGCTCACGACCTGGGCGAGTTGATCGATATGTTCTTTGGCCTGCTGTGCAGAACCCAGGGACTTACGAAGCGCATAGAAAATATCGGTAGCGGCGGATGTGGAGATCAAACACTCGGCGTCATTTTCAAGAGCCCTGCGCAGAGCCCGGTAGGAATCCGTGAAAAATGGTTCCCGCTTTTGCAGAATGTCCAAAATCACATTTGTGTCGATCAGGACTCTCATTGTCTGGCCAGCCGCTCCTTTCGTATCGTTTCCTCATCCATGGCGGAGTCCTCGGAGACTATCCCCACAAGGCTGTCCAGGACGGCCAGCTTGTTGACGGTAGGGCTGGTGAGCCGGGCGATGCTCTTGCCGTTCTTGGTAATGAATATATCCTGCTTCGTAGCCATTTCTAAATATTTACCGAGGTTGGTCTTGAACTCGGTTGCAGTTACGATCATAATACGCGCCTCCTTCATGGTGTATAGTATGTCCTTCTTTATTTTCATTATACGCAAATCGCACGAAACTGTCAAGAAACCGTACAGATTATTTCGCACGATACAAAGAGAACCATTGGATGAATATATGCTTTTCAAAACTCTCGACCATATCCCTGCGGTCACACTTTTCCCATCGTTAACCGGTCATGCTTGATTCCGTCCTTGCCATAACCCTGGCGAAATCGGCTGCCCCTTGCAGATAAGCAGCCTTTACCTCCTCCCCTGCCAGGCAGTCTACTGCGGCAGCGTAGTCCTCGATTTGTTCCCATATAAGATTATCTCGAATGTTGGGATGCTTCCGATGAAAAAGTATTGAAACCTGCCCAAAAGAGTGGAAAAGTTATCCCGAATTATTTGAGAGAAATCAGCATGAAATCAGACTGAAAAATAAGGTTTCGGGATAATCCAACTTTCGGTATAACTCCCGCAACCCTTCCCTCGTTTTTCCCTCTACTAATACTACAATTACGAAATATGTTTTTGGCCACATCCAAAATACAAAGCAAAAGAGATGCAACTATATCCAGAAGAATAATAGTTGCATCTCTTTTTAGTTTAGGTTGTTTTTATTTCTTCCACCTTAACAAGAAAGCCGAGTTAGTGATGACCAGCACCGAACCTGCATTGTGAACCAAAGCCCCTACCACTGGATTCAGAACACCACTGATAGCCAGAGCAATGGCGATAAAATTCAGCACCATGGAAAATGTCATGTTGCATTTAATAGTAGTCATCATCCGTTTAGAAAGGGCGATTAGGTGGGGCAGTTCTTTTACATCATCGTTTACAAGGGCGATGTCCGCCGCATCCACCGCAATATCACTGCCTACACCGCCCATGGCAATGCCAACCTCAGCTTTTTTCAGGGCAGGAGCATCATTGATCCCATCGCCGATCATACACACCAATTGTCCCTGGGACTTGTAGACATCAACAGCTTTCAGTTTATCTTCCGGCAGACAGTTGGCCCGAACTGTCCGGATATGGAGTTGAGAGGCGATGGCGTTGGCGGCATTTTCATGGTCACCTGTGAGCAGCACAGGATCTACATCCAGACTGGAAAGTGCGTCGATCATCTCGCTGCTCTCCTTCCGGATGGTGTCAGAAAGGGCAATCCAACCCGCAAGGCTACCGTCCACTGCTAAGTAGGTGACGGTACATCCCTGTTCAAGATAGTTTATGGCCTCCGGGGGCAGCGTCATAGCGATCCCATGCTCTCGAATCAACTCCGGATTGCCTGCAAGAATCTGTTTCCCCTCCACACGGGCACATACGCCCCGACCGGGAATCATGCGAAAATCATTGGCAGGAGGCAGTTCTTTTTGAAACTCCTTTTTGCAGCAATCCACGATAGCTTTCCCCAAAGGATGTTCGGAGTACTGTTCAGCAGCAGCCGTTAACTGGTAGATTTGCTCGGATGTATAATTCCCGGAAACACTTACGGCTTTTACCACTTTGGGCGTGCCATGAGTCAACGTTCCTGTTTTGTCAAAGGCAATGATTTTCACTTTCGAGAGACGTTCTAAGGCATCCCCCTCCCGAACCAAAAAGCCATGCTTTGTCACATTGCCGATGGCTGCCATGATAGCGGTAGGGGTTGCCAGTACCAGGGCACAAGGGCAGAACACTACAAGGATGGTCACGGCCCGGATAATTTCTCCGGTAAACAGCCTTGTAAGTGCCGCCGCGCTCAGAGCAATTACAACGATCCAGGTAGCCCAACGGTCCGCAATCCCCACAATCTTTGCCTTGCCCGCATCCGCTGACTGCACCAGCCGGATCATCCGCTGGATGGAACTGTCTTCGCCTACCTTTGTGGCCTCCATCTCAAAGGCACCGAACTGATTGACGGTGCCGCTGGATACCGTATCCCCGACCGCCTTGTCTACGGGGAGGGATTCCCCGGTCATAACCGCCTGGTTGATGGAAGTTTGGCCGGAGACAATTACACCGTCCACTGGAATGCTTTCACCGGGAAGAACCCGGAGCCGGTCGCCCACATGAACATCTTGTGCCGGAATAACCTGTTCAGTTCCACCTCTCAGAACCCTGGCGGTCTGCGGCGTAAGATGAACCAGTTTCTCGATTCCCGCACGGGCACGGGCTACGGTCAATTCTTCCAGAAGGCTTCCCAACTGCATAATAAAGGCTACTTCACCTGCGGCGAAATCTTCTCCGATGAAGACAGAGGCAATCAGCGCCAGAGACACCAGTACATCAGCCTTGATGTCAAAAGCGGTGACCAGTCCAATGATCGCTTCTAAGATGATAGGGACACCGCACAAGATGATGGCGATCCATGCCATATCAAAGGGAAAAGGACTAAGCCCCAGCAGGCTGCACACAATGGCTATGCCTGAAAGCACAAGAAAGAGGATGTCCTTCTTTATCCCGCCCAGTTGTAAAAGATGTTCTAATTTTTCCATTATGGGTTTCATAGTACGATTCTCCTTCTATACCATTAGGGGTATATGTATATGATACCCATAGGGGTATAAAATGTCAAGCAAAAAAGCAGCACCTATGGCTGCTTTTTCTGTGGTCATCCCATATTAGCAAAACGTTCCACCGCCTTGGTGAATTTTTCAATCGTCTGTTCCGCGTCTCCATGCTCCAATCCGTCCCGGACACAGTGCTGAATATGACCTTCCAGAACTACTTTTCCACATCCGTGAAGGGCAGATTTTGCGGCATTGATCTGGGCAAGAATGTCCTCACAGGGAACATCCTGGTCGATCATGCGATCAATGGCCTGAACCTGGCCGATAATTTTTTTCAATCTGCGATGCAGATTATCCGCATCCATACATTGCCTCATAGAGTCACCTCCCATACCGTTAGGGGTATATGTAAAATTATATCTTGCTGACGCCTGCCTGTCAACCTGTTACACGGAGGGCTTATTTCCTGGATATTGTGAAACTTCATTTGCCTTAAAAGTGAACAACTGCAGAAACGTCGTAATTATAACTTGGGGCTTCTGCAACTGGCTTTGCCGCTCAAGATTTTGCTTGGAGCAGGCGCCTCTGTAGTGATAACAAAAAGGCTGGAGTCGCTTCCAGCCTTTGAAAAAACTCAGGCATTTTCTTTATCCCTTTTGTTGCCTAGAGCCGAAACAAATAAGATTCCAGCTGCAAGTGTACTGCCCCGCTGTCAGTTGTAGTAGCACAGGACATCGTTCCGTTATGCTGTGCCGCTATTTTCCTGGAAGCCCGTAAACATCCATACGGCATAAATGAAACTTTTCTTTATATTTTTAGATAAGAGAAATTTTAATTTCAATTTTACAGAAACGCGGTCGCGGCTTTACACAGAGAGGGATTACAATAGGGCTGTAAGAAAACGGAACTGTATGAGAGAGGAAGAGTGACATGGAACTTGCAAGAAAGCAGACCGCGACCCAATCCCAAAAACTGATGGTGTTTGTGCTGACCATGGCCCTGTACGGCCTGGCCACGTTGTTCACCGAGCTGATTCCCAGCTTCCAGGTGGGCGTTGTGGAGTTCTCAGTGGAGTACTTCCTGTTTATCCCCCTGACGCTGGCCATGCTCTTTGACCCCCTTTCCGCTGCCCTGGGCGCCGCCACCGGCGAGCTGGTGTTCAGTGAAATTATGCTGGGGCAGTTTGGCGGCCTGGGCGAGCTGGAGAAGTTCCTCACCGTGACCATTGGCGTGTATGTGGCCGGCCGCATGGTGAAGAACCCCAAGAACTACAAGATGGTGGGCATCGCCGCCATCACCGGCACGGCGCTGCAGCTGGCCATGGGCGCTGTGGTGGACATCTGCAAGGTGCAGTTTGCTGTGGAGGACTTTGAGGCTGTGGCCGGCCTGCCGGAAAGCGTCTTCGCCACCGAGGGCTTTGCCTTCCTCAACGACCTGCTGTTCTCCGGCATCCTGTTCTGCCTGCTGCCCACGCTGTTCCTGGTGCCCAAGCTCTATGGGAAGATTGAGCCCCTGCTGGGCATGGCCCCCCGTACGGAAAAGACCTGGGTGGGCGGCGTCAGCCCCAAGGTGGTCCTTGGCTGTGTCATCGGCTTTGTGGCGGCGGTGGCCACCCAACTGCTGGCGGAAAGCGGGTTCTCCCTAATCGATTGGGAAGCCGGCTGGGCTGGCAGCGGCACCGCTTT
>FR893727.1:0-2423 GCA_000435395.1 Firmicutes bacterium CAG:94
GGGCGTGCTTTAGGGGGCTTTCTCCACCTGCACCTCCAGCTTCAAGATGAAGTCCTCCTCACACTCGGTGGCAAGATAGCTGATAAGGTCCGTTTCAAAGGAATCCCCGCAGACGCGGCAACCCTGCTCCCGAAGGAAGGCCAGCAGCATGGGATAGGTCTCCTCCAAGCGCTGATAGGGGCCACGGTGGAGGACGCAGGCGTACAGCCCGGCGGGCCTTTCATACAGCCAGGGGGATTCCACAGGCTGAGAGAGCTTTGTGGAATAAAAACTTTCCCGGTAGTCCCCCGCCAGCAGGGAAGCCCGGGTGACGATGCTGCCCACCGACAGCTCCTCGCCCCGGCCGCTTTGGTCGCAGTAGGCCAGATGGTCCTTTATATTGCGCACCAACGTGTTGGTAGAGCCCACGTCCCCTTGCACCGGGGTGGCCACATACCAGGCGGTGGGGAGTTTCTCCAGCCAAGGGACACCGGGTTTGCCAGAGAGGGCCGCTTCGGTGGCGGCTACACCGTTTTTCAGGGTGCGGCGCATGGCTTCCAGTTTCTGCTGCTCCAGCAGGAGCTTCCGCTCGCTTTCCCGCAGGAGCTTCGCGAAGGCGTGCGGCTCCCGGTGTGTCATATAGGCGTGGATCTCTTGTAAAGAGCAGCCGGCAGATTGCAGCACGGCAATAAGGTCAAAGTCGAAAAACTGGGAGGCGGCGTAATAGCGGTAGCCGTTTTCCCCCACCCGGGCAGGCTTTAGAAGGCCCAGGCTGTCATAGTGGAACAGCGTCTCCTTGGTGGTGGAGCACAGCTTGGCAAACTGTCCCGTGGTGAAAAATGCAGCGCGTTCGTCTGGCATAGGTCGTTCCTTTCTGGGAAAAGCCGCATTGACCTTCCCGGAATTTTGGGGTACAATAAAATGAAGTATTGCTGAAACTTCCGGCGGCGCGTGCCGCCTTTTCACAGACAAGGGAGTGCTATATGGCGCAGGATAAGAAACAAAGCTTTATGAAAGGGGCGGCCATCCTCTCCGCCTCCACCTTACTTGTAAAACTGCTGGGGCTGCTGTTCTCCATCCCTCTGGCCAACTTTATCGACCCCGAGGGCATGTCCCACTTCTACATCGCCTACAATATTTTCGGCCTGTTTTTAATGCTCTCCACGGCGGGGCTGCCGGTGGCTGTCTCCCGCATGGTGGGCACGGCCACTTCCCAGGGCCGCCTGCGGGAGGCGGACCGGGTGTTTTCCGTGGCCTTTTGGCTGTTTTTCTTCCTGGGGCTGTTTGGCTGCCTGGTGATGTTCTTCGGCGCCAACCAGATTGCCCAGTGGTATGGCAGCCCGGAATCCAATTTTGCCATTATGGCCCTGGCGCCCACACTGTTCTTCATCTCCATCGAATCCAGCATCCGGGGGTATTTCCAGGGCCGCTCCAACATGGTGCCCACCGCCACCTCCCAGACCATTGAGGCCGTCACCAAGGTGATTATCGGCGTGGGCCTGGCCTTCTACATCATCCAGAACTTTGAGGTGGACCGGGACCGCTGGGCCGCCGTGGGGGCCATTGTGGGCGTCTCCGTCAGCGCGGGCCTGGGGGCCATCTACCTGCTGGGGTGCAAGTTCGTCCAAGGCCGCCGGGACCGCCGCCGCGGCTTGGGGGAGGAGGAGCCCCTCACCTCCCGGCAGCAGACGCTAATCAACCTGGTGCGTTTCGCGGTGCCTATCACCATTGGCTCCTGCTTTTTAAGCTTGCTGGACACCATCGACGGCGCCATTTTGATGCAGCGCCTGCAAACCGGCGCGGGCTTTACCCAGGACATGGCCGACTGGTGGAACGGCACCTTGGGCAACGCCCGCAAGTTCTTCGATTTGCCCGGGGCCTTTGTGGTGCCCATCTCCACCAGCCTGCTGCCGGTGCTCTCTGGGGCCATTGCCTCCAAAGACCATCGCCAGGTGGACCGCATTTCCTCCACGGCTTTGCGGGTGACGCTGCTCATCGGCATCCCCGCCTCGGTGGGCATGGCCCTTTTCGCCCAGCCCATCTGCCAGCTGCTGCTGTACAACCAGCCTGAGGTGGCCCAGGAGGCCGCCCCCCTGCTGACCATGCTTAGCCTGGCCATCGCCTTCAGCGGCTTGCTGTTCACCACCAACTCCATCCTCCAGTCCTTTGGACGAACCACCCAGCCGGTGATTGACATGGCCGTGGGCGGTGTGGTAAAGGTGGCGCTCTCCTACGTGCTCATCGGCATCCCCCAGGTGGCCGCCATGGGCTCCGCCATCAGCACGGTGGCGTCCTATGTGGTGATGGTGGTTTTAAACCTCATTGCCATCCGCAGCAGCCTGCCCCGCATGGACAGCGTGGTGCGCACCGCCTTGCCGCTGCTGCTCTCCGCGGGCGTTATGGGCGGGGTGAGCTACGGCTTCTACTGGCTGCTGGCCCAGTTC
>FR893727.1:2436-5744 GCA_000435395.1 Firmicutes bacterium CAG:94
TGGCTGCTGGCCCAGTTCATCAGCCCCCGCCTGGCGGTGATTCCCGCCATTTTGCTGGCCATTGCGGTGTACGCGGTGTGCGTGGTGCTGTTTAAGGGCGTCAGCTACGACGACGTGGTGATGCTCCCCAAGGGCCAGGCCTTGGCACGGCTGTTCCGCATGCGGCCAGAGGAGCCCCAGCGCTCCCTCCCCGTGGAGGGATCTGCCCAACCTCTGCCCGCCGGGGAAGCCCTCCAGGAGGAAGCGCCCCGCCAGGCCCCAGCGCCTGCCCAGGCCAAGCGGGCCCGGGGCGGGAAGTACATCCCCCGCCACATGCGGTAAGGGGAAACACAGAAAACACAAGTGCCGGGAGGCGGAATGCCCCCGGCGCTTTTTTGTCCCCTGCGAAAACTTGCCTGGCTTACACCTCAAAACTCTGGCCGGGCTGGGAGACGTCCATGACATGTTTGGCGTACTCCCGGTAGGTGGGGGTGGACTTGAACAGGGGCACCACGGAGTAATCCCCCCACATGTGCATGGGGAACACGTGCTGGGCGCCGCCGGCCTCGAAGAAGTACTTCATGCCCAGGTCGAAGTCGGCTTCCTGGCGGGGGTCCAGGGGGACAAAGGCCACGTCGATGTCCTTGTCCCGCAAAAGCTCCAGCTCCTGCTGGTACAGCTGGCGCATCTGGTCGTTTTGAAAGCGCGGGGCGCCGTCCCACACCCAGCAGTTCAAATCCCCGGCGTGGTAGATGCACTTGCCCTCGCACTGCACCAAAAAGGCCACGCCCATGTCGGTGGAGCGCAGGGTGGCCACCTTGAGGGGGCCCACTTGGCAGAAGGAACGGGGCCCCACAAAGGTGGCCTGGTCCCGCAGCTTCTCCGGCACCTGCCGGGGGGAGATGTCATCGGAGAGCAGGTAGTGCACCTCCCGTTCCTCCCCGGCCAGCTGGAAAATAGCGGGGGAGAAGTGGTCTGGGTGGCTGTGGCTGGCAAAGACATACAGGGGCTTGCCCACCTGGGGGATGTCCCCCTGGTAGTAGTCGAACAGCAGGCAGCAATGGTCCAGCTCCACAAAGTAGGAGCTGTGGTAGATAAAGGTAACTTTCATCGTGGAACCTCCCAAAAAGATGTAGTATATAAAGATGATTGTGCGATGTTCCGTTCGTCACGTTTTTATCGCCGCGTGGGAAAAGCCCGCGGCGTCCCGGTTCACTTCCACCCGGCAGGGGATGCGGTTTTTCAGCTCGGACACATGGGAGATAATCCCAATCAGCCGCCCGCCGCTTTGGAGCATGGCCAAAGCTTTCATGGCCGTGTCCAGCGTCTCCCCGTCCAAGGAGCCAAAGCCCTCGTCGATGAACAGCGAGTCCAGCCGCACCGCTCCCGAGTGGTTTTGCACCACGTCCGAAAGCCCAAAGGCCAGGGACAAGGAGGCCAAAAACTGCTCCCCGCCGGAGAGGGTCTCAATGGAGCGGGGCAGCATAGAGGCCCCGTCCAACACCTCCAAATCCAGGCCGCCGTAGCCCCGGGTGGCGGGGCCGTCCTTCAGCCGCAGGGCGTACCGTCCCCGGCTGAGGGTGGCGAAAAACCGGTTGGCGCTGCCCAGCACCTCCTCCAGCATCACGCTGAGCACGTACTGCAAAATGGGCATTTTCATGGGGTTGCTGCCCGAAAGGGACTTGGACAGCCGCGCCACCCGGGAGAGCTGCCCCTCCAGGGCGGTGAGCTCCTCCTCTAAGCGGCGCGCCTCTTGGAGGGTGCCCTCTAAAGCCTGCCGGGCGCTGGCGGCCTTGCCCAGCTCCTCCCGGCGGGTGAGGCTCTCCTGCCGCAGGGTTTGGCACTGCTGCCGCAGCTGGGGCAGCTGGGGGCGCTCCTCCCAAGGGGTGGGGCAGGCCTGCCACTGGGCGTTGGCTTTTTCCAGGGCCTGCTGGGCCAGGGACAAAGCCGCCTGGGCCCGCTCCCGCTGGGCGTCCTCCTCCTGGGCCTCTTGGAGCAGCTGGGCAGCCGCCTTTTCCTTGGCGTCGTACGCCCGCCCCTTTGCCTGGATGGCCTCCTCCAAAGCGCTGTGATCCAGCCCGGCGCAGGCGGCTTGGGCCTCCTGGGCGCGGCGCTCCAGCTCCTGGGCCTGTGCCTCCAGGGCGGAGAGCTTTTCCCGCAGGGAGGTTTCCCGCTGCTGGCAGGCGTCCCGCTCCTTTTCCAGGGCCCGCAGCTTCTCCTTGGCGGCCTCCAGCCGGGCGGCTTCGCCTTTGGCCTTCTCCGCCAAAGCCGCGGCCTGGGCCAGCTGGGCGGCCGCCTCCTCCCGGGTGAAATCCCCCGCCGACGCGGCAGCTTCCTTCCAGGCTGCCTCCTGCTGGGAGACAGCTTCCATCGCCTGGTCCGCCTCCGCTTTCCGGGAGGCAGCCAAGGCCGCAGCCTTCACCTGGGCCTGGCGGGCGCTTTTCTCCTCTTGGCGCAGGGACTCCAGCTGCCGTGGCTCCAGCAGCGTCTCCTGGCCCGCGGCGGGGGAGGGGTGCTCCAGGGCCCCGCACACGGGACAGGGCTTGCCCGGCTCCAAGGTGTGGGCCAGCTGCAAGGCGGCGTTTTGACGTAGCAGCGCCTCCTGGCGCTCCAGCCGCAGGGACACCGTTTCCAGCAAAAGCTGCTTTTGGGCCGCTGCCTGCTCCGCGGTGGAGAGCCCTTCCAGGGCGGCGGCTTGGCGGGCTTTGCGCCGGGCCAGCTCCTCCCAGGCGGCGGAGAGCTTTTCCAAGGCCTGGCGGCGCTCCAGCAAAGCGGGCAGCCGGGCGGCGGCCTCCTCGCAGGCCTTGCAGAAGGCGTTGCCCTTTTCCATCCGCTGGGAGAGGGCTTCCCGTTGCTGCCCCAAAGCGGCCAAAGCCTGGCGCTGCTCCTCCAGCTGTTTCCGGGTGGCGGCGGCCTGTTTCCCCGCGGCCTGGGCCCGAAGCAGCTCCTCTTTCTGCTCCCCCAGCCGGGCGCTTTCCTGGGCCAGGGCCACCGCCTGCTGCCGCAGTGCCTGGGCCTGTTCCCGCTTGTGCCGGGGCTGGATTTCCCGCCCCTCCAGCTCCTTCCAGGCGGCCTGGGCCCGGGCCAGGGATTTGCCAGCCTCCTGGGCGGCCTCCTCCAGCCGGGTGTACTGCTCCAGGCTTTGCAGCAGCCCCTCGGCCTGCTCCAGCTGCTGGGCCAGGGTCTTGTTCTCCTGGCGCAGGGCGGTCTCCCGCTGGGCCAGGGACGCGGCTTTTTCCTCCAGTCCGCCCAGGCTCTCCGCCTCCTCCTGCTGGAGCAGGGAGGCCCGCAGGGCGGCGGTTTGGCGGGCTTTGTCCTCCAGCTGGCGC
>FR893727.1:5826-17577 GCA_000435395.1 Firmicutes bacterium CAG:94
GGGTTTTCAGCATCTCCCCCTTGTCGCTGGAGCTGGCCCGCAGCAGCCGTAAAAACTCCCCCTGGGGCAGCACAATCACCTGGGAGAACTGCTCGCAGGTCAGGTGGAGCAGCTCCTCGGCCCGGCGGCTGACGGCGCTGTCGCTTTTGCTCTCCAGCAGGGCCCAGTCCTCCCCCTCCAGGCGGAAGCACTGGTGGCTCTCCCGCAGCTCGGGGGCCTTGGTGTTGCGGTTGATGTGGGTGTACTGGCTGCGGCTAAAGCGGTAGCGCTCCCCTTGCAGGGCGAACTCCAGCTCCACCAAAGTGGGCAGCTCTTGGGGGGCGCTGCCGCAGCGCATCTCGGCAAAGCGGCGCCTGCCCCCGGTGGATTTGCCGTACAGGGCAAAGCACATGGCGTCCAGCAGGGAGGTCTTCCCCCCGCCGGTGGGCCCGGTGATTAAAAACAGGCCGCTCTCCGCAAACTGGGAGAGGTCCAGCTGGGTCTTTTCCAAATAGGGCCCAAAGGCCTGGAGCACCAAACGCAGCGGGCGCATGGGCAGCCCTCCTTTCTTTTCAGGTCTCTTGGGATTCCCCCAGGCTTTCCAGCACCTCTTGGAACAGGGCCTGGTCCTGGGGGTCAGGCTCGGTGCCGCACACCTCCCGCAGGAAGGCGGCGAACACCGTGGCCTCGTCCTGGCCTTTCAGCCGGGCGGCCCGCTCCCCGGTAAGGCTTTCCCCCATCCAGGGGTTCAGCACCGAGAGCAGGTTGGGGTAGAAGGGCCGCAGCCGCTCCGCCGCCAGCAGCACCGGGGCGCTGTCGGTGAGCTCTATCTCCACGTAGTCCTCCACCGGGGACTGTTCCCCCGCCTCCAGCAGGTGGGCAAAGGTTCCCTTCACCCGCCGCACGTCCCGCAGCGGCGCGCAGGGGACAAACTGCCGGGCCATCTCCCGGCCGTCCCACTCCAGCTGAAAGTAGCCCTTTTTCTGGCGCTCCTCGTCCACGGAGTACTTCAGCGGCGAGCCGGAGTACTGCCCCCGCTCCCCGGCCTTTTGGGGCCCGTGGAGGTGCCCCAGGGCCACATAGTCAAAGGGGGCGAACAAGGCGGGGGGCACCTGGCCGCTGCCGCCTACAAAGGTGGCGCTCTCCGAGTCGGAGGTCTGGGCCCCGGCGGCAAAGCAGTGGCTCACCAGCAGGTGGCCCGCCCCTGGCTGGAACAGGGGGACAAGGCGCTCCAGCAGCAGCTCCATGCAGGCGCCCTCCCCCCGCAGGCTCTCGTCCCCCAGGAACTCCCGGCCCAGGGCGGCGTCGAAATAGGGCAGCGGGAATATCTGAAGGGCCTGGCCCTTTTCCTCCAGCAGCACAGGGGAGAAGGCGTCGGAAAGCTGGGTGGCAAAGTAGACGCCGCTGTGGCGCAGGGCGTTTTTCAGCAAGGCCATGCGGCCGGGGCCGTCGTGGTTGCCGGCGATGACGCAGACTTTCGTCCCCAGCTCCAGCAGCTGGGAGAGGGTTTCGTCAAACAGGGCGATGGCCTCCACCGGGGCAATCTGCCTGTCGTACACATCCCCGGCGATGAGCACGCAGCAGGGGCGCTCCCGCTCCACGGCGGGGAGGAATACCTGCCGCAAAAACCAGCGCTGGTCTTCCAAAAGGCTGCGGCCGTAGAGCATGCGGCCCAGGTGCCAGTCTGAGGTGTGGAATAGCTTCATAGGTGACTCCTTTAGGGTCATTGGCAAAATTCCCGGGAATTTGTGCCGCCGAAAGTCTTTCCTTTTTTTGTGAAATAGGGTACAATGGGAAAGACTCCTGTTATGGTAAACTTATCCCTGTTATTGTAGCACATTTCGCGGGGAATGAAAATAGGCGCTCCGCCTTCCCATGGGAGAGAAAGGAACCCACCATGAAGAAATGTAAGCGAATTTCCGCCTGCCTGCTGGCCGTGCTCTGCCTGCTGTGCGCCCTCGCCATGCCCGCCGGGGCAGAGGGCTTTGAGTACGGCTGGGACCAGGATTCCAACAACCCCAACGGCCCCCACTGCAAGGCCTATTTCATGCTCAACCTGGATACCCACACGGCGGTTTACAGCAACAACGCCGACGAGCAGCTGCCCATGGCCAGCCTGACTAAAATCATGAGCTACATTGTGGCCTATGAGACCATCCCCGACATTGAAAACGCCCAGATCACCATCCCCCAAAGCGTGGTGGACGAGCTGGCCGGCACCGGCAGCTCTGTGGCGGAATTTGACGTGGGGGAGACGTTCACCGGCCTGGACTTGCTCTACCTGATGATGGTCCCCTCCGGCAACAACGCCGCCTTGACCTTGGCCAAGTACGTGGACCAGCTCTACGCCGAGGGAAAGCTCAACGGCACTTCTACCTCCGGTACCGTCTCCGCTACCGGTGAGAGTTCTGCCAGCGAGGACAGCGCCAGCTCCGACGCCAGTGGGAGCTCCTCCAGCGAGGGGACCACGGATGACCCCGAGGCCGCCACCGCTTCCCAGTCCACTTTGGACACCACCACCGTGGCCCCGGCCTATGGCGAGGAGGGCTTCGACGGCAGCGACTACACCGGCCGCAGCTACTTCGTCCAGCTGATGAACCAAAAGGCCCAGGAGCTGGGCTGCACCAACACCCATTTCACCAACCCCCACGGCCTGCACAACGAGAACCACTACTCCTCCGCCCGGGACATGATTACCATCACCGAGTACGCCATGAGCCTGCCCCACTTTACGGAAATCACCTCCACCACGGCCTACAACTACCATCCCGTGGGGGATGAGGAGAACGTCCGCACGGCCAACACCACCAACCGCATGCTGACCAACATGGTCTACTCCGATGGCATGTCCTACTACTACGCCTACGCCACCGGCATCAAGACCGGCTCCCACGACCAGGCGGGCTACTGCATTGTGGCCTCCGCCACCTATGGAGGCTACACCTACATTGTGGCCTGCTTGGGCAGCCCCTCGGTGGACAGCGACGTCCACGGGGAGATGCTGGACGCGGCGTCCCTGTTCCGCTGGGCCTTTTTGAACTTGAGCAGCAAGACCATCACCTCCCAGGGGGACATCTTGGCGGACGTGCCCCTGGACTACGCCTGGCAGAAGGATACCCTCCAGCTGGCGGCGGGGGAGAACGTGTCCGTGATGCTGCCCAACAGCGTGGACACCAGCAGCATCATTGTGGAGACGGACTTGCCCGAGAGCGTCCAGGCCCCCATTGAGAAGGGGGAGCAGGTGGGCACAGCCACCATGAGCTACGCCGGGGAAGTCATCGCCACGGTGCCGCTGGTGGCGGCGGAGAGCGTGTCCCGCAGCGAGATGCTGTCCTTTATCAGCCAAAGCGGCTCGGTGCTCACCAGCCCCTGGTTCCTCATCATCATGGGGGTTATTCTGCTGCTGATAATTGTGTATATCATCTTGATTCTGCTGTATCGGAGGAAGCAGAAGCAGCTGCGCAAGGTGCGGAAGTACCGTGATTTATAAGAGTGACGCCCAGCGCCCTTCTGCAAGGGAGGCTAAAGCGTGCTTTCCCCCCATAGGAAAACAAAGAAAGGAGCCGGCAAGGCTCCTTTTTTGCTCCCCAAAAAGAACCCCAGGAGCTCAAGGCCCCTGGGTGCGCTGTTTTAAAAGAAGAAATGGCCAATGAACATGCCGCCCACTGTGACTGCCCCGAGAATCAACAAAAGGGGCAGCCAAATCTTGCGGGCGCGCTTGCTTTCAAAGATGGGGTTTTCCACTTTGAAAAACGGGCCGTTTGTCGGCGGGATATACACGATAGGCATAAGAAATACCTCGCTTTCTCTTGTGAGGCGGCAGTGGGGAAAAGACGGCTCTTACCGCCTATCCACCAAGAAGCGGCCCCAATCCAGCACGGTGATAAGCCCGTTGCCGGTGTCGGCCAAGATCCATTGCACGTCGTCGTAGGTGGTGGCGGGGCTCATCCCCTCTGGCGGGGAGAGGCGCCCCGTGACGACCGTGCTTGTCACCACAAACAATCCCTTTGTCTCTTCAGTGCCGTAACGCTCCTGCAGCTCTTCCTGGAGCCCACCGGAGTAGACCGCGTCAAAGTGAAGCTCCAGCAGCTGGCAGTTGTGGAAGTTGGCCTGGAAGGTATCTTTAATCTGCTCCATACCGGCTTGCACCTGATGCTCTTGCGGGAAGCCGCCTCCCAGGGAAACGCTCACTTGCGCTTGGGAGACATCCCCTTGCTGGATGCTGAGAAGATAGGGGACCCCTATCGTGAGGAACGCCATGACAAGCAGCATGGCCAGCAAAACCAAGGGCACTGTGTATTTCTTGCGGGTGTGGAACCAGTCCTTTGTGTTCATCCAACGGGTTTGGGAAGGCAGGTTTACAGGTGGGGGCCATACGCTTGGCATACAATCATCTCACTTTCAGGGTTGTTCCACGGACAGCACTGGACGGCTCATGCCCGCTGGGAGGGCAGGGCGCCTGCGCGCCGGGATGTGTGTGGGATTTCCTAGGCGGGCCGGATCCTTTCCCATGGGGGGAGCCGGGTTAGCTTCCCAAAAGGAACCCCGGCACCAAAATGGCCAGCAAAATAACGGCCAGAATGATGACGAAACTCAACATGGTCTTCCAGGGCTTTTTCTTTTCGCCCAGGCTGTTGCTCCATTCCATGTCCAGTTGATTGTGTACTGTGTCGTTTATCCTAGGCGGGCCGGACATAAGATTACCTCCTCTTTCAAAAACGCAATGCCGGTGGCTAACAAGTGGAAGAAAAACCTACTTTCTGCATGGCAAACACTCCCCCATTTTTAGTACAATTATAGTATAGCGGATTGTCCAGAATTTGTCAATTCCTTGGAAAAATTTTAGGGCGCGGTGCCATAGCGGCCCCATCGCCCTAAAAAACGGTATGCGCTTTTTATAAAACCACTTCCTCGCCGCCCGCTTTCTCAAACAGCCGGCGGATTTCCCCCCGCAGGCCCCGGTAGGCGGGCTCCTCCAGGGCGTTTTGCTGCAGCAGCTCCCTGGCGCAGCGTTGGGCCTGGCGCAGCACTTCCATGTCCGTGGTCATGTCCGCGATTTTCAGCTGGGGCAGGCCGTGCTGCCGCTGGCCGAAAAAGTCCCCGGGGCCCCGCAGCTTCAAGTCCGCCTCGGCGATTTGGAAGCCGTCGCTGGTGTCCCGGAACAGCTTCAGCCGCTTGAGGGTGTCCGGGTTTTGCGCCCCGGTGATGAGGATACAGGTGGATTTGTACTGCCCCCGGCCGATGCGCCCCCGCAGCTGGTGCAGCTGGGAGAGGCCGTACCTGTCCGCGTCCTCTATCACCATAATCACGGCGTTGGGCACGTCCACGCCCACCTCCACCACGGTGGTGGAGACCAGCAGCTGCACCTCCCCCCGGGAGAAGGCTTCCATCACCTGCTCCTTTTCGATGGGCTTCATCTTGCCGTGGAGCACCCCCACGGTGGCGGTGGGGAAGGCCTCCTTCACCAGCTCCCCATACTGGGTGACGCTTTGCAGGCCGCTGTCGTCCTCCTCGATCAGCGGGCATATCAGGTACCCCTGGCGGCCCTGGTCCAGGTGCTTCTGCACGTAGCCAAAGGCCCGCTGCCGCTTGTCCGGGCTGATGAGGAAGGTCTCAATCTTCTGCCGCCCCGGGGGCAGCTCGTCCAAAACGGAGATGTCCAAATCCCCGTAGACCATCAGGGCCAGCGTGCGGGGGATGGGGGTGGCGCTCATCACCAGCAGGTGAGGGGAGGCCCCTTTCTGGGCCAAAGCGGAGCGCTGGCCAACCCCAAAGCGGTGCTGCTCGTCGGTGATGACCAGCCCCAAATTCCGGAAGGCCACCTTCTCGCTGAGCAGGGCGTGGGTGCCAATCACCAGCTGGATGCGGCCGTCCTCCAGGGCGCTGTAGAGCTTCTTTTTCTCCCTGGGCTTCACCGAGCCTGTCAGCAGCGCCACGGCGATGTGGGCAGGCTCCAACAGCTCTTTCAGGGAGTGATAGTGCTGGGTGGCCAAAATTTCCGTGGGGGCCATAAGGGCCGCCTGCATCCCCTGCTGGATGACGGACCAGCACAAGGCGGCGGCCACGGCGGTTTTGCCGCTGCCCACGTCCCCCTGGATGAGCCGGTTCATGGGGGCGGGGCCCGCCATGTCCGCCACGGCTTCCCCAATGGCCCGGCGCTGGGCCCCCGTCAGCTGGAAGGGCAGCAGGCCGCAGAAGCCCTCGGGGAACTCCTGGGGGATGGGGTGGAAGTTGTGGGTTTTCCGCCCGCTTTTTATGCGCAGCAGCCCCAGCTGCAGCACCAGGAATTCCTCAAAGGTCAGCCGGAACCGGGCGGTGGCAATCTCCTCCTGCGTCTTGGGGAAGTGGATGGTCTCCAAGGCGTAGCGCAGGGTGCACAGGTGGTACTTCTCCCGCAGCGGGTCGGGCAGGGGGTCGTGGAGCTGCTCGGGGAGCATGGCCAGGGCGTTTTTCACCGCCGCCCCAATCTGCCGGGAGGAGAGCCCCGCCGTGGCCGGGTACACCGGCTGGATGGAGAGTCCCTTGGCCTGGGGCAGGAACTCCGGGGCCAGCATCTCCCGCCGCAGGAAGGTGCCGGTGACTTTCCCCCGGAAGAGGTAGGTTTCCCCCTCCCGCAGCAGGGTGGGTATGTACTTGTTGTTGAAAAAGGTCAGGGCCATGTCGCTGTCGCCGTCGGTGACGGTGGTCTTGTACAGCAGCTTGCCGCCCTTCACCCGGTGCTCCGTGGGCCGCCGCAGGACTGTGGCCTTCACCACCGCCACCTCGTTGAGGGTGGTGTCCCGGATGAGGCAGTGCTGGCTCCAGTCCTCGTAGGCGCGGGGGTAAAGCCGGAGCAAATCCCCCACCGTGGGGACGCCCAGCTTGCGGAAGAGCTTGGCCCGCTGGGGCCCCACGCCCTTGCAGTTTTGAATATCCAGTTCAAACAGGGAGGACATGGCCATCTCTCCTTTCTCGGAAATTTTTCCCACTGACAAAAAGAAACCTTTCCGCAAAGAAAGGTTTCTTGTGCTTTGTGCTTGGGTTGTCTATAGTGCCGCAGGCGGGGTGTCACTCTACGCTGACGATAAAGTAATACACAGGCTGGCCGCCGGCCACCAAGGTGATTTCCACGTCAGAGTGAAGTTTATCCTCCAGGCGGCGCTTGGCCTCCTCGGCCTGCTCCTGGGTGATGCCCTCGCCGTAAATCAGCGTGATGAAGGACGTCCGCTTGCTGGAAAGGGAGCGGGTCACCTTGACGCAGGCGGCCACAGGGTCTTTCTCGATATACTCCAGCTTGCCGTTCTTCAAGCCCAGAATATCCCCGTGGCGGATGGTGTGCCCGCCAAACTCCGAATCCCGGGCGGCAAAGGTCACAAGGCCTGTGTCCACGTTACCCGCGGCCTCCAGCATGGCCTCTTGGTTTTCCTCGGCGCCCAGGTCGGGGTCAAAGGCCAGCATGGCGGAAAGCCCCTGGGGGATGGTCCGGGTGGGGATGACCACCACTTCCCGGTCGGTGACCAGCGGCACGGTCTGCTCCGCCGCCATGAGGATGTTCTTGTTGTTGGGCAGGATAAACACCTTCTTGGCGGGGGTGGCCAGCACGGCCTCCAGCAAATCCTCGGTGGAGGGGTTCATGGTCTGGCCGCCGCTTACCACGTTGGCGCAGCCCAAATCCAGGAACAGCTCCTTGAGCCCGTCGCCTGCCGCCACGGAGATGAAGCCCATCTCCTCGGTGGGCTCCTGGGGCTCCAGGCGCTCCTTCTCCGGCTGCGGCTCCGCCGCGGCCTTTTGGGCCTGGTTCTCCTCGGCGGCCTTGCGGTGCTGCTCCTTCATGTTCTCGATTTTCACCGTCAGCAGCTGGCCGTACTCCAGGCCCGCCTGAAGGGCGTCGCCGGGGTTCTCGGTGTGGACGTGGACCTTGATGATTTCCTCGTCGTCCACCACCACCACGCAGTCGCCGATGGTCTCCAAAAACAGCCGCAGCTCCAGGGGGTCCTTCTGGACCTCCGGGTCACGGCCCACCACAAACTCGGTGCAGTAGGTGAAGTTGATTTCGCTGTCGAATTCTGCGGCCACGTTGCGGAAGAACTGGGCCGTCTCCTCGGCCTTTTCCTCGGGGGAGAGGCCGCCGTCCAGCACAATGCCGCTGCGGAACACGCTGAGCATGCCCTCAAAAATCAGGCACAGGCCCTGGCCGCCGGCGTCCACCACCCCGGCCTTTTTCAGCACGGGCAGCAGCTCGGGGGTTTCCTCCAGAGCGTCGGCGGCGCCCATGCAGGCGGCGTCCCACACCTGGATGGGGTCGCTGCCCAGCTCCAGGGCCTCCCGGGCGCGCTCGCTGGCCACCCGGGCCACGGTGAGGATGGTGCCCTCGGTGGGCTTCATCACAGCCTTGTAGGCCTCGTCCACGCCCCGCTCCAAAGCGGCCACCAAATCCGGGGCGTCGATTTCCTCCTTGCCCTCAAGGCCCTTGGAGATGCCCCGGAACAGCAGGGACAAAATGACGCCGGAGTTGCCCCGGGCGCCCCGCAGCATGGCGGAAGCGGCCCGCTTGGCCACCTCCCCGGCGGGGGCGGCGTCCTCCAGGGCTTCCATGGCCTCGGCGGCGGCGGTGATGGTCATGGACATATTGGTGCCGGTGTCGCCGTCGGGCACGGGGAAGATGTTCAGCTCGTTAATCTGCTTTTTATACTTGGAAATGTTGTTGGAGCCAGATAGAATGGCGTTTTTCAACTGGGAACCTAAAATCATGGGGAACACATCCTTCACCAGGTAGCTGGATTGTCTTTTACCTAGTTTACCACAAAACTTTTGAAAATACAATCGTTTTGGTGGGGTATTTCTACACAAGACAAGTGGAAACCCGGGGAGCGGGTGTCCTTATTTCCAAGGGCAGGGCTGGCCGGGCCGGAGCCGCAGGGCAAAAAAAGACCCCGCCGTGGGCGGGGTGGGTATCTTTACGGAGTGGGCGAAGCGCTGTCCAGGGCGGAGGGGCTGCTTACCTCTGGCGTGTGTTCCGGCAGGGAAGGCGCCGCCTCCATGATGTCCATCACAGGCTGGAAGTAATCCTCTGGCCCGTGGTAGATGTTGCCGGATAGCCGCACGCTGTCCGTGGTAAAGTAGCCTCCGAAAAAAGCGCCGTTGGGGCCGTTCAGGGAGAAGCTCCACCAGTCCGTGGGGACGTAGGTGTCCTCCTCGATGGATTGGTAGGGAAAGTTATTGAGCAGTTCCACTACCTGCTGGATGTCCTCTTGGTTTGTTATTTCTTTCGTCTCTGCCAAATCTGTCACATAGAGCTGGGTAACGTCCTCCAACTCTATGTGGTAGGGATATCCTTCTGGCTGGGAAATTGTGCCAGAGGCAACGGGAATGGCACCGTCTGCCATGTCCACCAGGGGCTGGAGGTATCCCGCCGGGCCGCTGTAAATGGTGGAACTGCCGTCACGGTTCCAGATGCGCAGGCTGTCTGCGGTAAAGGTGAAATCGTAGGCCCAGGTGTTCGTGCTCAGGCCAACCCGGTAATCCCAACCACTGGCTGGGGGAATGTCTTCAGCGGAGTGGTAGGTAAAGCCGTTGAGCAGGTCCACAATTTCTTCTACCTGGGCTGGGTCGGTCACGTCCCGCATGTCCGCGTAGTGCTGGAGGTATACTTGCGTGACTTCTCCAGGCTGGAAGTGATAGAGCTTTCCCGGCTGTGGGCGGTTAAAAAGCCAGACGGCCGCCACAGCAGCTGCCAATACCAGGCACCCAGCAGCCAGAAGGATGGCCTTTTTCTTCGAGGGATGGGTTCTCATCTTTTCCATAAAACAGCGCTCCTTTCCATAAACAAAAACAAGAAAGAAGGGTTCCTCTGATTCTATGATATACTTCCCGGCGGCCGCTGTCAAGAAATGTGGAGAAACTGTAACCTGTGTAACAGAAGGGTGACAACCGGGAAAGCTTAGGTGATGGAAAACCGCTCCACACCGGTGCACAGGCCGGTGCGCTCCTCGGCGGTGAACAGCACGCAATCCATCTTGCAGGGGCCCTTGGCCCATTCGAACCGGGCGGGCATTTTCGTTTTCAGCTTGCCGATGATAATCTCCGGCTTGACCCCCAGCACCGAGTCGATGGGCCCGGTCATCCCCGCGTCGGTGAGGTAGCCCGTGTGGTGGGGAAGCAGGCACCCGTCGGCGGTGGGCACGTGGGTGTGGGTGCCGAACAGAGCCGTCACCCGGCCGTCGGCATAAAAGCCCAGCGCCCGCTTTTCCCCGGTGGCCTCGGCGTGGAAGTCCACCACCACCACCTTGGGCAGGCCCGGGGTTTTCAGCAGGCTGTCCAGCGTCTCAAAGGGGCAGCGCAGGCTCTCCATAAAGGCCGTGCCCATCAGGTTGATGACCCCCACCTGCACCCGGCCCATATCCACCACGCACAGGCCCCGGCCCGGGGCGGCTGCCGGGTAGTTGGCCGGGCGCAGCAGCACCTCGCAGCTGTCGTACAGGTCGTAGCTCTCCCGTCGGCGGAAGCTGTGGTTGCCGGTGGTGATGACGTCCACGCCGCTGTCCAGCAGGTAGCGGGCCGAATCCGGGGTGATGCCGTTGCCGTCGGCGGAGTTCTCCCCGTTGGCAATCACCAGGTCGATGGCCTTTGTCTTTTTCAAGGCGGGCAGGTGGGCCCGCAGGAACTGGCAGCCCTGGCTGCCCACCACGTCCCCAATGCACAGAATGTTCACGGCGTTTGCTCCTTTCCTTTGTGGGCTTCTATCTGCCGCAAAAGCTCCCCGTCCCAGCTTTCCGCCGGGGCCAGGGCGGCGATGTCCTCTTGTGTCTTCTCCATAAACAGGGGCACGGACTCGTCCCAGCTGTCCTGCCAGGAGTACCCCAGGGCCTTGGCGGCGTGGCGGCTGGCCTGGGTGAACAGCACACAGGCCTCCCGCAGGGCGTCCCACAGGGGCATGCGGCTGCAGGGGGCGTAGGTGGCCAGGTACCGCTGCCACACGCCCTGGGGCAGCAGGTTCTCCAGGTTCCACCCCGCCTTCCCGGGAAAGACGGGGAAGCCCTTCTGGCTGCCCGCCAGCCAGCTGAGCATCAGCCGCAGCATGGGCCGGGTGCACTCCTCCAAGATGTGCTGGGCATAGGGCAGCTGGCCCCGCCACAGCCCCTTGGACATATAGGGCGCCGTCCACCAGAACTCGTTGCGGCACTCCTGGAACACCTGGGCGCTGGGGCGCTCCACGGCGTGGGTGCTCTCATCCGGGGGCGGCAGGTGGGGGAGGAAGCCGTCCTTGTCCAGCAGCACCACGCTGAGCTTGTCGTCAAAGCAGTAGGGGCGGTAGTCCTCCACCGGGGCGATGGTCAAGTCGATGCGGTTGCCGTCGGCAAACTGCATCAGGTAGATGGCCAAGCGGGGGAAGTGCTCATGGAAAAGCTGGTTCTCATCGGTGCGCTGCATCACCAGCACCTCCCCAAAGGCGGGGGGAGATGTCCCCTTCCTTAAAGGGCGCCACGTCGGTGACAAGGTACACGATGTCATAGTCCCGGAACTGGTCCAGCTTGGCCGTGGGGTTGGCCCGGGAGCCGTTTAGGATGACGCCCCGCACCCGGGGGTCCTGCTGGGCATAGCCCAGGATGAGCTGGTACATCTCGCGCTCGCTGCGCATAGGAATCTCCTCCCCCTACCAAAAGAGGGACGCACAACAGTACGTCCCTTTCCCGGTAGTCTTTCCAAATGTTCAAACTTTTTTCCCGCCCCAGGGCTTCCCCGGGGGGATTTTCTTTTTAGCAGAGAATCCCGGTGCTTTTCCAAGGGAAAAGG
>FR893728.1 GCA_000435395.1 Firmicutes bacterium CAG:94
TTTTTTTTTTTTTTGTAACTAGTGACAAATGCAACTAAAAACAGGCCTTTTGCCATGAGAAAGTTACAGTTTGTAATTTTTGGGCAGCTTTCATAAAAGGCGCTTTTCCCAAAAAAGGGCCGTATACCGGGAAAAACCGGAAAGAAGACCCCAGCTGTCCCGGAGTAGTAGACATAATTTTGCCAATCAAAAATGATTGCCTTCCCCGAGAGCAAGAAGAAACTACTTTCAAAAAATGGGAAAAAGACCGCCGCGGGCTGCGGCAGCCTTTTTCCCCTGTGCAAAATGAACAACGAAAAAGCATGGGCCTCTCCCCCACGCTTCGTTTGCGGTTGCTTCTATTAGAAAGTGTGTTCTATCACCAGGACCAGCTGGTTTGGAAAAGGCATGGGATGGGGCTCTGTAAAGGGCATGGCTTTTACAAAACGCTACAAAATCTTTCCGGGAACCCTCCAAATATATTGACAATTCCATAGAAAGTGCTGTATTCTTGTGGTATAGTTTGAGCCAGACACAACCATATATAAGGAGGGCTTAGTGTGAAAAAAACACGCGGCAGGCTGTTATCTTTGGTTTTGGCGGTGCTCCTCTGCGTTGCGGTGCTGCCCACCGGCAGCGCCCGGGCCATGGGGGACGCCATGAGCCTGGACCAGGTCAAGGCGCTGATGAACGCCGAGACCCTGTATCCCCAGAAGACGGGGTACATCGAGCTGGACCGGATGCTGGAGGAACTGGTGGCCCCCTACAAGGGCAAGGACACCTACACCACCCTAAAGGGCCTGTACGACTGGACTGTGAACAACATCGACTACAGCTGGGACGGGTACTCCCAAAATTACGCCCCGGCCTACGACTGCTTCACCCTGACCTACGACCTGACCTATGAGACAGGCCTGCCCCAGGCCTACCCCATCGACATGATTTACCGGGCCTACCACATGCTGACGGCCCGCACCGGCGTGTGCTACGACTGGGGCATTCTCTTTGCGGTGATGGCCCGCTATGTGGGCGTGGAAAGCTACGTGCACACGGGCATTTTGCGCATTGGCACCTGGACAGGCCACCACGGCTGGACCGAGCTGCGGCTGGGCGGGAAGAACTACATCTTCGACGGCCAGCAAGATTGGCGCTCTAAGGGCATTTACGGCCGGATCGTCTACGACCACTTCGGCATCTCCATGGACAACGCCTGGCGCTACCAGCAGGAGACGGCCGCCAACGGCCCCCGGGACGCCAGCATGCTGCCGGTGGACGCCCCCCGGGTGCGGGTGGCCAACGTGACGGTGAACACCTCCCGCTCCGGCCAGGTGCAGGGCGGCGGCACCCAGCCCTGGGGGGAGGAAGTGACCCTGACCTCCGCGGGGGAACTGCCTGTGGTGGGCTGGTACACCCCCGGCGGGACGCTTCTCAGCCAGGAGCCTGTGTACACCTTCACCTTGGAGGGGGACACCACGGTGTGCGCCCTCTTTGAAGGGGACCGGTTTATCGACATCCCGGCCAACGCCTGGTATTTGGAGGACGTGATGCAGGCCTCGGAGCAGGGGCTTGTCTCCGGCATGTCCGAGGCGTTCTTCGAGCCCAAGGGCACCATGAACCGGGCCATGTTCGCCACGCTGCTGTACAAGCTGGAGGACGCCGCCGGCTCAGAAGGGGAAGGGTACTTTGAGGACGTGGCCCCCGGCGCCTGGTACGCCGGCGCGGTAAACTGGGCCTATGAAAACGGCGTGGTCCACGGCATGTCGGAGACGGAGTTCGCACCCCTCGCCAGCGTCAACCGGGAGCAGGCCGCCACCATGGTTGTGCAGTATTTGGAGAGCCAGGGCATCACCTCCGACGCGGAGGAGGTGGACTTCGCCGACAGCGGCGACATCAGCGGCTACGCGGTGGAGACCATCGCCAAAGCCCAGGATTTGGGCATCCTCTACGGCTACGAGGACAACACCATCCGCCCCAAGAACACCTTGAGCCGGGCGGAGGGCGTGGCCCTGCTGATGAACCTGGTGGAGTGCCTGGAGGCCGCATAAATCCAGCCAGCATGATAAAAGGGGACTGCCGTGGGCAAGCGGCAGCCCCTTTTTTGTGGCGGGAAAGGAAACACAGTTGACCCCGGCGGGTTTCTCCCGTACAATGGAAGGGCGCAGGCGACCCCTGCCAACCGCGAAAGGAGAATGAACCATGCTGAAAATAGGATGCCATCTTTCCAGCGCCAAGGGCTACTTGGCCATGGGGAAAGAGGCTATAAAGATTGGGGCCAACACCTTCCAGTTCTTCACCCGCAATCCCCGGGGCGGCAAAGCCAAGCCCCTGGATTTGGAGGACGTGGCCGCCTACCGGGCTTTCGCCCAGGAGCAGGGGCTCTTCCCCATTTTGGCCCACGCCCCCTACACCTTGAACGCCTGCGCCGCCGACGAGGGCCTGCGCACCTTCGCCCGGGAGACCATGGCCGACGACCTGGCCCGGCTGGAGCACATCCCCGGCAGCCTGTACAACTTCCACCCCGGCAGCCACGTGAAGCAGGGGCCGGAAGTGGGCATCGCGCTGATTGCGGAGCACCTCAACGCCATTTTGACGCCGGAGCAATCCACCACGGTGCTGCTGGAGACTATGGCGGGCAAGGGCTCGGAGGTGGGCCGCAGCTTTGAGGAACTGCGGGCCATCCTCGACCGGGTGGAGCTTTCGGACAAGCTGGGCGTGTGCCTGGACACCTGCCACGTCTCCGACGGCGGCTACGACATCGCGGGCGACCTGGACGGGGTGCTGGAGGAGTTTGACAAGGTCATTGGACTGGGGCGGCTGAAGGCCATCCACCTCAACGACTCCATGAACCCCCTGGGCAGCCACAAGGACCGCCACCAAAAGCTGGGCGAGGGCACCCTGGGCCTGGAGGCACTGGAGCGCATCATCAACCACCCGGCCTTGCGGGAACTGCCCTTCTACCTGGAGACGCCCAACGATTTGGCGGGGTACGCCCGGGAGATTGCCATGATGAAAGAGGCCTATCAAGGATAAACAAAATGGCTGCGCCCTTTTTTGGTGGGTGCAGCCATTTCTTTTCCCTATGAGCTATGGTAGAATGGGCATAGATTCCGCGAGAGGAGCAAGCAACATGGATAGATTTGCAGAGGCACTGCTCAGCCAGCAGGCAAACTCCGCCCTGCCGTTGGAGGACGATTGGTTCGCCCCGTTGCTGGGGGACTGGGAATTTGACTATCAGGACAGGGGCGGCCGCCGTTTACAAGGCGAGTGGTATTTCCGCCGGGCGCTGGACGGCATGGCCATTGAGGATTTGTTCATCTGCCCCTCCCGGGACACCCGGGAGGAAAATCCCCAGCCAGACGGGGAGTATGGCGCGGCGGTGCGGATGTATAACCCGAAGCGCCGCTGCTATGACATGACGTACATTTGCTCCAAGGGCACCACCCGGCTGGAGGTCCGCAAGGAGGGGGGCGTCATCGCCTGCACGGTGCTGGAGGAGCCATCCAACCAATGGCGGTTTGTAGAGGTGACGGAGGACACCTTCCACTGGCAGAATGTGACGAAACAGGCAGAGGGCCTCCAGGTAAACTGTGAGGTGTTCGCCCGGCGGATACAGTGATAGCGGCAACCTGAGAGGGCTACCTCTCAGGTTTTCTTTTTGCGGGGCAGGCGCTCCCAGAGGAGCTTCTCCCCCTCCACCACCAGCAGGGGGCACAAAGACAGCGCCGCCACCAAAAGCCACTGGGAGAAGGTGAGGGCGGTGGTCTTAAAGAGGGCTGCCAGGGGCGGGAACAGCACCACGCTGACCATGAGGAAAGCGCACAGCCCGCAGGCGGCCACCAGCTTCCGGTTGGAGAACAGGCCCAGCTTTAGGACGGAGTGCTCCGAGCGCATGTTGAAGCTGTGGACCAGCTGGGACAGGCTGAGCACGCAGAAGGCCATGGTGCGGCCCACGGTGGGGTTGGCGGGGTCCACGTCGAAAAAGACGCGGCCAAGGGTGTAGGCCAGCAGAGCCAGCGCCCCCACCAGGCAGCCCTCCACCGCCAGGGAAAAGCCCATGCCGCCGGAGAAGATGCTCTCGTCCCGCTTGTGGGGCGGGGCCTCCATCACGTCCCGCTGGATGGGGTCCACGCCCAGGGCAAGGGCCGGGAAGGAATCGGTGACCAGGTTCACCCACAGCAGCTGGATGGCCAGCAGCGGCGTGGGCACCCGCAGCAAAAAGGCGGCGAACACCACCAGAATCTCCCCGATGTTGCAGGAGAGCAAAAAGTGGATGGTCTTGCGGATGTTCTGGTAGATGCCTCTCCCCTCCCGGACGGCAGCCACGATGGTGGAGAAGTCGTCATCGGTGAGGACCATATCCGCGGCGGACTGGGCCACCTCGGTGCCGTTTTTGCCCATGGCGCAGCCGATGTCCGCGGCTTTTAAGGCTGGGGCGTCGTTGACGCCGTCGCCGGTCATGGCCACCACCTTGCCCTGGCGCTGGAAGGCTTTGACAATCTTCACCTTGTGCTCGGGGGAGACCCGGGCAAAGACACGGTACTGGGCCACCCGCTGGGCCAGTTGGGCCTCGTCCAGGCGGTCCAGCTCCTGGCCGGTGAGCACCTGGGAGGGGCGCTCCGCCATGCCCAGGCGCTGGGCGATGGCAAAGGCTGTGGCGGCGTGATCGCCGGTAATCATCACCGGCAAAATGCCCGCGCCCTTGCACTGGGCCACCGCCTCCTTGACGCCGGGGCGGGGCGGGTCCTCCATGGCGATGAGGCCGCAGAACACCAGGCCGCTTTCTGTCTGGCGGTCGTCGGCGGGGAGGGTTTCCACGTCTTTATAGGCCACGGCCAGCACCCGCAGGGCCCGGCCGGCTAGGGCGGCGTTGTCGGAGAGGAGCTTCGCCTTCATGGCGGCGGTGAAGGGCTGGGGCTCCCCCTGGCGCAGCAGCCCCGTGCACCGGGCGATGAGCACATCCGGCGCGCCCTTGGAGACGACGCGGCAGCCGCCCTGGGGCAGGCGGTGGGCGGTGGTCATCATCTTCCGGGCGGAAGTGAAGGGTATCTCCCCTATGCGGGGGAAGTCCTGCTCCAGGCTGGGTTTCTCCCGCTTGCAGGCCCGGAGAAAGGCTGTCTCTGTGGGGTCGCCGGTGAGGGTGCCCCCAATGGACTGGGAGTTGTTGCACAAGGTGGCCAGCTCCAAGGCGAACTGGGCGGCGGGGCTTTCCAGGGGCTGCTCTCCCTGGGGACCGGCAAAGGCCACCACGGTCATCTTATTCTGGGTGAGGGTGCCGGTCTTATCGGAGCAGATAACCTGGGTGCTGCCCAAAGTCTCCACGGCGGGCAGGTGGCGGACAATGGCCCGCTTTTGGGCCATGCGTTTGATGCCCATGGCCAGCACGATGGTCACCACGGCGGTGAGGCCCTCCGGGATGGCGGCCACCCCCAGGCTGATGGCTATCATGAACATCTCCAGGGGCTCCATGCGCTGGAACAGCCCCAGCAGGAAAATCACCCCGCAGATGAGCACCACCCCGGCCCCCAGCACCTTGCCGGTCTGCTTGAGCTTTTGCTGCAGGGGCGTTTGGGGGGCTTTCTCGTTTTGCAGCATCCGGGCGATTTTCCCCATGGCGGTGTCCATGCCTGTGGCCACGGTCACGCCTACCCCCGCACCAGAGGCCACCCCTGTGGAGGCGAACACCATATTCTTCCGCTCCCCCAGGGGCGCGTTTTGCGGGCAATGGGCTTGGGCGTCCTTCTCGGCGGGGAGGGATTCCCCAGTGAGGGCGGACTCCTCGGTTTTCAGCTCCACCGAGCGGAGCAGGCGCAAATCCGCCGGGACCAAGTCCCCCGCCTGGAGGACGACAATGTCCCCGGGCACCAGCTCCCAGCTCTCCACCCGCTGGCGTTTGCCCTCCCGCAGCACCTGGGCGTGGGGGGAGGAAAGCTTTTTCAGGGCCTCGATGGCTTTGTCCGCCCGGCGCTCCTGCACGGTGCCGATGACGGCGTTGACCACCACAATGGCCAAAATGATGAGGGAGTCCACATACTCCCCATCCCCCCTGACCCAGGACACCCCAAAGGAAACTGCTGCCGCCGCCAGCAAAATGAGCACCATCAAATCTTGGAACTGGCCCAAAAACTGGCGCAGCACCCCCCGGCGCTTGGCGGTTTCCAGCTGGTTTTTTCCGTACTTGGCCCGGCGGCGCTGGACCTCCCCCCGGCTGAGGCCCCGGCGGGGATCCACCCCCAGGGCCTCCAGGGCTTCCTCCTGGCTGAACTGGAAATACTCCATTCTTTTGCCCCTCCTTGCAGGCAAGGCCTATGGCCCGCTTTTTTACCAGGTCTATGCGGGGCGGGGCAAGATTATGAGGGCAGCAAAAAGGGCCCCGCTTTCACGGGGTCCTTCGCCTTTGCTTTTTACTTTTTGGCCTGGTAAGAGGGCGCGCCCTTGGGGGTGAGGCCCTTGATGACGTTGCGGTAGTAGCTGTAGGTGAGGGGCTCGTCCTCGGTGAGGATTTCCGATTCCTCGGCCAGGCCCACAAACAGCAGGTGGGTGCCCAAGTCCACGGTCTGCTCCACCTTGCAGCTGTAGTGGGCGCAGGCGGTGGCGGTGGGATAGGGCATGCCGGCGGCGTCCTCTTTGTAGGGGATGCCCTCGAACTTATCCATGTCCCGGCCGGTGCGGAAGCCAAAGCGGCCAATGGCCATCATGTCCGCCCGCTGGTCCAACGCCACGGCGGCAAAGCGCCCGGCCTTTTGAATGAGCTGGCAGGTGAGGCTGTCCTTGTTCACGGTGACAGCCAGCCGCACAGGCTCGGCGGTGACTTGCTGCAAAGTGTTCACCACGCAGCCGCTGCGCTGGCCCTCCGCCTGGGCAGACACCACATACAGGCCGTATGTTATTTTATACAGGGCTTTTTCGTCCATTGCCATTACAATTCCTCCTTTAGCATGGTTGCTGCCTCTATTATTCCACAGGATGGGGAGATTATCAAGAGCGGGGCGAGAAAAATCTAAAAGAGGGACAGCTGCTCCCTTTTCAGGGAGGGCGGGCGCTTTTCGGTGAGCACCCAGCCCTCCTCCGGCCAGCCGGTGAGCATGGGCGACTGGGGATGGTGGGCGGCGTACTGTCTGGCGGCGGTGGCG
>FR893729.1 GCA_000435395.1 Firmicutes bacterium CAG:94
GGCCCGTCACGGCGTGACGTTTTTGAATGATGTGGAAAACCTTCGAAGGGATTCGAACCCACGTAAAACCATCACCTACCCAAGAGGACTTTCCCTTGGGATTTGGGGGAAAACCTGAGCGGTATATCCAGCGGGCGGTAGCTTGCGGAAGCCATTACCTCACTTGCGCCTTGATCCCTCAGGAGGTGGATTCGAAAGAGAAGCTGGCATGCTTTGCCGAAAAGCTGTCGAATATCGCCCACCAGGTACATCTAGCTGGACTCACCTTCGCTTTCCACCCCATCGGAAGCGATTATCGCCTGATGGATGGCGTTCCCGTATACAAAAGGCTCATGGACTTGCTCCCAAATGAAGTCCAGCTGACCTTTTGCGTTTACGCAACTTTTGGCAGCGGGACAGATTACCGGCAGGTGCTGCGGGACTACGCCGGTCGTTTGGTTCTGGTACACTTCAAAGACAGCCTGCGGAAACCCGATGGAAATGGACAGCTAACGCCTTTGGGAGAAGGCAGCCATAACTGGCAGCCTATTGCCGCCGCCTGCGAATCCTCCGGCGTGAAATGGGTCTTTGCCGAACAGGAACAATGGGATCGGGACGCTTTTGAATGTAGCACGGTCAGTTTCTGTTACCTAAACAAAGTTTTAAATGCCGGTAAAAATCGCCTGTGAGCCTCTGCCTTTCCTATACGCCGGCCCTTTAGTAGGATGTGCTGTGTTCCCACCTGTTTTTTGGGAAAAGTGTAGCATTTTTCACCGATGAAACTAGGCGGAAATGAACTTTTTTGTCCCAGCGAAAACTTTTCAAAGCTCTTTCCTTTCCGCCAGTTCTGAGGTATACTAAAGGCAGTAAATCCTGTCCCGCGTGAGGTGGTTTCTATGATGTATCCCTTCTTAACCTTGGATGACAACACGGAGATTGTCCACTCTGAAATGCGGCCTGATGGCACAGTAAAGGTCTACCTGGAGCGGCCCGATGCCGAACTGGGGTTCCGCCATGCCACCTGTTATCTGCCCAGCTACACCTGGGAGGACGTGGAGGGTTTTACCCAGGTGGAGATCGACCGCTATCAGGAAGTGATCGAGTCCACCGCCCACCTGATTTTGCAATTCTCCCAGGAGGGGGGCTTCGACCATGCCGCAAATCTTTAAGATCGGCTCCTACTGGGTGTTCTTCTGGGCCAATGAAAGCGACCCTCTGGAACCTATCCACGTCCACGTGTGCGAGGGTGCGCCCAACGCTAACGCCACGAAAATTTGGATCACCAAAGCTGGCAAGTGCTATCTGTGCCACAACAACTCCCGCATCCCCGAGCGCACCCTGCGGAACATCATGAAAATCATCGAGGCCCGCAGTGCAGAGGTCATCCAAAAATGGAGAGACTTCTTTGGCGAGGTACGATATTATTGTTAAGACTTTTTGGGGACTTCCCTCCTGTTTTCTTGTTTGGATCGAAAATTCCAGCTCACAGCACCAAACAAGCACCACTCTTTCTGGAACTTGTTTCTGGAACTTGCGGCAGGAACCGGTCAACACCGGCCCTTCCACGTTCTCCGTTGTGCGTTCCCACATCCACTCCAAAACCGCGTGCCGA
>FR893730.1 GCA_000435395.1 Firmicutes bacterium CAG:94
TTGGGGGCTGTTTGACCATGAACCGACGGTGGATGAACTGCTGGAAGATGTAGGCTCCATTACATCCTTTGTGGTAGATGGAAGTTATATCTATTATCTGCAAGGCGGGCGGCTCTATAAGGTATTCCGGTGGACAGGATGGGAAACAGTGGAGGTCGAAAACACAGCATAAATCCAAAGTATAAAGCTTTTAGATGATAAGGCTTTCTTTTAAAAATGATTTATATATTTTAGATTTTCTGGGGGACAAAATCACAAAAAATGGATATTGCTTTCTGTTGCGGTTATGCTATGACATCACTGTATACCCTCCACTGGAAACTGTCCCTCGGCACTTTACGATTTGCTATCGCAACCGCTGGATGGTATACGGGACGTATGAGATGGTCAGTTACGTCCTGCATGATTGGGGCGGCGCTACGTCCACCCTGCAGTATGCAAAGCAGAAAAGGAAGAAAATCATCTCCTTTCCAACAGGGGAAGGGAGATGATTAAACCATCTGTACTGCTATTTCTGCTTATACCCCCACCCTCCCCTGCATCTCTGCGCTCACCTCCCGTTTCTTCTCATCAAAAGCATGGGTGTAGATGTCCAGCGTGGTGGACACCTGGGCGTGGCCTAAAATCCCCGACACTGTAGCCACATCCGCCCCGCCGGAGATCATCAAACTGGCTGCCGTGTGCCGCAGACTGTGGACATTCAAATCCAAGGGCAGGCCGTGCTTTTTGAGAATCAGCTTGAATCGCCAGGTGAAGGTGCTGGGAGTCATGGGCAAATCAGCCCCATGGCGGTGGAAGATGTAG
>FR893731.1 GCA_000435395.1 Firmicutes bacterium CAG:94
GCCTGGCCCGGGCGCTTTCTTTCGGGCTGCGGGAAGGGAGGGAGCGCTGATGGAAAAGCGGGAGAAGGCCCGGCAATACTGGTTTGTGGTGCAGCAGCTCACTGCCCGGGAGCTCAAGCGCAAATACGCCCGCTCCGTGCTGGGGGTGGTGTGGAGCGTGCTGAACCCCCTGCTCTCCATGGCGGTGCTCTCCTTGATTTTTTCCCAGCTGTTCCGCCGCTCCATTGAGAACTACCCCATCTACTACCTGACGGGCTACCTGCTGTGGCAGGCCTTTACCGCCACCACCAACGCCGCCATGACCACCCTGGCGGACAACCGCGCCTTGCTGCTGAAGGTGAAGTTCCCCATGGAGCTGTTCATCCTCACCCGGGGGGCCACGGCTTTGGTGAACCTGGGCTACTCCCTGGTGGCCTATGGGGTGATGCTGGTGGTGTTCCAGGTGCCCCTTAGGTGGACGCTGGCCTACCTGCCGGTGGTGGTGGCGTGCCTGTTCCTCTTTGCCTTGGGGATTTCTTACCTGCTTTCGGCGGCGTACGTGTTCTTTGGGGACATCAAGCACCTGTATTCCGTGGCCCTCACCTTGTGGATGTACTGCTCGGCCATCTTCTACCCGGCGGACCAGCTCTCCGGGTTCATCCGCCAGGTGGTGGAGGCTAACCCCTTGTACCTGTACATCCGCTGCCTGCGGGGCGCGGTGATGGAGGGCCTTCCCCCCGCCGGGTGGGAGCTGGGGCTTATGGCCGCCTGGGGGGTGGGGGTGTACCTGCTGGGCTGGGGGGTGTTCCGCCGGCTGCGGGAAAAGCTGCTTTTGCGTCTGTGAGGTGAAACTGTGGAACAGGAAATCGTCATCAACGCCCACCACGTCACCATGGAGTTCCGGCGCGCCCAGCACCCGGCGGGCAGCCTGAAAGAGCTATTGCTCCACCGGCGGGAGAGGCCCCAGCCCTTCCGCGCCCTGGAGGACGTGAGCTTTGCCGTGGGCCGGGGCCAGGTGGTGGGCCTGGTGGGGGCCAACGGCTCGGGGAAAAGCACGCTGCTGAAAATCATCGCCGGGGCCTTGACCCCCACCGCCGGCTGGGTGGAGGTGGACCGGGAAAAGGTGCAGCTGCTCACCTTGGGCACAGGCTTTGACATGGAGCTTACCGGCCGGGAGAACCTGTTTTTAAACGGGGCGCTCATCGGCCGCAGCCGGGCCTTTTTAGAGGCCCACTATGGGGAGATTGTGTCCTTTGCCCAGCTGGAGGGCTTTATGGACCAGCCGGTAAAGACCTACTCCGCGGGGATGGTGTCCCGGCTGGGGTTTGCCATTGCCACCGCCGGGGACGCCCCGGAAATTCTCATTTTAGACGAGGTGCTCAGTGTGGGGGACATGTTCTTCCGCAAAAAGAGCGAGGCACGCATCCGCCAGCTGCTTCACGGGGGCTCCACGGTGCTGCTTGTGTCCCACTCCCCTGGCGTCATCCGGGAGAACTGCACCCAGGCCCTGTGGCTGGATAGGGGGAAGCTCCGGGCCGTGGGAGAGCCCAAAGAGGTCTGCGCCGCTTACGAGAAAAGCCAGTGAAAGGAGACGCTATGAAAGAGACACTCTACCGCTTTTTGGGGGAGCGCAACCCCCGGGCCAAGGCCCGGTACGAGGCGCTGCGCCAGGCGGGCGCGCCCCGGTGGAAAGCCGCCCCCGCCCTGCTGCTCCCTGGGGGAGGGGGCGCCCGGCCCCTGCCCGTGGGGGCCGGCGAATCCGCCCAAAGCCTG
>FR893732.1:0-1666 GCA_000435395.1 Firmicutes bacterium CAG:94
CCTGCCGTAGTGGTGGCCAAGCGGGTTGCGGCGCTGTTCCAGTAAGGCTGCTTTACCGCTTTTTGGTCGTAAAGCAAAAAAGGCTTGACAAACGCCCGGCCTTGGAGTAACATAAGAACCAATCTTGCAAAAGACGTGGAGGAACAAAGACGGTATGGTTTCCTGTAGCACAAAGCGATTTAGCTATTATTTTAGCTTGAGCCTGCGATTTACGGCCCAGGCTTTTTGTGCGTGGGAAAATACCGGCTGCGTTTGTCCATAGCATGGGAGCACGGCAGCCCAGGGCGCGGGGTATCCCGCCCAAGGAAAGGCCAGGTTGGTACCACCCGGCGTCCTTTGGAAATCCTGGGGAAGCCGCAGAGTTGCTCTATTCTAAACTTACATGCTGAAAGCTGGCGGAGCCGAACAGGCCCCGCCTTTTTTGTTTGTGTCTCATTTTGTGAAAGGAAGGGAAGTTCCATGATTATCGTACTCAAACCCCATCAGAAACAAGAAGTGGTGGATGAATTCATCCAAAAGCTCACCGGCCAATACGGTGTGCAGGTGAACACCTGGGTGGGCACCCACAGCACCGTGCTGGGCCTTATCGGCGACACCACCCCCATCGACGCGGAGTATATCGAGGCCCAGGATTTTGTGGAGAGCGTCAAGCGCGTGCAGGAGCCCTACAAAAAGGCCAACCGCAAGTTCCACCCCGATGACACCGTCATCACCTTGCCCGGCGGCCAGAAGATTGGCGGCGGTGGGCTGGCCCTTATCGCCGGGCCCTGCTCCGTGGAGAGCGAGGAGCAGATTTGCGGCATCGCCGAAAGCGTGAAGAAGTCCGGGGCCCAGTTCCTCCGGGGCGGCGCCTTCAAGCCCCGCACCTCTCCCTACTCCTTCCAGGGCATGAAGGCCGAGGGCCTGGAGCTCCTCTCCGAGGCCAAGAAGAAAACCGGCCTGCCCATCGTCACCGAGATTATGAGCATCGAGCACCTGCCCCTGTTCGAGGACGTGGACATCATCCAGGTGGGCGCCCGGAACATGCAGAACTTCGAGCTGTTAAAGCAGCTGGGCCGGTTGAACAAGCCCATCCTCTTAAAGCGGGGCCTGGCCAACACCATCGAGGAGCTGCTGATGAGCGCCGAGTACATCATGGCTGGCGGCAACGAGCAGGTCATCCTCTGCGAGCGGGGCATCCGCACCTACGAGACCTTCACCCGCAACACCCTGGACATCTCCGCCGTGCCGGTGATTAAAAAGCTGTCCCACCTGCCCGTCATCGTGGACCCCAGCCACGCCTCCGGCATCAACTGGCTCATCGAGCCCCTGGCCCTGGCGGCAGCCGCCATTGGCGCCGACGGCCTGATCATCGAGGTCCACAACGACCCCAGCCACGCCCTGTGCGACGGCGCCCAGTCCATCACCCCCGCCCAGTTCGACGCCCTGGCCAAGAAGGTCTCCCAGGTCTCCGGCCTGGTGCGCAGCCTGTAAGCCCATGGAGATCGTCATTGTAGGCCTGGGCCTCATCGGGGGCTCTTTGGCCAAGGCGCTGAAACAGAACACCTCCCACCGGGTGCTGGGCATGGATGTAAACGACGACGTGCTGCTGGACGCCTGCTCCTGCGGCGCCATTGACGGCAAGGCCGCCCTCTCCGATTTGGAGCGCGCCGATGTGGTGTACCTC
>FR893732.1:1760-5095 GCA_000435395.1 Firmicutes bacterium CAG:94
CGTCCTCACCGACGCCTGCGGCATCAAGCAGGAAATCTGCGCCGCCATGGAGGAGCTCTCCCAAAACGCCCCCTACCAGTTTGTGGCGGGCCACCCCATGGCCGGCAAGGAGCAAAGCGGCTTTGCCGCCAGCGACCCCAGCATCTTCATCGGCGCCTCGTACATTTTGGTGCCGGGGAAGGCCTCCCCCCAGGCGGTGGCCGTGGTGGAGGGCCTGGCCCGGCAGATGGGCTTTGGCCGGGTGGTGAAGGTCACCGCCCAAGAGCACGATAGGAACATCGCTTACACCTCCCAGGTGCCCCATGTGCTGGCCTGCGCCTATGTGCTCTCCCCCCGGTGCAGAGAGCACCAGGGCTTTTCCGCAGGCAGCTACCGGGACGTCTCCCGGGTGGCCAACATCAACGACGCCCTGTGGAGCCGCCTGTTTTTAGACAACCGCCAGTGCCTGGTAGAGGAGCTGGACGAGCTCCAGCGCAACCTGGGGCGGTTCCGCCAGGCCGTGGACCAGGCCGACGAGGAGGAGCTGCGGCGGCTGCTCCAGGCCGCGGCCCAGGTGAAACGGGAAGTGGGCTGAGGCCCAGAAAGGATGGTACCCATGAAGCTGACAATCCAGACGGCGCGGCCCTACAGCGTCATCCTAGAAAACGGCCTGCTGGACCGGGTGGGGGAGATGGCCCTGCAAACCCGCAAGCCCGGCTCCCAGGCCATGCTCATCAGCGAGACCAACGTCTACCCCCTCTACGGGGAGCGGGTGAAGGCCTCTTTGGAAAAGGCGGGCTTTGCTGTCTCCACCTTTGTGTTCCCCGCGGGGGAGGCCTCCAAGCAGCTGTCCACGGTGCTGGAGATGTACAGCGCCCTGGCCCGGCAGGGCTTCACCCGCACGGACTTCATCGTCACCCTGGGGGGCGGCGTCACCGGGGACATGGGCGGCTTTGCCGCGGCCACCTTCCTGCGGGGCATGCCCTTCCTCCAGGTGCCCACCACGCTGCTCTCCCAGGTGGACGCCAGCGTGGGCGGCAAAACCGGCGTGGACCTGCCGGTGGGAAAAAACCTGGTGGGCGCCTTCCACCAGCCCGAGGCCGTCCTCACCGACCCGGAGACCCTGGCCACCTTGCCGGAGCGCTTTTTCCGGGACGGCATGGGGGAGGTCATCAAGTACGGCTGCATCTCCGATAAGCCCCTTTTGGAGGCCCTGGAGGCCGGCACCGCCCTGGAGGACCTGGAGCAGCTGCTGGCCCGGTGCGTGGCCAGCAAGAAGTCCTTTGTGGAGGAGGATACCCGGGACACCGGCCGCCGGATGATTTTAAACTTCGGCCACACCTTTGGCCATGCCTTGGAGAAGCTCCACAACTTCCAAGACCTCTCCCACGGGGAGGCCGTGGGCATCGGCATGGTGCTGGCCTGCCAGGTGGGGGAGAGGCTGGGCGTCACCCCGGCAGGCACCGGGGCCCGGGTGGCCGCCGTGCTGGAGCGCTACGGCCTGCCCACCCAGGACTGCTTCTCCTGGGAGGAGATTGTAGAGGCCACCGCTTTGGACAAGAAAAGCGACGGCTCCACCCTGCGGCTCATCCTCCTCACCCAGCTGGGGGAGGCCGCCATCTATCCCGTCACCCGGGATAGGCTGAAAACCCTGCTGTAAAGGAGGCATCCCTGTGGCGCAAGTGATTTACGGAAACCAGTTCCAAGGGGGGCTGGTGCGCATCCCCCCCAGCAAAAGCGCCGCCCACCGCCAGGTGCTCTGCGCCGCCCTGTCCCGGGGGAAGTGCACCCTCTCCCACGTGGACATGAGCGAGGACATCCAGGCCACCGTGGCCGCGGTGGAGGCCCTGGGCGCCAAGGTGAGCTTTGACGAGGCCGCTGCCACCCTCACCTTGGACGCCGCCAACCTCGGCCGCCAAAACGCCGCCATCGACTGCCGGGAGTCCGGCTCCACGCTGCGGTTCCTCATCCCCATTGCCGCGGCCTTGGGGGTCTCCGCCCGGTTCGTGGGCCGCGGCCGCCTGCCGGAGCGCCCCCTGGGCGTCTACGGGGAGCTGCTGCCCGCCCACGGGGTGGAGTTCCGCTCCCAAGGCGGCCTGCCCCTGGAGCTTTCCGGCAAGCTGAAAAGCGGCGTCTACCGCATGCCCGGCAACGTCAGCTCCCAGTTTGTCACCGGGCTGCTGTTCGCCTTGCCCCTGCTGGAGGGCGACAGCGAGATTGTCCTCACCTCCCCCCTGGAGTCCAAGGGCTACGTGGCGCTCACCCTCTCCATCTTGAGAGAGTACGGCGTCACCGCCCAGGAGACGCCCCAGGGCTGGCACATCCCCGGCGGCCAGCGCTATACCCCCCACAACTGCCAGGTGGAGGGCGACTGGTCCCAGGCGGCCTTTTTCCTGTGCATGGCGGCGCTGTCCCCCACAGGGGCGCCGGTGGCCATCCAGGGGCTGGACGCGGCCTCCCTCCAGGGGGACAAGGCCTGCGTGGAGCTGTTCCGCCAGTTCGGCTTGCCGGTTTCCTGGGAGGGCGGTGTCCTCACCGCCCGCAACCCCCGGGCCCGTGAGCCCTTTGGCGGCCTGCGGGGCATCACCATCGACGCCGCCCAGATTCCCGACATGGTGCCGGCCCTGTCCGTCTGCGCCGCCTTGAGCCAGGGGGAAACGCGCATCCTCAACGCCCAGCGCCTGCGCCTGAAGGAGAGCGACCGCCTGGCCGCCATGGCAGAGGCCATCTCCGGCCTGGGGGGCCGTGCCCAAGCCACCGCCGACGGCCTGCGCATCTGGGGCGTGCCCCAGCTTCAAGGAGGCGTGGCCCAGGGCAAGAACGACCACCGGGTGGTCATGGCCCTGGCGGCGGCGGGGCTGCGGTGCGCCGGCACCCTGTCCGTCACCGATGCCCAGAGCATCCGCAAGTCCTACCCCGGCTTTTTCCGGGACTTTACCACGTTAGGAGGGAGCGCCCATGTCCTCGACCTGGGGTGAGAAGATACGCATTTCCATTTTTGGCGGCAGCCATACCCGCGCCATCGGCGTGAATATAGAGGGCCTGCCTGCCGGGGAGCCCATCTGCTGGGAGCAGGTGCTGGGGCAGATGGCCCGCCGCGCCCCCGGCCAGGACCCCACCGCCACCACCCGCAAGGAGGCCGACACCCCCCAGGTGCTCTGCGGCCTGCTGGATGGCGTCACCACCGGCGCGCCCCTGTGCGCCATCATCGAGAACACCAACCAGCGCTCCAAGGATTACAGCAGCCTGCGGGTGCTGCCCCGGCCCGGCCACGCCGACTACACCGCCTATGTGAAGTACGGAAACCACCACGACGTCCGGGGCGGCGGCCACTTCTCCGGCAGGCTCACAGCGCC
>FR893733.1 GCA_000435395.1 Firmicutes bacterium CAG:94
TGCCGATAGAATTGAAAAGATTGCCATACAGACCAAACAGGTTATCCCCATCAGGAAGGGATACTGGGAGAACAATTCCGCATCCGGCTCGGTGGGTTCCATATAGGGGATGGCGGCCATCAGGTACTGGAAGCCCAGCATCGTCAATCCACAAATCAGGGTTGCAATATGATAGGGGCGAAGACGATTTCGTTTTAATTCCAATGCGATCAGTTTACGCATGGTCAGCACCTCCCTGGATGAGCGAAATAAAATAGTCCTCCATATCGGAAGGATGTTGTTTGCGGATATCTGCCATCTCTGCTTCCTGCACCACAGTTCCATCCACAATGACACCCACACGATCTGCAATCTGCTCGATCTCCGGCAAAAGGTGGCTGGACATTAGAATGGTCATTCCTTCCTCCTGCACCAAACGGCGAAACAGAATACGCATCTCCTTCATTCCCACAGGGTCCAGACCGTTGACCGGTTCATCCAGGATCAACACTTCGGGCCGATGGATGATGGCCCGCGCAATGGCCAATCGCTGCCGCATACCCAGGGAGAAGGTAGACACCGGCTGACTCCCTGTGCCAGGCAGCCCCACACGGCAGAGCGTTGGTTCCACATCGGTATCCTCGATTCCCATGTAAGCCAAATGGAGGCGTAGATTATCCGCAGCCGACAGATGCTCATAAAATATTGGCGTTTCAATCAGACTTCCGGTGCGTCGAAGGATTGCCTCGTTATCCCGCACACTGTCCAGTCCCAGCACACTGGCGGTTCCGGCAGATGGTTTTAACAACCCCAGCAACAGTTTGAGCACAGTTGTTTTTCCTGCTCCGTTGCGCCCCAGGAAACCGTAAATGCTGCCCCGCTCTACGGAAAAGGTACAGTTCCGGATTACTTCTTTTCCCAAAAAGGTTTTTGTCAGGTTGCTTGCAGAGATTACAATTTGGTCCATGTCATTCTCCTTTCATACCTTCAAGCGGTATGTATTCTGGTAAAAAATTTACCGCAGTGATTGACTGCGGTATTTAAAATATAATACCTTGCGAATGAATGTATATATCTAAAATAAAATTGCCGTGAGGCAATTTTATTTTAGATCGGGGATTTGCTCAAAGAATTCGTCCACCAGACGCTGAATGGTATCGTTAAACAGCGGCACGCCCATCTTCTCCATCATTTCCCCGATAAAGGAAAATTTCCGCCGCATCTCCTCTTTGGTGGCCGGAAACACAGATGGCAGCAGCCACAGGCTGGTGAGCAGCGGCAGCAGTTCAGCAATCTCCTTGGCATACTCTGTGTGGATGGAACCGTCCCGGTTCCCTTCCTCGATGAGTTCCAGAAAATACGGGGTGAGAATCCGGCGGTTGGCATCAATCATTCCGACCAATACTCTGGGATTGTGATTCATCGGAATGGACTGTGCTGTCATATTGGTACGGGCTGTGTCTGCCTGATTTAGCCGCACTACTTCGCGCAGCTTTTGGATCCCGTTCAGATCGGTACGACCTTTCACTGCCTCGAAGGGGTTATTTTCAAAAAACATACGGTCACTCACCGCATCCATGATTTCCTCTTTGGATTTAAAGTGGTGGTACACCGCGCCTTTCGTAAGGTCGCCCAGTTCGTTCACGATGTCCTGGATGGTGGTGTTCTCGTAGCCCTTTTCTAAAAAGAGGCGCTGAGCTACATCCAAAATCCGCTCCTCGGTGACTTCTGGGTATTTGTTCCGTGCCATCCGCTGTGCTCCTCCCAAAACATTCTCAAAGTATGTATTTATTATACGGATGATGGTGCACACTGTCAAGATACATTCTAATAGTATGTAAGAAGTAGAGTATCTGGTGAAGTTG
>FR893734.1 GCA_000435395.1 Firmicutes bacterium CAG:94
GGTACAGCACCAAAATGGCCACCAGGCCCGCCACGCCCACGGCGATACAGGCCACGCCGCTGTAGAACAGCGTGCCCGCCATGGAGTTGCCCTGCACATTCAGCCGGGCAAAGGTGACGTAGTTGGGGCCGGAGTCCTCCTCGGCGGCGGAGGAGTCATCGTCGCCGGTGTTCAGGGAGACCTCCGGCCGCTCCACCGCGGGGCGGGGTGTGGCAATGGTCTCCGGCTCCTGCACCGGGGGCACGGTGGCATCCGTGGTGGTGCCGCCCTGGTAGGGGTCGGAGGACTGGCTGTCGCTGGGCTGCCAGGGCTCCTCGGTGGGCTCTATCACGGGCTCCTCACTGGAGGACCCGCCGGATTCACTCTCCCCGCCCCAGGGGTCCTCCGAGGAGGTGGGCTCGCTCTGCGAGGGCCCTTCCGAGGAGCTGGGCTCCTGGGAGGAAGAGGACTCGCTGTCCGACGGATCACTCTGCGAGGGCTCTTGCGAAGAGGAGGAGCTGGGCGGGACCGTAGGCTCCTGGGAAGAGGAGCTGGGGGGCTCTTGGCTGCTGGGGGGCGCGGCGGACTCCCCCGGGTCCGGGATGGGCAGGGGGTCTGTCACCGAGCCGGTGCCGTCCCCGGGGATTTCTGTATAGGTGGAAGGGCTGCCCCCTTCGGTGGCCAAAGCCGGTATGGCGGTCAGCCCGGCGGCCAAGGCCAGGGCCGCCAGCATGGCCGCGAAGCGGCGTCTTTGTCTCATAGATAGGATTCCTCCCCGCGGAAGTGGCTCCGCTGTCAAGTCAAATGGGGGCGCAAGCTGTTGCCACAGCTTGGCATATTCACAGAGATTGTACCACAAAACCGCCCCGGGTTCAATGGGGATGGGCAAAAAGAGGCCGCCGCGCTCCGCGGCAGCCTCTCCTCACAGGGTTTCGTCCTTTTCCCTCGTATACCCAGGGCGTCGTTTAAAACGCCACCTTTTCCTCGATGTAGTCTTTCAGCTTATCGATGGGCAGGCGCACCTGCTCCATGGTGTCCCTATCCCGCACGGTGACGCAGTTGTCCGGCTCCTTCTCGCCGTCGCCCACGGTGTCGAAATCGATGGTGATGCACAGCGGCGTGCCGATCTCGTCCTGGCGGCGGTAGCGCTTGCCGATGGAGCCCGCCTCATCGTAGTCCACCATGAAATGCTTGGAGAGCATGTCGTGGATCTCCTGGGCCTTGGGCGCCAGCTTTTTGGAGAGGGGCAGCACGGCGGCCTTAAAGGGCGCCAGGGCCGGGTGCAGGTGCAGCACCACACGGATGTCGTCCTTGCCGTTTTTGTCCTGGCCCACCACTTCCTCATCGTAGGCGTCGCACAGGAACGCCAACGCCATGCGGTCGGCGCCCAGGCTGGGCTCGATGACATAGGGGATGTACCGGCGGTTCTCCTCCTGGTCGAAGTAGGTCAAATCCTTGCCGGAGTGCTCCTGGTGGCGCTTTAAGTCATAGTCGGTGCGGTCGGCAATGCCCCACAGCTCGCCCCAGCCAAAGGGGAACAGGTACTCCACGTCCGTGGTGGCCTTGGAGTAGAAGGAGAGCTCCTCGGGCCGGTGGTCCCGAAAGCGGACGTTCTCCTCAGTCATGCCCAGGCTGAACAGCCACTGCTTGCAATAGTCCTTCCAATACTGGAACCACTCCAGGTCAGTGTCGGGCTTGCAGAAGAACTCCAGCTCCATCTGCTCGAACTCCCGGGTGCGGAAGGTGAAGTTGCCGGGGGTGATTTCGTTGCGGAAGCTCTTGCCCACCTGGGCAATGCCGAAGGGCAGCTTCTTCCGGGTGGTGCGCTGCACGCTGGGGAAGTTCACAAAGATGCCCTGGGCGGTTTCGGGCCGCAGGTAGATTTCGTTTTTCTGGTCCTCGGTGACGCCCTGGAAGGTTTTGAACATCAGGTTAAACTGGCGGATTTCGGTGAAGTTCTCGCTGCCGCAGTTGGGGCACTGGATGTGGTGCTCCTTGATGAAGTCCATCATCTTCTCGTTGGACCAGCCGTCGGCGCTCTCGCCGGTAAAGTCCTCGATGAGCTTATCGGCGCGGTGGCGGGTTTTGCAGTCCTTGCAGTCCATCAGGGGGTCGGAGAAGCCGCCCACATGGCCCGTAGCCACCCACACCTGGGGGTTCATCAAAATGGCGGCGTCCACGCCCACGTTGGTGGGGGACTCCTGCACAAACTTCTTCCACCAGGCCTTTTTCACGTTGTTTTTAAACTCCACGCCCAGGGGGCCGTAGTCCCAGGAGTTGGAAAGCCCGCCGTAAATCTCGCTGCCGGGGAAGATAAAGCCCCGGGCCTTGCAGAGGTTGACGATGGTATCCATAGTTTTTTCGCTTGCTTTCATAGTAGATGGTCCGCCTTTCTCGCATGCAATCGCGTAGCTGGGGATATTGTACCATGCTCTCCACCAGAATGCAACCCAGTGCCTGGGTTCTCAAGTCGCGCCTTGGGCAGCTCGCTGGCGCTCGTGCTCATCGAGAGGCCAGCGCACGTCCGCACCGGGGGATGTCTTTTTGCGAACACGCCGCGGGCGGGCTGCAAACGAAACGCTTTCATCGAAAAAAGAGCTGGAAAGTTGTCCTCCCCCTTACTTCATATCCGAGGGTCAAATAAAGGAAAAAGCTAGGAAATATGCGGCTTCTGCTTACTTGCCCCTCCTCTTTTCTCCGGCCCTGGGGCAACTTTTGGTTGGCCCTCTCAGTCACGGCTGCGCCGTGCC
>FR893735.1:0-11432 GCA_000435395.1 Firmicutes bacterium CAG:94
GGGAGCGCAGGTGCCCCGCCTGCTGGCTCATGGCCTGCTGGAAGCGCTGCCGCTGGGCGAGGACGCTTTCCTCCCCGCCGGAGAGCAGCTGGCCCAGCTGGCCCAGCAGCTCCTCCACCTGGCGCTGGGCCTGGGGGGAGAGCTCCTTCCGGGGATGGCAGGGCGGGCAGGTCTCGGCGATGTGCTCCGCCGCCCGCAGGGAGCCCACCTGGGTGGAGTTGAGGGCGCTGCCCCCCGGCCGGGCGACGCCAAAGGTCCCAGCGGCCTCCCCGGCCACGTACAGACCGGGCAAGGTGCTCTGCCAGTGGGCGTCCACAGCCAGGCCGCCGTTGTTGTGCTGGGCGCACAGCGCAATCTCCAGGGGCTCCTTCCACAGGTCGATGCTGTGGGCGGCGTACAGCTCGATGGCATTGGGATTCATGTGGGCCAGCCGCTGGATGGGCGTGGGCTGGCTGGCCCCCGAGCGCTCCAGGTATTCCCGGGCCTCGTGGGAGAGGGCGGCAAAGCCCTGCTCCAGCCCCTGGGGATTCTGGCGGAAATCCAGGAACACCCGGCGGCCCAGGGAGGTTTCCCGGTGGACTAGCAGGTCCACCAAAGAGGAGCCCTCCACCTTCTGGGTGTCAAAGGGCCACTGGTAGCCTTTGAGGAACACCAGCTCCAATGCCCGCTGGGCCCCCAAGGCTTCCGCCAGGAACTCCCGCTCCCGGCCCTCCCCGTCCACGGAGATGTACCGGGGCAGCACCTGCTGGTAGGTGCCGGAGACGTTCCAGCGGAACTGTACAGAGGCCAGGCCGTACTGCCACTCCTGCAGGTTGCACCCGGCGGCGCCGGCCTCCAGAGCCAGACCGGTGGAGCCCGTCTGGCTGGGGGGGTAGACCGTGCGCCCATAGGCGATGGCCGGGCCGCCGGTGGCCAGCACCACCTGGCCGCAGAGGAACACCGCCAGGCCCCAGTCCTCCTGGGAAAGGCGGCTTTTGTCCAAAGCCACAAGCCCTGCCACGCGGCCCTCCTCCACCAGCAGCCGCACCGCCTGGAAGCCGTCCAGCAGGGGGATGCCCTTTTGCCGCACAGAGGCCTCCAGCTTTTCCGTCATGACTTTGGAGGTCAGCGGCCCGCAGGAGGTGGCCCGCTGCCGGGGGTCGTGGTCGGTCTTGTAGCCCACGTATTCCCCGTAGCGGTTGGTGGGGAAGGGCACCCCCAGGTTCACCAGCTTCATAAAGGAGCGCACCGAGCCCGCCGCCTCCGCCAGGGCCGTGTCCCCGTTGACGCTGCCCCCGGCAAAGAGGTTTTCCGCCAGCTGGTAGACGCTGTCCTGGGCGTCGGCGCACAGGGAGAGCTTGTAATAGGTCTGCTTGTCGCTGCCTGTGTTCCGGGAGGTGCCCATGTTCACCCCCTCGGTGAGCAGGGCGATGTCCCTCCGGCCCAAGTCGAACAGGGTGTCCGCGGCGTTAAAGCCCGCGCAGCCCGAGCCCACCACCACGGTGTCCAAAGCGTAGAGGGCCACCCGCTGGCCCCTCAAGGTGATTTCCCTCATCCCTTACAGCCTCCGCAGGTGGAAGCCGCCGTCGGCGTTTAAGACCGTGCCGGTGCCGAAGTCCAGCAGGCCGGAGCAGGCGGCCCACACGCAGTCGGCCACGTCCTCGGGCTGGCCAAACCGCCGGATGGGCGTGACGCCCTGGGCGATGAGCTTCTCATACTTTTCGTGGACCGGGGCGGTCATGTCCGTGGCGATGATGCCCGGCCGCACCTCGAACACGGGGATGCCGTAGCTGGCCAGTTCGTCGGCGAAGAGCTGGGTAATCATGGAGATGCCCGCCTTGGAGATGCAGTACTCCCCCCGGTTGGTGGAGGAGGTGTAGGCCGAAATGGAGGAGATGTTCACAATGCGGGGGTGGTAGTCCTCCAGGTTCTGCCGCTGGCAGGCAATCATCCGGTTGGCGCCCCCCTGGCACAGGAAGAAGGTGCCCTCGCAGTTGACTTTCATCAGCCCCTCAAAGCTCTCTGGGGTGGTTTCTAAAATGCTCAGCCGCTGCTTGCAGGCCACCCCGGCGTTGTTCACCAGCACGTCCAGGCGGCCAAAGCGCTCCAGCACCTGGTCCAGCAGGTTGTCCCGGTCCTCTGGGCGGGAGATGTCGCACTGGAGGTAGTGGGCCTCCCCCAGGCGGGTGAGCTCCTCCAGCAGGGCTGTGACCTCCCCGGCCGCCGTGGTGGCGCACAGCACCACCCGGTAGCCGCCCTCCAGCAGCTTTTTGGCAATGGCCAGGCCAATGCCCCTTCTGGCGCCGGTGACGATGGCTGTCTTTTTCATGGGAAACGCTCCTTTCTCGCGGTTAGGATGTGGCTTTTTGCTGGGCTTCCCGGTACAGGGCGGTGTAGACGGAATCCCGCACCACGCACCCGGCCATGGAGCCCAGGCGCATCAGCTGGCTGCACTTGCCGCAGGCCACGCAGCACTGCTTGGGGTCCAGCCCCTTGCCGGAGAGCATGTCCTTGGCAAAACTGGGGTAGGCAAAGGCCATGCGGCCAAAGCCCGCCAGCTGGAAGAAGCCCTGCTCCAAGGCGCCGGCCGCCAGCTGCCCGGCGAACTGGCGCGGGTAGCTGAGCCCGGAGCCCACCACCGCCAGGCTGGGGTAGGCCTGCTGGATGGCTTTGACGCACGCCAGCATGCGGCCCAGGCCCACCAGGGGGGATTCCGGCAGGGGATAGGGCTGGGCGTCGGCGGGGCGGTTGACGTGGGGGTTGACGTAGGGGTTGCCAATGGTCACGTCCAGCAGGCCCATGCCCAGCTCCTGGTGGAGGATGCCCACCAATTTCAAAGGTTCGGTGAGGTCCGGCTCCAGGCCGCCCTTGGTGCTGACCCCAAAGCCGTAGGGGTAGGGGAAGCCGTCGTAGACGTTTAGGCGGGAGGTGATAAGGAAGTCCCCGGTCACCGCGGCCTTGGCAGCCTGGACGCTCTCCCGCAGAAAGCGGGTGCGGTTCTCAAAGCTGCCCCCAAAGTCCCCGGGCCGGTTGTAGGCGGAGAGCAGCTCGCTGCCCAGGTACCGGTGGCAGGACTTCAAGTCTATCCCGTCGAACCCGGCCCGCTGGGCCAGGCGGGCGGCCTCGCCCATGCGCTCCACCAGGCGGTGGAGGTAGTCGTCGGAGACGATGCGCTCCTGGGGGATGGGGCCGTCCTTTTCAAAGAGGGGGTTGTTGTAGGCAATCAGCGGCGCGGGCACGCCCTGGGGCTTGCTGTACCGCCCGGAGTGGGTGGCCTGCATGATAATCACCGGCGCGAAGCCGTTCTCCTTTTGGGAGAGCTCCCGGATGCGCTGGTTCATGGCCTGGAAAGCCCCCACGTTCTCCTCATTTATCCACAGCTGCCGGGGATTGGCCCGGGCCTCCTCCCAGACGGCGGTGGCCTCCTCCCACAGCAGCCCCGCCCCGCTGCGGGCGAATTTGTCATACCGGCGCAGTGTCAGCTCCCCGGGCTTGCCGTCGGCGGTGCCGTCGCAGCCCTCCATGGGCTGGATGGCCACCCGGTTGGGGAGTTTCACCCCCTGTACCTCCAGCTCTTGCCCCAGGGGGGACAGGTCCCCGCCCAGGGGCAGTGTGACGCCCTCCTCTTGGGCGGCCTGGCGCAGCTCTTCCACGGTTTGATAGTGAAACATGGTTTCCAACCTCCTGGATGGTGGGGAAAATTTACTTTCCCCGCTTTGCTTTCTTTGCCTTCCATGATAAAATGGTTTCGGGGAAAAATCCAGTGTTTCCTTTGGGAAAACCATGCAAAATTTGCTTTTTTCCCAAAACGCCCATTTTGGAAAAGACAAATTCTGCATACCACACAGCAAAAAAGGGCGATACAGAACCGCCGCGGTTCAGGTATACTATTCCACGAGGAAACCGCGATAGTGGGAAAGGGGTATGTCTATGGCACAGGTGAAAACAGGCCTTGTCTCTGTGACCTTCCGGCAGAAGTCCGTGGAGGAAATCGCCGCCCTGACAGCGGAGGCGGGGCTTTCCGGCGTGGAGTGGGGCGGGGACGTCCACGTGCCCCCCGGGGCCAGGGAGGCAGCCCGCCGCGCTGCCCAGCTGACCCGCCAGGCCGGGCTGGAGGTGCTGTCCTACGGCTCTTACTACCGGTGCCAGCCTGGGGAGGATTTCACCCCGGTGCTGGAGAGCGCTTTGGCCTTGGGGGCGCCCCGCATCCGGGTGTGGGCGGGCACAAAGCCCTGGGAGGAGGCCTCCCCCCAGGAGCGGGAGGCCCTGGCGGCCCAGCTGGGCCAGGCCGTGGACCAGGCGGCCGCCGCCGGGCTGGCCCTGGGGCTGGAGTACCACCGGGGCACCGCCACCCAGACCAAAGAGGGCGCCCGGGCTTTGCTGGAGGCCGTGGGGCGTCCCGGCCTCACCACCTACTGGCAGCCCAACCCGGACATCTCCCAGGGGAAGCAGCTGGCGGAAATCGACGCCCTGCTGCCCTGGATTTCCACCGTCCACGTGTTCACCTGGACCGGGGCCAATGTCCGCCACCCCTTGGAGACAGGGGCCGCCCGCTGGGAGGAGTATCTAACCCACCTGGCCCCCGCCCAGAAGGAGCGCTGCCTGCTGCTGGAGTTCGTCCAGGAGGACAGCGAGGAAGCCTTCCGCCGGGACGCGCGGACGCTGCGCGCCTGGGCCAGCCGTTTTTCCAAGTAAAAGGAGGAGCCGTTTATGAAAGAGCGCGCCGCGTTTATCAATGTGAGCCAAGAGAACAAGCTTTCCATCGCCTACGATGCCCCCACCCGGGAGAGGCTTTCCGCCGCCCTGGATTTCCTGCCGGGGGTCCTGCTGGAGGAGGAGCTGCCCGCCCGGAAAGAGGAGCTGCGGGAGGTGGCCTACCTCTTTTCCACCTGGGGCATGCCCGCCCTGGGGAAGGAGCAGATTCGGGCGTATTTCCCCAGCCTTAAGGCGGTGTTTTACGCCGCCGGCTCGGTGCAGGGCTTTGCCAGGGAGTACCTGGAGGCCGGGGTGCAGGTGTTCAGCGCCTGGGCGGCCAACGCCGTGCCTGTGGCGGAGTTCACCGTGGCCCAGATTCTCCTGGCGGGGAAGGGGTACTTCCAGGGCCTGCGCCGCCAGGAGCGGGCGGGCCGCGCCGCCTTTGACAGCTACAGCAACACCTTCCCCTGCAACTACCACGTGAAGGTGGGCATTTTGGGCGCGGGGATGATAGGCTCCCGGGTGCTGGAGATGCTGAAAGCCTACGATTTGGAGACGTTGGCCTACGACCCCTTTGCCAGCGACGAGAAGCTCCAGGCCCTGGGGGCCAAGCGCGCCACCTTGGAGGAGATTTTCTCCCAGTGCCAGACCATCTCCAACCACATCGCCAACCTGCCCGCCACCCAGGGGATGCTCACCTACGGCTTGTTCTCCCGGATGAAGCCCAACGCCACCTTTATCAACACCGGCCGGGGCGCCCAGGTGGTGGAGGCGGATTTGCTCCGCGCCCTGCAGGAGGAGCCCGGCCGCACCGCCTTGCTGGATGTCACCTGGCCGGAGCCCCCGGAGGAGGGCAGCCCCCTGCTCACCCAGGAGAACGTGTTCCTCTCCCCCCACATCGCCGGGAGCATGCACAACGAGGTGGCCCGCATGGGCGTCTACATGGAGGAGGAGTACCAGCGCCTCATCCAGGGCCAGCCCACCCGGTATCAGGTCACCCTCTCTATGCTGGAAACCATGGCGTAACCTATGAAAACGCCTCTCATCTCCCAAATGCGCTACAGCCAGGCGGACCAGACCCCCCACAGCCACTACCACCTCTCCTGCGAGATGGTGTTCGTCTCCGCGGGGGCGGCGGAGTTTGTCATCGATGGCAAAAGCTATGTGGCGGAGGAGAACTCCCTGGTGTTCATCAGCAGCTACGAGCAGCACGAGGTGCGCGTCCGCCGCAGGCCCTACCGGCGGTACTTCGCCATGGTCCAGGCGGCGGAGGTGGAGCGGGCCTTCCCCTCCTCGCCCTTGCCGGGGATTTTCCAAAACCGGCCCCAGGGCTTTTCCCACTGCGTGTCCCTGGGCGGGGCCGCCCCCGAGCCGGAGCGCCTGTTCGCCCGGCTGCTGGCGGAGTGGGACTCCCCCGCACCCTATGGGGAGCCGATGGTGCGCGCCTTGCTGGAGGAGGTGCTCATCCACGTGTACCGGGCCTGCCCCCAGAACTTCGCCCCCTTGGAGACCGGCGCCGCGGGCCGTGTGCGGGAGGTGCAGCGGTACATTGAAAGCCACTTTGCCGAGGACTTGCGCATCTCCGACCTGGCCAAGGCTTTTTACATGAACCACTGCTACATGACCCACCTGTTTAAAAAGCAGGTGGGCTACAGCCCCAAGCAGTATTTGCTGCTCAACCGCCTCTCCTACGCCCAGGAGCTGCTGGAGAACTCGGACTTGCCCGTCTCTCAAATAGCCTTCCAGTGCGGCTTTGGGGACGCCAACAACTTTATCCGGGCGTTCCGGGAAAGCTTTGGCCTGTCCCCCAGCCAGTTCCGCCAGCGGGAGGGGAGGCGCCCATAAGAAAAAGCCCTGTCCACTGTGAACAGGTCCAGTAAAAAAGGACAATCCCCCCCCTGATGTAGGAAAAAAGAAGTACTACATCAGGGGGGTATTGTTATGGAAAAACGGAATTATACACATGTTCAAATGCTGCTTCCGGAAATAGAAGCAATGATAGCGGAAGGGAAAACGCAGCGTGAAGTAGCGGAGTATTTTGGATTCAAGGACAAGTATGTGGTAAAAAGGCTGCTTGATCGGCAGCGTGAGAAGCGGCGAAAGCTGGAAGCGGGGATTGTTCCGCGGCCAAAGGGAAGGCCGCGGAAAGATGCCGCACCAAGAGATGTGGCCACGGAGCAGGCGTATGAGATTGCGCGTTTACAGATGGTAAACAAGCTGCTGCGGGATTTTCTGCAGTTCGCAGAAAGGAAGTGAGGCCGAGGGTAAAATATCAGAATCCTCAAAACAGAATGCATCTACCGACACAAACCGGCTACCTTCTCGGAAGCCAACGAAATGATTGACCGGTACATCTATTTTTACAACCACGAGCGCATCCAAATCAAAACTGGAGAGGCGCCGCTGACGCAACGCCTCTCCGACTAAAACATGCTATTTCCTACCAGGGGTCTTTTTTTGTACTGTCCGCACAATTTGGGGCGGCTCAGCCTCCCTTGGATGTCCTTCTTTTTTGCTTACTTTTCCTCCGGCTCCTCCTTGGGCAGGAGGGTGGCCACCACGCTTTCAATGCGGTGGTCCTCTATCTTCTCAATGTGCAGGGCCACGCCGTCAATCTCCATGTCGAACTGCTCGCCGTCCTTGGGGATGGCGTTGAGCCGGGTGACGATAAGGCCGCCCAGGGTGTCGTAGTCGTCGCTTTCCGGCAGGGGCAGCTCCAGGTCGTCTACCAAGGTGCTGATGGGCGTGGAGCCCGCGATGCGCCACTGGTTCTCGCCCAGGGGCACGATCTCCGGCTGCTCGGCCTTGTCGAACTCATCGTAGATGTTGCCCACAATCTCCTCCAGCAGGTCCTCCATGGTGATGATGCCCTCGGTGCCGCCGTATTCATCCACCACCACGGCGATGTGCACCTTCTCCTTCTGCATCTCCTTAAAGAGGTTGTCGGCCTTCATGGTTTCCGGCACAAAGTAGGCCGGCCGCAGCAGGTCCTTTAAGGCGGTGTTCTTCCCGGCGTTGCGGTCCAGCAGGTAGTCCCGCACGTTTAAAATGCCCAGAATGGTGTCCACGCTCTCCTCGTACACGGGGAAGCGGCTGCGGCCCGTCTCCTGAATCATCTCCAAAATTTCCTCGTCGGTGGATTCAATGTCCAGGGCGTCCATGTCGCTGCGGGGCGTCATGGATTCCCGCACGGAGCTGTCGCCAAAGTCGAACACGTTTTGAATCCACTCCTGCTCGTCCTCGTCAATGGCGCCCTTTTCGCCGCCCAGGTCCACCATCATGCGGATTTCATCCTCGGTGACGTTTTCCTCCTCGGCCTCCACCTTCATGTGCAGCAGGCGCAGCACGCCGTTGACCGAGACAGACAGCAGCCAGATAACCGGCCGCAGCACAAAGGCCATGCCCCGGATGACCCCGCAGGCCATTTTGGCCCATTCATAGGACTTTTGCAGGGCAATGCGCTTGGGAACCAGCTCGCCAAACACCAGTGTGAAATAGGACAGGATAATGGTGATGATGATGATGGCAATGCTGTTTAAGGCGGTTAGGGGGATGAGCTGGAAGCCCAGGTCGTTGTACAGCCAGCTGGAAAGCACCGGGGCAAAGTTCTCGCCGGCAAAGGCGGCGCCCAGGTAGCCGGCCAGGGTAATGGCCACCTGGATGGTGGACAGGAAGGCGGAGGAATCCTCCACCATGCTCAACAGCTTCCCGGCAATTTTGTCGCCTTCCTCCTGCATTTTTCGCAGCTTGGTGGCGTTTAGGGACACAACAGCCATTTCCGTGCCGGCGAAAAAGGCGTTGACCAATATCAGTATAATTTGCAGTAAGATTTCCAAAAAATGTGCACTCCTTTTTATGTGTTGCTGATTCTCTCTTCTCGCTCTGCTTGCAGCGCCTGCCCGCTAATTTCGGGGATAAAACTTTCCAGGAAAGCACAAAAAAGCATAGCCTGCCGCCGCGCCTCTCCAGGGCCGCAGCAGCAAGTTATGCTTCTCCACGCATTGTATCTGGTTAAAGTTGTCGCTGGCAGGGTGACTGTCGCCGTCGTCCATGTCAGTATGTACCTCTCTTTGATGTAAAGTCTGTTTTTTATTATACGCACGTCTTTCCCTTTTGTCAAGGGCCCATTTGGGCTGGGGCGTCCCCCGGAAAACCGTAAGGATTCCGTAAGGCGGAGGCCCTTGCCACCGGCCCAGGAAGGCGGTATACTGGACAGAGAACCTGCCGAAAGGGGAGACGCCTTGTGAAACAGGAGAGAAAACGGGACGCTGTGTGGTTTGGGGCGGCCTTCGGGCTGGTGCTGCTGGTGGCGCTGGCCTTTGGCTTGGTGCAGCTCTTTGCCGGGGGGTGGGGAGAGCAGGCCTCCCTGCCCCAGGAGCTGGGCCTGGACGGAACACTGGAGAAACCCGCCGCCTTCTGGGACGGCCACGGGGGCTTCCACGGGGACGGCACGGCCTACTGGGAGATTGCCTTTTCCCCGGAGGAGGCCGCTGCCTTGGAGAAATCCCTCCAAGGCGCCCAGGGCTGGCAGCCCCTGCCGGTGGACGGGGACGCCCAAGGCCCCCTGCCGGTGGACGGCGACGCCCAAGCCCTGCTCTATGGCGCGGAGCGGCAGGGACACTACTCCGGGCCCTACCTCACCGGGCAGGACGGGGAGGCCCTGCTGCCCCCGGTGGAGGAGGGCTACTGGTTCTTCTACAACAAGCAGACGGACAGCTACACCGCCGCCGGGGCCCTAAACCAGCCCTCCCTGAACTTCACCGCCGCTGTCTACGACAGCCAGAGCCACATCCTCTATTGCGGGGAATTGGATACATAAAATCCACAAAAAACCGGAATGGCAGGAAATGATATTGTATTTTTTCGAGAAAAGAGCTATACTTTTGGTGGAATAGTCAGGGCGGCGCCCCTGGGAGAGGCCTGCTCTGGCCGGGAAGAAACGGCAGCGTAGAGAAAGGAGAATGGAGCTATGAAAAAAGAGAACCGCTGGGCCGCGCTTTTGTTGGCGCTGGCCTGCGCAGGCAGCCTTGCCGCCTGCCAAGAGGTGCAGTATTCTGCCAAGCCGGTGGTCTACCTCTACCCGGAGGAGGAGACCCAGGTCACAGTACAGCTGGATTACGCCGGGGAACTGACCTGCACGTACCCTGCCTACAACGACGGCTGGACCGTGACTGCCAGCCCAGACGGCACCTTGACAGACGGAGAGGGCCAGACCTACAGCTATCTCTACTGGGAGGGCAAGGACAACGTGGAGTACGACTTCTCCCAGGGCGCCTGCGTGGCCGGGGAGGACACCGCGGCCTTTTTGGAGGACGCCTTAAGCCAGCTGGGGCTCACCCGCCGGGAGGCCAACGAGTTTATTGTCTATTGGCTGCCCCAGATGGAGGAAAACCCCTATAACCTCATCGCTTTCCAGTCCGACGCCTACACGGAAGCGGCGCAGCTGGCCATTACCCCAACCCCCGACACGGTGCTGCGGGTGTTCATGGCCTGGAAGCCCCTGGAGGAGCCGGTGGAGCTTCCTCCGCAGGAGCTGGCCGGCCCGGAGCGCAGCGGCTTTACGGTGGTGGAATGGGGCGGCTGCCAGGTGAAGTGATGGACTGAAACGAGAATAACAGCTTGAAAAAGCACCTCCGCGGGCGCGCTGCCCTGGGGAGGTGCTTTTGTGTTCGCGAAAAGAGCTTCACTTCAGGATGTTTTGCAGCCGCTCCAAAGGCTTCAGCGTCAGCTTGAGCACCAGACCTGTCAGCAGCCCGGTGAGCACGCCGAACAGCACCAGGAAGGGCACGTAAAAGGCCACGCTGGTGCCGGTGAGGAAGTAGGCCACGCACAGCTGGGCGGCGTTGTGGGCCAAGGCCCCGCAGACGCCCACCACCCCCAAAGAGGCGTTGGCTTTTTTCAGCAGCAGCCACATCACCACCGTGCTGACAACCCCGCCGGAGAGGCTCATCAGCCCGGCCATGCCTCCCCGGGTCACCAAGGCGAACACACCTTTGAACACCGCCAAAAACAGGGCGCTGGGCAGGCCCAGGCTGCCGGCGGCGTACATGGTGGCCAGGTTGGAAAGCCCCAGCTTGGCCCCGGGGGGCATCATGGGCAGAGGGGGGAGGAGCCCCTCCAAAAAAGAAAGGGCAATGGCCAAAGCGGCCAACAGCCCGGTAAAGGCCACACGGCCCGCTTTCTGTTTCATCCGTTCCGCCTCCTTTAATAGACCGTGGCGTCCACAGAGTCCCCACCGCCCTCCAGCCGGAGGGTGACACGGGCGGGCAGGCAGATGGCGGACTCCCCCGCCCGGGTGAGCTGCCCTGTTTGAACGCACACCTGGTCCGGGCAGGTGGAGTCTGTCACCGCCGCCCCCTGGGGGGTGAAGGTGATGGTCACCTCCACGCCGTTTTCCCCGGTGAGGGACAGGGTTTCCGGCCCCGCCAGCTGGGAGAGCTCCCGGCGGGCCACCTCCTGGCCGTTTTGCTCCACCACGGCCACCGTCCCCTGGGGCAGCAGGGACAGCGCCAGGTACAGCGCCCCCGCCGCCAGCAGCAGCGCCCCGCACAGCACCATCCCCCGGGGGGAGAGGAATTTCTTCCCTTCCATGGGCGCCTCACACCGTGCCTGCCAGGGTGTAGTCCCCGGAACTCAAAGTGAACGCGTCCTCCAGGCCGCTGGTCAGGTAGATTTGGCGCTCCTGGGTGATGAACAGGGCCTGGCTGTCAAACTGCTCCAGCAGGGGGAGGCTGTCCTCCAGGCCCAGCACAAAGCAG
>FR893735.1:11533-15708 GCA_000435395.1 Firmicutes bacterium CAG:94
GCGGGGTAGCCGGTGGAGGGGTCCAGCAGGTGGTGGTAGGTGACGCCGTCCTCTGTAAACTGCTTCTCATAGCTGCCCGAGGTGGACAGGAACCCGCTGGACACGGACAGCACCCCCAAGGCGCCGTCGGTGTCCGGGTTGCGGACGCTGACCTGCCACTTCTGCCCAAAGGGCTTTTCCCCGTAGACGCCTACGCTGCCCCCCACGGAGACCACGGCCCGCTCCACGCCGGCCTCTTTGTAGGCGGCCACGGCAGCGTCGCAGGCGGCGCCCTTGCCCACGGCGCCCAAATCCAAGGCGGAGGAGCTGGACCGCAAGGCGGCGGTGCCGTCCTCTTGCAGGGAGAGCTGGGTGTAATCCACCGCGGGCAGCAGGCTCTCAATGGTGGAGGCCTGGGGCAGATGGGGCTCGTCGTCAAAGTCCCACAGCCAGCTGATGGGGGCAATGGTGATGTCAAAGGCCCCGCCGCTGGCCTGGCACACCGGCAAGGCGGTGTTGAGGATGTCCCAGGTCTGGGGGTCGATGTCCTGGAACTCCCCGCCGGCCTCTTGGTTCAGGGTGGCGATGTCGCTGTCCTCCACCCGCCAGGAAATCAAGTTTTCCAGCTCTGTCACAGCGGAGGAGGCCTGCTGGGCGGCTTCCTCGGCCCCGGCGCCATAGACCGTCTGCTGGATGTAAGAGCCCATGGCGTAGGTGGTCAAGGTGGTGCCGCTGCCCCCGGCCCCCAGGTTCAGCCACAGGGCGGCGCCCAGCAGCACCACCGCCGCCCCCAGCAGGCACAGGGTGAGGACACGGGCTTGCTTTTCGGTGATTCGGTTGAACAATTTCTTCATGGGACACTCCCTTTGCAGTCTTATGGGGCTGTGAAAGGGGAAGGCGCGGGCCCAAGGCGTGGGGGCGCTTCCCACTTTTTGGGGCCATTATAGCACGCTTTGGCCCGTTTGAAAAGGAAAAGCCGGGAACGAAAAGGCGTTTTGCCCTTCCGTCCCCGGCTTTCAGGGAATATAGGGGGTCGCTATGACCTTGTACACAGTGCGTTAGACGTCCAGCTTTTTGGCCGCGTCAATAATCAAATCCACCGCCATGTCCACAGAGAACCGGGAGGTGTCAATGGTCAGGTCGTAATTGAGCAGGTCGTCCCAGCGGTTGTTGGAGTAGAAGTTGTAGTAGTTGGCCCGCTGCTTATCCTTTTTGGTGACGAAATCGGGGGCCTTCTTCTCCTCGCAGTGGCCAAGGCCCACAATGCGCTTGATGCGGGCGGCCTTGTCGGCGTGGACGAACACGTTCAGGCAGTTCTCGTGCTCCCGCAGGATGTAATCGGCGCACCGGCCGATGATGACGCAGGGCCCCTCTTTGGCCGCCTTCTTGATGATGTCCGACTGCAGGACGAACAGCTTGTCGTTGATGGGCATCTCGTTGATGCCGGGCACCCGCGCCCCAAAGGCGTAGCTGCCCATTACCATGGAATACAGCAGGCTGCTGGTGGCCTTTTCGTCGGCGTCGGCAAAAACCTCCTCCGAAAGGCCGCTTTTCTTGGCGGCCATGGCGATTAAGGCCTTGTCATAGAAGGGCAAGTTCAGCTTTTGGGCAACTTTCTCGCCCACCTCGTGGCCTCCGCTTCCATACTGGCGGGAGATGGTGATGACAGGCAGCATACAGATTCCTCCTTATCCAAAGAAACTAATATTTAGACAAAGCTTCTCTATATTTGTAGATACTTTCCCTAGAATCATCATACCCTCTTTTTACCAAAAAGTCAACAGGAAAAGGTGCCAAACCTTGAAAAAAACTGGGCCTTAGGCTATACTAAACCACATGGCGCCCAGGCTTTGCCAGGTTTTCCGGCGGCGTTCACCGGGGCTTCACAGAAGGGCGCTATACTGTGCTGTAGAAAACATGGAAGGCCGGGCCGTTTTGCGCCCGGGCAACCTGCGAAAAGGGGTGGATGGATGTACCGCATTTTAGTGGTGGACGACGAGGAGATGATTCGCTCGCTCATCCGGAAATACGCTGAATTTGAGGGCAACCAGGTGACAGAGGCGGAAAACGGCATGGAGGCCGTGGAGCTGTGCCGCCGTCACCCAGGGGCCTATGACATCATCATCATGGACGTGATGATGCCCGAGCTGGACGGCTTCTCCGCCGTGGCGGAGATTCGCAAAACCTGCAACACCCCGGTGCTGATGCTCTCGGCCCGGGGCGAGGAATACGACCGCATCCACGGCTTCGAGCTGGGGGTGGACGACTATGTGGTAAAGCCCTTCTCCCCCAAGGAGCTGATGATGCGCGTCACGGCCATTATGAACCGGGTGAACCCCCAGGGGGAGGAGCACCGGCGCAACGTGCTCACCTTTGAGGGGCTCTCCATCGATTTGGACGCCCGCATCGTCACCGTGGACGGCCAGCGGGTAGAGCTCTCCCCCAAGGAGTACGACCTGCTGGTGTATATGGCCCAGAACAAGAACATCGCCCTTACCCGGGAGATGCTCATCACCAACGTGTGGGGCTACGACTTCTACGGCGACGACCGCACGCTGGACACCCACATCAAGCTGCTGCGGCGCTCCCTGGGGCCCTACAGCAAGTTTATTGTCACCTTGAGAGGGGTGGGGTATCGTTTTGAAGGCAAGTGAGCGTCTTTTGAGGACCCGGCGCCCCCTGGGCATCTGGGGGCAAATCCTCTGCGGGTTCGGCATTTTTATCCTGGTGGTGGCGGCGCTGCTGTGGCTGTTCCAGATTGTGCTGCTGGACCCCTTCTACCGGGCTGTAAAGACCACCGAGGTGAAGGCCACCGCCGAGACGGTGCAGCACGCCCTGGAGGCCAGCGACATGAACGAGCAGGTGCGCCAGATGTGCTTGAACACAGGCATCAACATTGTGGTCACCGACGAGCACGGCCAGATGCTCTCCGGCTGGAAAGCCAGCGAGAAGGAGAGCTATTTGGAGAACCTCTCCCGCTCCCGGCTGAATATGTCCAACCTGTTCAACGAGGTGAACCTGAAAGGGGGAGACCAGCTGATGGTGGCCCGCTCCCCCTTTGTAAACCAGGACGGCACCCAGGATGAGGTCATCCTCTATGTCACCATCACCCGCACGCCCTCGGGGCTCAACCGCATGGTGCTGCTGGAAAGCGCCATCACCCCGGTGGATTCCCTCAAGGAGACGCTGCAGGTGCAGGTGACCACCCTCACCGTGGTGATGGCAGCCATGGGCGTGCTGCTGGCGCTGTTTATCGCCCGGCGCATCTCCCGGCCCCTGGCGGACATCAACGAGTCCGCCAAGGTGCTGGCCAAGGGGGATTACGCCATCCGTTTTGGGGAACACGGCGCCCGGGAGGTCCGGGAGCTGGCACGCACGTTAAACTACGCCGCCGGGGAGCTCTCCAAGGTGGAGGGCCTGCGCCGGGATTTGCTGGCCAACGTCAGCCACGACCTGCGCACCCCCCTGACCATGATTAAGGGCTACAGCGAGGTCATGCGGGATTTGCCTGGGGAGAACACCCCGGAAAACGTGCAGATTATCATCGACGAGGCGGAACGGCTGACCAACCTGGTCAACGACCTGCTGGACCTCTCCAAGCTGGAGGCCGGCGTGCTGCCCCTGGAAAAGACCCGCTTCAACCTTACGGAAAGCATACGGGGCATTTTGCACCGGTATGACAAGCTGGCGGATTACCACTTCCCCTTCCTCTACCGGGAGGAGGTGTGGGTGGACGCCGACGAGCTGAAAATCTCCCAGGTGGTGTACAACCTGGTGAACAACGCCATCACCTACTCGGGCAAGGACAAGACCATCACCCTGCGCCAGGAGCTGTGGCAGGGCAAGGTGCGGGTGTCTGTCACCGACACTGGCGAGGGCATCCCCCAGGATAAGCTGAAAGACATCTGGGAGCGCTACTACAAGGTGGACAAGGAGCACAAGCGGGCCCAGATGGGCTCCGGCCTGGGGCTGTCCATTGTAAAGAACATTCTGGATATGCACGGCGGCACCTATGGCGTCACCAGCACCCTGGGCCAGGGCAGCACCTTCTGGTTTGAGCTGCCCGTTGCCCAGCAGACTCCGGAAGGCCTGCCCGGCCCCCAGGGCTGAGGTTTACTTCCCCTTCCGGCGGCGCTGGGCCAGGACGCACGCCAGGCTGCCCCACAGCGGAGTGCCTCCGCTGTCTCTTCGCGCCA
>FR893736.1:0-2955 GCA_000435395.1 Firmicutes bacterium CAG:94
GTGCGAACCGCTAACGCACGTGCGCGGCGTGGGCAGGTTGCCCCAGGGCCGGAGATGAAAATATGGGGGAGTTGGCCGAAAACCCAGGATTCATGCGGGTTTGGCAACTCCCCCAGGTGAGGGAGTTGCCCAGGAAAACAGCGGCGCTTTCCCCTAGGGCCGCTTCAACTCCCCCATGTGAGGGAGTTCGGAAACCCGCATAAAACCTAGCTTTTTTGGCAACTCCCTCAAGTTTTCATTTCAAGTGGTACAAGGAGCGCAGTTGCCCCAGGGCCGGAGATAGGAAAAGTGACAAGTGGCCCAAAAACCCAGCAAATATGCGGGGTTTGCCATTTGTCAGGGGGGACAAGTGGCAATTCCTCTGGGATAAGTGAGGCTCTTTTTCCAGGGGTCACTTGTCAGGGGGGTCAAATGGCGGAAGCCGCATAAAACCTGACTTTTCTTACCACTTGTCACTTTTAAAATCTCAAGTCATAGGGGGGACAAGTGCCCCCCGGCCGAAGATAGGAAAATGAGCAAATTGAAGAAAAACCCAGGAAACCCCGCGTAAAACCTGACAATTCCTTCAATTTGCTCATCTAAAATATTCAAGTGGGCAAATCCCTTGACTTCACCCCGTTAAAGTGATATAACTATAGCAGAAGCAAAAGCCCAACGGTGGGAGTGCCGTTTGGGCTTTTCCTATAAGCGAACCAAAGGAGGAATTCACTGTGGAAATTTGTGGGAAGCGGGAGATGGAGCTGCTGGAGAAAATCGGCTTTACCCGCATTGCCGGCTCTCCCGAGGAGGAGAAGGCCGCCCAAATCTTAAAGGCCGAGTGCGACGCCATCGGCGTGCCCGCCATTATCGAGCCCTTTGAGATTGAGCAGGGCATTGTGGAGGAGGCCACGCTGGAGATTCTGGAGCCCTTCCAGCAGGAGTACCCCGTCACCGGGTACCAGTGCGCCGAGAACACCCCCGAGGGGGGCCTCACCGCGGAGTTTGTCTATGTGGAGAACGCCACCGACGTGGATTTGCAGGACGTCCAGGGGAAGATTGTGCTGGTCAACGGCTTTATGCGGGTGCCCCTGTATAAAAAGCTGATGAAGGCCGGCGTGGCTGGTATCGTCACCATGGAGGGCGAGCTGCGGGATAGGCGGGAGGAGACGGACCTCTCCACCCGGAAGCTCCGCCGCACCCTGCGCACCTTTGGCAACGTGCCCATGGTACACACCCGGGTGGTGGACGCCATGGACATGGTGCGCAAGGGCGCCTGCAAGGCCCGCATGGTGCTGAAGGGCCGCACCGAGGAGCGCACCTCCCACAACGTGGTGGCCACGGTGCTGGGCACCCAGCGGCCCCAGGAAATCCTTTCCTTTGGCGCCCACTACGATTCCGTGGCCTTTTCCAAGGGCGTGTACGACAACGGCGCGGGCAGCGTCATCAACATGGAGGTGCTGCGCTACTTTAAGGAGAACCCGCCCAAGCGCACCTTAAAGTTCATGTGGTACGGCAGCGAGGAGATCGGTCTGGAGGGCAGCTGGGCCTATGTAAAGGCCCACAAGGAGGAGCTGTCCGACCACCTGCTGATGATCAACGTGGACGTGGGCGGCCCCATTCTGGGCCACGACGGCATTGCCGCCACCGCCGAGGACAAGCTGGCCACCTACCTGGAGTACTTTGTGAAAATCCATGGCTTCTCCGCCGAGGTGAAGCAGGGCATCTACTCCAGCGACAGCATCCCCTTTGCCGACAGCGGCATTCCCGGGGTGAACTTCACCCGCTTTGGCGCCCCTGGCGCGGCCTACATCCACAACCGCTTTGACACCCTGGACTTCCTCTCCGCCGACGCTTTGGCCAAGACCACCCGCACCGTGCTGGCCTTTGCCCAGGAGATGGCCAATGCCGCCGTGCTGCCGGTAGAACGGAAAATCCCCCAGAACATGGTGGACGAGGTGGAGAAGTACCTGTATAAGAAAGAGCTGGCGGAGGCAAATTCCTAAACCCCGCAAACATAAAAACAGGGAGGCCCTAGGGCTTCCCTGCTTTTTTGTCAGCGGGCGGTTTCCCGCCAGGGGTTTTCCAGGGGGACCAGGCCCTGGGGCTCCAGCTGATACACCGTATCGCACACCTGGCCGATATACTTCCGGTCGTGGCTGACGCTGAGGATGCACCCGGGGAACTCCTCCAAAATGCCCCGTATCACCGGGCCGGATAGGGGGCTGAAGTTCCGGGTGGGCTCGTCCAGCACCAGCACGTTGGCCCCGTCCAGAATCATCTTTAAGAAGAACAGCTTGGCCTTCTGCCCGCCGGAGAGCTCTTGGATGGTGTGCTCCTGCTCCTCGGGGGTGTACTTCATGCTGCCCAGGTAGGTCTTTACCCGGGTGAGCTCCTCCTTCTCCCAGCTTTTGGCCAAAAATTCCACCGGCGTCTGGCTTTGGTCCACGGTCTCGCCGTAGTCCTGGGGCATGTAGGCCGCCCGGATGTCCTGGCGCCCCAGCAGCTCCCCGGCCACCTGCCGCAGGAAGGTGGTTTTCCCCGCGCCGTTGCGGCCGATGACGCACACGTGCTCCCCGCCCCGGACGTACAGCCGCAGGTTCTCCGCCAGGGGCGGCTGCCCCTGGGAGGCTTCCCCGGCGTACAGAGCGGGCAAGGTGAAGTCCAGCACGGTTTTCCCCGCGGGGATGGCCGTGTTCTCCCCAAAGCCCACCAAAATGGCCTCCTCGCTGTCGGGGAACTCCGTCATGTCCTCCCGCTCCCGTTCGAAGCGGTGCTCCAGGGACTTGACCGCCTTCATTTTCTTTTTCAGCAGCCGGCTCCCGTGGGGGTCTTGGCGGGAGATGGTGTTCAGCTGGTGCTCCACCTTTTGCTGGATTTTCTGGAAGCGTTCCTGCTGTTTGCGCTCCTCCTCCCGCTCCTTGCGGGCCAGCCGTTCCTGGTGGGTGAACTTTTGCAGCCGCTCCTCCACGTACTGGC
>FR893736.1:3003-5367 GCA_000435395.1 Firmicutes bacterium CAG:94
CAGCGGGGCAGGGTCTTGCGCCGCAGCTGCTCCATGTGGAGGATGACGTTGGCGGTGCGCTCCAGCAGCAGCTCATCGTGGGAGATGAACAGCACCGGCTGGGCGCACTCCCGGATGAAGGTCTCCAGCCAGTCCAGGGTGTCAATGTCCAGGTCGTTGGAGGGCTCGTCCAGCAGGTAGCAGTCTGGGCGGCCCAAGGTGAGCAGGGCCATGCGCAGCTTCACCTTCTCCCCGCCGGAGAAGGTCTTTACCAGCCGGTCGGAGTAGAACCAGTCCAGGGGGAAGCGCAGCCGCTTGGCCGCCGCGGCCAGCTCCCCGGGGGAGGCGTCCAGAAAAGCCGGGGACTGGCAGCAGAACTCGTAGGCGCTCAGCTCCCCCTGCTCCGGGGGCACCTCTTGGGAGAGGTAGCCCAAAAGCATCCCGTCCTTTTGGATGGCGCCGGTGTATTCCACATAGCCCTCTACCAAGGCGGGGTCGTAGAGGAGCTTGAGCAAGGTGGATTTCCCGTTGCCCTCCTCCCCGATGATGGCGGCCTTGTCCCCGGGGTTCAGGGCAAAGGTGAAGCCCCGCAGCAGGTCCCGCAGGTCTTTCTTCATGGTTACGGTCAAATCGCGTATTTGCAGCATGATAGTGTCCCTCCTTTGAGGCGCGAAAAAGGGCCTGTCCCATGCCGGACAGGCCCAGTTTATCCCAAAGGAAAGCGCGCCGGGGCAAACCCCAGCAAGGCAAAGAAACAGGGACAAAAGCACAAGCCACCAAACCGGCACAGGGAACCAGCCCCCGGGCGCTGCCCGAAAGCGTTTCCAATGTTCCGAAAAATAGGGAGGCTTATACTAACATCCTTTCACTCCTTTGCGTGTTCTGAGGATAGGATAGCACGGCCGGTGGGTTTTGTCAACGTGATTTTTCCCCGGGTCATTGACAAACCGCCCGCTATCCCCTATGATAGCCCCAAAGGAGGGAAGCGCCATGGGACAAGCCACGCTGTTTTTGATGGTGGGCCTGCCCGGCTCGGGAAAGACCACCCGGGCCAAGGAGCTGGAGCGGGAGACGGGGGCCATCCGGTTTACGCCGGATGAGTGGCACCTGTTCCTCTTTGGGGATGATTTCCACGACCCCCAGGAGCACGAGCTCCACAACCAGCGCCACGACAAGGTGGAGGCGTTGATGTGGCAGGTGGGCAAGCGGCTGCTGGCCCAGGGTGTCAGCGTCATTTTGGACTTTGGCTTCTGGGCCAAGGAGCAGCGGGAGGAGAAGTTCCGGGAGGCCCAGGCCCTGGGCGCGGGCTTTGCAATCTGCTATGTCCACGCGCCCCTGGAGGAGCTGTGCCGCCGCCTGGAGCACCGCGTACAGGCAGGGCGCAAGGACGTGTTCCAGGCCATCAGCCGGGAGGACATGGAGCGCTGGGCCGCCCTGTTCCAGCCGCCGGACGCGGGAGAGCTGCGGGGGGAATACGGCCCGGGCTGAAGCACCGGCGGCGATGTTTTTAAACGTTTGTTCGAAAAATTTTGGGAAATCCATTGCTTTTCCCCGGGGATTCTTTTATAATAGAAGACAGAAACAAACGCTTCACAGGAGGTTATGGATATGGCGGAAAGCAAGCGGGCGGCAAGCGCCAGGGCAGGCGGCGCCGAGGAAAAGGCCAAGGCCCTGGAAACAGCCCTGGCCCAGATTAAGAAACAGTTTGGCGAGGGGGCCGTCATGCGCCTGGGGCAGGATTCCGCCCTGAACGTGGAGGCCATCCCCACCGGCAGCTTGTCCCTGGATTTGGCCTTGGGCATCGGCGGCGTGCCCCGGGGGCGCATCATCGAGATTTACGGGCCGGAATCCTCCGGCAAGACCACCTTGGCGCTGCACTGCATTGCCGAGGGCCAAAAGCGGGGCGGCAACGCCGCCTTTATCGACGTGGAGCACGCCCTGGACCCTGTTTACGCCGGCAACCTGGGCGTGGACGTGGACAGCCTGCTGGTCAGCCAGCCGGACACCGGCGAGCAGGCCTTGGAAATCACCGAGGCTTTGGTGCGCTCCAACGCCATCGACGTGATTGTGGTGGACTCCGTGGCGGCCTTGGTGCCCCGGGCGGAGATCGAGGGCGAGATGGGCGACTCCCACGTGGGCTTGCAGGCCCGGCTGATGAGCCAGGCCCTGCGCAAGCTGGCCGGCGCCATCTCCAAGTCCAACTGCGTGGCCATCTTCATCAACCAGCTGCGGGAGAAGGTGGGCGTCATCTACGGCAACCCCGAGGTGACCCCCGGCGGCCGGGCGTTGAAGTTCTACTCCTCGGTGCGCATTGAGGTGCGCAAGGCCGAGGTCATCAAAAGCGGCACGGACATCATCGGCTCCCGCACCCGGGCCAAGGTGGTG
>FR893736.1:5388-7327 GCA_000435395.1 Firmicutes bacterium CAG:94
GAAGAACAAGCTGGCCCCGCCCTTCCGCACGGCGGAGTTCGACGTGATGTACGGCACGGGCATCTCCCGCACCGGCGAGCTGCTGGACATCGCCGTAAAGCTGGAGATTGTCCAAAAGGCCGGCGCCTGGTTCTCCTACAGCGGGGAGCGCATTGGCCAGGGCCGGGACAACTCCAAGGAATTTTTGGCCACCCATCCCGAGATCGCCGACGAAATCGAGGCCAAGGTGCGGGAGAACGTGGACAAGCTCTACGATAAGATTCCCGGCCGGCCGGCCCCCAGGGAGGTGGCCAAGCCTGTGGAGCTGCCCCCGGCGGAGGCCCCGGCCCAGCAGACCCTGACCCCGCCGCCGGCCAATAAAGCCGCCGCCAAGAAGAGCATCGACATCACGGTGGACGACGACTGATGGAGCTGACAAGCCTGGAGCCCCGGCGCAAGGGCCTGACCCAGCTGTATCTGGACGGGGAGCCCGGCCCCAAGCTGGACACCGAGGTGGTGCTGCTTGCCCGGCTGCAGCCTGGGGACGTCCTCTCGGAGGAGGAGCTCCAAGAGCTGGTGGAGCGCTCCGACGCCCGCCGGGCCCAGGAAAAGGCGCTGTACCTGCTGGAGCACCGCAGCCACAGCAAGCGGGAGCTGACGGAGAAAATCGCCCGCACGGCTGCCTCCCGGGAGGCGGCCCAGGCCGCGGCGGACCACCTGGAGGAAATCGGCCTGGTGGACGACCGGGCCTTTGCCGAGACCTACGCCCGGGAGCTGTTCCAGCGGAAGCGCTACGGCGCCCGGCGGGTGCGCCAGGAGCTCTCCCGCAAGGGCGTCGGCCGGGACATCATCGACCAGGTGCTGGAGCAGTACCAGGACATGGACCAGGCCGCCGGGGAGAATATCGCCCTGGTGCTGGAGCGGCGCTATCCCACCTGGCGGGAGGACGAAAAGGCCCGCCGCCGGGCGGTGGCGGCCTTGCAGCGGCTGGGGTACTCCTTCGAGCAGGTGCGCGCCGTCATGGGCGGGCTGGATACGGAATAAGCGGGAAGCCGGGCGGCAGTCCGGCTTCTTTTTTGTGAGAATGGGCAAAAGTCTGCCCGAACCCACCCCAGTGCCTTGACAAGGGGCCACACAGCCAGTATAATCAGCACAGGAAACTATACTGAATCGGTATACATTCCAGTTGGGAAATCCCAGGGAAAGGAGCGTTCCCATTTTGAGCGAGAGCATTTTAAGCCTGCAAGGCATCACCAAAAGCTTTGGGGGCACGCCGGTGCTAAACGGCATCGATTTGGAGGCGGCCCAGGGGGAGTTCATCACGCTGCTGGGCTCCTCGGGCTGCGGCAAAACCACCACCCTGCGCATCATCGCCGGGCTGGAGGACCCCGACCAGGGCCGGGTGCTGCTGGAGGGCCAGGACATGACCCACACCGAGCCCAACAAGCGGGACGTGAACACGGTGTTTCAAAACTACGCCCTGTTCCCCCACATGAGCGTGGAGCAGAACATTGGCTACGCCTTGAAAATCCGCAAGCGGCCCAAGGCGGAGATACGGGAAGAAGTGAAGAAGATGCTGGAGCTGGTGCAGCTGGAGGGCTACCAGCGCCGCAAGCCCGCGGAGCTTTCCGGCGGGCAGAAGCAGCGGGTGGCCATTGCCCGGTCCCTTATCAACCGGCCGAAAATCCTCCTGCTGGACGAGCCCCTGGGCGCCCTGGATTTGCAGCTGCGCCGCCAGATGCAGCAGGAACTCAAGCGCCTGCAGAAGAAGCTGGGCATCACCTTTATCTACATCACCCACGACCAGGAGGAGGCCCTGAACATGTCCGACCGCATCGCGGTGATGCGGGAGGGCCGCTTTGAGCAGATTGGCACCCCCGCCCAGGTGTACGATTCCCCCAAGACCGCCTATGTGGCCCGGTTTGTGGGGGAGGCCAACATTGTAAAAGGCCAGGCGGGG
>FR893737.1 GCA_000435395.1 Firmicutes bacterium CAG:94
CGGCGGGCTGCGTCTTTTGGCAGGACTACACCCCCTGGGCCATCCATTTCAGCCAGTACCAGCCCGGGGAGGAGGCCCTTTCCCAGGAAGTACCGGCGCCCCAGCCCCCGGATTGGCAGCTGTACCGCCGCCTGCGGCAGCAGATTGCCTTTGCCTACCCCCACCAGGAGGCGGTGGGCATCCCGGCCAAGGTGGCGGCCTCCAAGCTGGCGGCGGAGCAGGACGGCAGCCGGGACATCACCCTCTCCCGGCCCGCCTGGCTGGGGGAGCAGGGCATGACCCCCGCCGAGCGGGGCACGGCCCTCCACGCCTTTATGCAGTTCGCGGACTTTGCCGCCGCCCGCCGCGACCTGGAGAAGGAGCGGGACCGCCTGGTGGCCCAGGCCTTGCTCACCCCGGAGCAGGGGGCCGTGGTGGACCTGCGCCGGGTGCGGAGGTTTTTGGAAAGCCCCCTGGGCCAGCGGGTGCTCCGCTCCCCCCAGGTGGAGAAGGAGCGCCGCTTCACCGCAGTGATACCCGCCGCCCTGGCGCGGCCGGGGGCCGCCAGTGGGGAGGAGGTCATCCTCCAGGGCGCGGTGGACTGCACCTTTGTGGAGGACGGACGGCTGCACATCATCGACTTTAAGACCGACCGGGTGCAGACCATGGAAGAGCTTTGGCAGCGCTACCAGGCCCAGCTGCAGCTGTACGGCTACGCCATGGAGGAGGTCTCCGGCCTGCCGGTGGGGCAGTTGGTGCTGTACTCCACCTGGCTGGGGCAGGCCAGCGCCCGGGACTATGAAAAGTCCTATTGACAGCCCCTTGCCAGTGCGCTAAGATGGGACAGGATGGGATGCCGCCGGCTTAGGAAGGCGCTGCGCCAAACAGCCCCGGGACGCGTCCCTGTAAGACATGAGGATACAATGTGCCGGCAGGCCCGGCGGGAGGTTTACAGTATGATTACACAAACACTGCACCAAAACTGGACCCTGGACATGCCGGGCATGGGGAAGCTCCCCGCTACGGTGCCGGGCTCGGTCTACGCCGATTTGCTGGCCGCCGGCAAGCTGGAGGACCCCTTCTGGCGGGATAACGAGGACAAGGCCCTGGCCTTGATGGAAAACGACTTCCTGTACACCGCCAGCTTTGTGCCCCAGGCGGGGGTGCTGGACTGCCCCCACCAGGTGCTGCGCTTTGAGGGCGTGGACACCGTGGCGGACATCCGCCTGAACGGGGTGCTGCTCTCCCACGTGGAGAACATGCACCGCACCTTCGAGTTTGACGTGGCGGGCATCTTAAAGCCCGGGGAGAACTGGCTGGAGGTAAAGCTGTACTCCCCCACCCGGTGGATTCGGGAGAAGTACGCCCAAAGCCCGGCCGACGGCAGCAGCGACGCCATGCGGGGCTTCGCCAACCTGCGCAAGGCCCACTGCATGTTCGGCTGGGACTGGGGCCCCCACCTGCCCGACGCCGGCATTTGGCGGCCGGTTTCCCTGCTGGGCGTGGAGGGCGCCCGGCTGCCCTCGGTGCAGGTCCGGCAGCACCACCAGCACGGCCGGGTGAAGCTGTCCATCCAGCCGGAGCTGGACTACGTCACCGCCCAGGACATCACCTACACCGTGGAGCTCACCGGCCCCCAGGGCCAGGTGGAAATCTTCGAGGGCTCCCCGGCGGAAATCCTCATCGAGCACCCCCAGCTGTGGTGGCCCCACGGCTACGGGGAGCAGCCCCTGTACACCCTGAAGGTGACCGCCTTCTCCCAGGGCAAGGAGCTGGATTCCTGGCAGCGGCGCATCGGCCTGCGCACCATGACCATCGCCCGGGAAAAGGACGAGCACGGCGAAAGCTTCGCCCATGAGGTGAACGGCGTGAAAATCTTCGCCATGGGCGCCGACTACATCCCCGAGGACAACATCCTCTCCCGCGTGACGCCGGAGCGCACCCGCAAGCTGCTGGAGCAGTGCGTGGCCGCCAACTTCAACTGCGTGCGGGTGTGGGGCGGCGGCTGCTACCCCTCGGACGCCTTCTACGACGCCTGTGACGAGCTGGGCCTGGTGGTGTGGCAGGACTTTATGTTCGCCTGCGCCGTGTACAACCTCACCGAGGACTTTGCCCACAACATCCGCGCCGAGGTCATCGACAACGTAAAGCGCCTGCGCCACCACGCCAGCCTGGGCCTGTGGTGCGGCAACAACGAGATGGAGATGTTCGTGGACCAGGGCGAGTGGGTGCGCACCATCAAGCAGAAGGCCGACTACATCCGCATGTACGAGTACCTCATCCCCGAGGTGCTGCGCAAGCTGGACCCGGACACCTTCTACTGGCCGGCCAGCCCCTCCTCCGGCGGCGGCTTCGACAATCCCAACGACCCCGCCCGGGGGGACGTCCACTACTGGAGCGTGTGGCACGGCCAGCTGCCCTTCTCCGAGTACCGCAAGCACCAGTTCCGCTACCTCTCCGAGTTCGGCTTTGAAAGCCTGCCCTGCCTCTCCACGGTGAAGACCTTCGCGGAGCCCCAGGATTGGAACCTGTTCTCCAACGTGATGGAGCGCCACCAGCGCTGCGCCAGGGGCAGCATGCTCATCCTGTCCTATTTGCAGCAGATGTTCCTCTACCCCACCCGCTTTGAGACGGCCCTGTACGCCTCCCAGCTGCTGCAGGGGGAGGCCATCCGCTACGGCGTGGAGCACTTCCGGCGCATCCGCGGGGTGTGCATGGGCGCGGTGTACTGGCAGCTCAACGACTGCTGGCCCGTGGCCAGCTGGGCCTCCATCGACTACACCGGCCGGTGGAAAGCCCTGCACTACTACGCCAAGCGGTTCTTCGCGCCGGTGCTGCTCTCCTGCTGCGAGGAGGGCATGCTCTCCCAAGAGCCCAACATCAACGCCGAGCCCTACGACATGGAAAAGAGCATCCGCCTCTCCGTGGCCAACGAGACCCGGCAGGACAGGGCCTTTGTGGTCAAGTGGGCCCTGCGGGACAAGCGGGGGGCCATCCAGCGGGAGGAGACCATCTCCCTGACAGTGCCGGCCCTCTCCAGCGTGTGGCTGGACAAGGTGGAGCTGCCCGACGTGGACATCTACGAGGACTACGTCAGCTATGACTTGTTCGAGAACGGCCAGCGGCTCTCTGGGGGCACGGTGATTTTCTCCGTGCCCAAGTACTTCCACTACGCCGACCCGCAGCTCACCTGCCGGGTGGAGGGGGACGAGATTGTGGTGATGGCCCAGGCCTACGCCAAGAGCGTGGAGGTGCAGAACGAGAACGAGGACCTGCTGCTCTCTGACAACTACTTTGACATGAACGCCGGGGAGACCCGGGTGAAGGTGCTTTCCGGCTCCACGGAGAACCTGCGCCTGCGCAGCGTGTACGATATCCATTGAGGGCGCTAGGGAAGGCCGAGCGAAGCGAGATGAAAGTTTAGGTCAACCCTTTTCAAAGGGTTGCGGGTTGTAGGGCAGAGCCCTACGGCCTTGCCCTTAGTGGGCGTTAGCCAGAGAGAAGCTAGGGAAACAGCGAAGCGTTTTTCCCGGACGGTAGCGCCTCGCCCTCTCAGTCGCCTAACGGCGCCAGCTCTCCCGAAGGGAGAGCCAAGTCTCGCCTCCCCCTTTGGGGGAGGTGCCCTCCAAAGGAGGGCGGAGAGGGCACACCGCTGGCTCGCGGCCCAGCTTTTGGGAAGCCACCTTCCTGGCACTCCGCCGTCCGGGAAAGGCGGGGCAAAGCCCCTGTTTCCCTAGCTTTCTTTCCTGCGCTGCGCGCCTATAAGGGCAAGGTCGCACCTTTTTTGAAAAAAAGGCGCCCCAAAAAACTTTAATCTCGCTCCGCTCGGCTTCCCCCAAAATTGTAAATTCCTTTCACAAGTTGTCCTCCCCAAGACAACTTTTCCCCCTTTTGGAGGGTATAGTGAAAGGAGTTGTTTCTATGCGCGAAAATCTCGACCCCATTCTCACCGACCCGGACTTCCTGGCCCTGCCGCCCCAGCAGGATTTCCTCTCCCAGTTCCGCACCATGGACACCGTCCCCGAGGAGGAGGCCCAATGGCTGGTGCCCGGCTACATCCCCCAGGGGCAGATCACGCTGCTGGCCGCCGACGGCGGTGTGGGGAAAACCAGCTTTTGGTGCCAGCTGCTGGCGGCGCTGTCCACCGGGAAGCACACCCTCTTGGAGGAGGTGTCCCCAAAAGGGGACAGCGATTCTCTGTCCGAGAAAGCGGACACACCAGCCGAAACGCTGTCCGCAAAACAGGACACACCACACAAGGAGCGCTGGGGGGCGTTCTTCTCCACCGAGGACTCCGTGCGGAAAAAGCTGAAAAAGAAGCTGCGCCTGGCCGGGGCCAAGATGATGAATTTAATTACACTGGAGTCCTCCTCCGCCGCCCTGCTGGAGCTGCGCCTGGGCAGCCCGGAACTGTCCGATTTTATACACAGTTACCGCCCGGCCCTGTGCGTGCTGGACCCCATCCAGGGCTTTTTGCCCCACGGGGTGAACATGGCCGCCCGCAACGAGATACGGGAGTGCCTGGCGCCCCTGATGGCCCTGGGCGAGCAGGTGGGCACGGCCTTTTTGCTGGTGTGCCACACCAACAAGCGGGCCGGGGCCTGGGGCCGCACCCGTTTGGCGGACAGCGCCGACCTGTGGGACGCCGCCCGCAGCGTGCTGATGATGGGCGACGCCGGGGACGGCCGGCGCTACCTCAGCCAGGAGAAGAACAACTACGGCCCCTTGCAGCCCACCAGGCTGTACACTTTTTCGGACAGAGGCTTGCTGGTGCCGGCGGGGCTGACCCAAAAACGGGACAGAGAGTTCCAGCTGCAAGCCCAGCCCCCCGCCGCCCCCAAGCGGGAGGGGTGTAAGGAGGCTATCCTGGCCCTGCTGGAGCAGCACGGCGGCGAGATGCCGGTGCGGGAGTTGGAGGAGGAGCTGCGGGAGATGGGGTATAGCTACCGCATGTGGCAACGGGTGCGCCAGCAGCTGAAAAACGAGAAAAGAGTGGCCTACCGGTGTGAGGTTCTCGATGGGGGACGGCAATGGCACATTTCAGAAACGCCCCCCACGGCTTGAGATGAAAACTTGGCACTGTTGGCGAAAAACCCAGTGTTTATGCGGCTTTGCGAACAGTGCCACATGGCACAGTTCAACGGGAAATGGCACAGTTCAAACCAGAGAAAACTGTTTTCACTTGGAGTTTGCTTTAATAATTTAAAGTATAAAAGTATAGCGATCTCCACGAACAGTGCCACGTGGCACTGTTCAAAAACCCAGGTTTTATGCGGGTTTGAGCCCAACAGTGCCATTTTCCTATCTTCGGCCCTGGGGCAACGGGTGGCCTGCCCTATACATAATAAATAGGGCGGCCCGCCCCCCTCACAATTTCAAAAAACCCCTTGACAAGGGCGGGCAGAGGGGCTATAATAGGTACTCGGTAAAACAAAGCGGGGCCGGCGGCCCCCACCCGTGCAGCGCTGCCTGACACAGGTCAATACTCCAAAGCAAAGGGAAAAGGGCGCCCAGGCGCCGCGGGTCCCCTTGCGCGCGGAAGGTTGATGTGCGGGCAGAATGGTTTCTGCCCGCTTTTTGCGCCGCCGCCCGCTGCCAACGCAGCTTGAGAACAACGTGTGATGGAGGTGCTACCCATTAGCAAACAGGAACTGCAAATCAACGAGCAAATCCGGGATAAGGAGCTTCGCGTGATCGATTCTGACGGCAACCAGCTGGGCATCATGTCCCTGCGCCAGGCGCTGGAAATTGCGGAGCAGAAAAATCTGGACTTGGTGAAGATCGCTCCCCAGGCAAACCCGCCGGTGTGCAAAATCATCGACTATGGCAAGTTCCGCTTTGAACAGGCCAAGCGCGAAAAGGAAGCGAGAAGAAACCAGCGTGTCGTTGAGATTAAGGAGGTCCGCCTTTCCCTGAATATCGACACCCACGATTTTGAGACGAAGAAGAACCACGCCCTGCGGTTTATCTCCGATGGCAACAAGGTGAAGGCTTCTATCCGTTTCCGCGGCAGGGAGATGGGTCACCCCGAGCTGGGGCTGGAAATTATGCGCAAGTTTTCCGACGCCATGAGCGAGGTGGCTGTTGTGGAAAAGCCCGCCAAGCTGGAGGGCCGCAACATGCTGATGTTCCTTGCGCCCAAGCCCACCAAGTAATGTTGTTTCAAAATATCCTAAGGAGGAACGTACCATGCCGAAACTGAAAACTCACAGCGGCGCCAAAAAGCGCTTTAAGCTTTCCAAGAATGGAAAGGTCATCCGTGCCCACGCCTACATGTCCCACCTGGCCAACGGCCACGGCAAAACCCCCAAGACCAAGCGCCACGCCCGCGGCACCACCGTGGCCGACAAGACCAACGAGGCTGCCATCAAGCGGATGCTCCCCTATAAATAAGGGGGTTGCACCCCGGGCAATTCGCGCCACGGGGGTCCTGGTCCCCAGTGGGGACCGTCCAGGACCGACCGAGCCGGCAGGCGAGACTGGCGGCTGAACGCCGCGTAACAAGATTTCAAGTGTTTTATCCATAGAAAGGATGGTATTGGAATGGCTAGAGTGAAGGGCGCGATGATGACGCGCAAGAGAAGGAAAAAGGTATTAAAGCTTGCCAAGGGGTATTGGGGCGCTAAGTCCCGCCACTTTAAAATGGCCAAACAGGCCGTGATGAAGTCTGGCAACTACGCCTACATCGGCCGCAAGCAGCGCAAGCGCGATTTCCGCCGCCTGTGGATTACCCGTATTTCCGCCGCTTGCCGCATCAACGGCATCAACTACTCCACCTTTATGAATGGCCTGAAGAAGGCGGGCGTCACCCTGAACCGGAAGATGCTCTCCGAGATTGCCATTGCCGACCCCGCCGGGTTTACCGCCCTGGTGGAGAAGGCCAAGGCCGCTCTGTAAAAAAGCTGAAAGTGCGCCCGAGGCAAGGGATTGCCTTGGGCGTTCCTGTTATGTCCGTCCTATTTTTGGAAAGAGGGGGAGAGGGTTTCCCATGGAGAAGATTACCAGCCGCCAGAACAAGACGGTGCGGGAGGCGGCCGCGCTGCTTTCCTCCGCCGAGGAGCGGGCCGCCCGGGGGGAGTTCCTCTGCGAGGGGGCCCGCCTGTGCCAGGACGCGGCCCGCTCTGGCATAGAGGTGCTGCGCTGCTTTGTCACGGCCCAGGCCCTGGAGAAGTACGCCGCCTACCTGCGGCCCGTGCTGGAGCGCGCCCGCCAAAGCTACCTGGTGGCCGACCACGTGGCGGGGCTGCTGTCCTCCACGAAAAGCCCCCAGGGGGTTTTCTGCCAGTGCCGGTGGCCCCAGGGGCTGCTGGCCGGGGACGCCGCCGGGGGCGGCTCCTGCGCGGTGCTGGAGGATTTGCAGGACCCGGGCAACCTGGGCACCATCCTGCGCACGGCGGAGGCCCTGGGCATTGGGCGGGTCGTCCTTCTGGGGGATTGCTGCGACCCCCTCTCCCCCAAAGCGCTGCGGGCCTCTATGGGGGCGGTGTTCCGCCTGGGGCTTTCCCTGGAGCGCTCCCGCCAGGGGCTGTTCTCCCGGCTGCGGGGGGAGGGCTTCCGGCTGCTGGCCTCTGTGCCGGACAGCGCCGCTTTGCCTGTGACAGAGGTGGACTTCTCCCAGGGGCCCTGCGCCGTGTTTATCGGCAACGAGGGCAACGGCCTCTCCCAGGAGACGATTGCCCAGTGCCAGCGGGTGACCATCCCCATGGCGGGCCGGGCGGAGTCGTTAAACGCCTCAGCGGCGGCCACCATCTTGCTGTGGGAGATGGCCCGGGCCGGCGGGGAAGGCGCCTCCCATGGATAACCGCGCCTATTGGATTTGGATGCAGCAGGCCTTTGGGGCGGGCAGCCCCCTGCCTTGGCGCATCCACCGCAGCGTGCCCGGCGGGGTGGAGGCTTTCTACCAAGGCGGCCCCCGGCTGTGGAATTCCCTGGGGGGCATCCGGGAGCAGGAGGCCGCAGCCCTGTTCTCCTTTTCCCTGGAGGAGGCCCAGGCCCAGCTGGAGCACGCCCTAAAAGTGGGCTGGGAGGTGCTCACCCCGGCGTGTGGGGAGTATCCCCAGGCCCTGACGCATATTTACGACCCGCCCGCGGTACTGTATGGAAAGGGGAAGCTGCCCGACATGGACAGCCGCCCGGCCCTTGCCGTGGTGGGCGCCCGCAAGGCCACGCCGGAAACCCAGGAGAAAGCCAGGGAGTTTGGCTACCAGCTGGCCCTGGGAGGCGCTTCCGTCGTCACCGGCGGGGCGGTGGGCGTGGATGCTGCGGTGGCTTTGGGCGCTATGAGCGGCGGGGGCCCGGTGGTCAGCGTGCTGCCGGTGGCGCTGAACAGCCCCTATCTCAGCAAAAACCACTTTTTGCGGCAGAGCATCCTGGAGAAGGGCGGCGCTTTGCTGACGGAATACTTCGCCCAGCAGACGCCGGGCTTTGGCACGTTCCAAGTGCGCAACCGGCTGATAACCGGCCTGGCCTGCGGGGTGCTGCTGCTCCAGGCCGCCCGGAAAAGCGGCACGGTGATGTACGCTTCCTATGCCAAGGACCAGAACCGGGACGTGTTCGTCTGGCCCGGCCCCCAGGGGGACCCCGCCTTTGCCGGCGGCTGGGACTTGCTGGAGGACGGCGCCAAGGCCGTAGAGTGCGGGGAGGAAATCCTGGAGGAGCTCCAGTACCGCTTTGCCGGCAGGGGGAAAATCATCTCGCTGCCGGCGCCCCGGGCGTGGCGGGCAGAGGAGGAGGCCGCCATCCCGGTTTTGGCGGACCCCGGCCTCCCGGCGCTGTCCCAGGCCCAGGCGGCAGTGCTGGCAGCCTTGACGGATACGCCCCAGACCATGGCCCAGCTGGAGGAGGCCGCCGGCCTGCCCGCAGGGCAGCTTCTGGGCGCCCTGACGGAATTGGAGCTGCTGGGACAGGCCCAGTCCCACCAGGGAAAGCGCTATAGCCGCCGCTTCCCCGCTCTGGCTGGAAGGCAGGCGCCCTCTGCCCGGAGCAGCCGGTCCTCCCCAGGGGGCGGGCCTATCCACCTGACCGGGGAGCAGGCGGTGGTGCTGACCTGCCTGACCAAAGCGCCCCAGCCCCTGGAGCAGCTGGAAAAGGCCACGGGCCTGCCCGCGGGGAAGGTGTTGGAGGCCTTACAGGTGCTGGAAGGGATGGGCCTGGCGCGGCCCTGCCCGGGCGGGGGATACTGCCGGGCCTAAAGGGACGGAAGCGGCCGGTTTCATAGAAAATTTATTTGACAACCACGCCCCGGCGGAGTATTGTAGAATGGACCCCCCGCCGGGGGAATCCAGCCCGGAATGGCCGGGCGGAAGGAAAAGGAGTCAACCTGCAAATGGCAAAACTGGTGATTGTGGAGTCGCCTTCCAAGGCGAAGACCATTCAAAAATATCTGGGCAACGAGTACGAGGTGATGGCCTCTATGGGCCACGTGCGGGACCTGCCCAAGGCGCGTCTCAGCGTGGACGTAAAGGACCACTTCAAGCCCAAATACAGCATTATAAAAGGCAAGGAGAAGCTGGTAAAAGAGCTGAAAGAGGCCGCCGCCAACGCCGACGGCGTGCTGCTTGCCACCGACCCGGACCGGGAGGGGGAGGCCATCTCCTGGCACCTGGCCTACATTTTGGGCCTGGACGAGGACGCCCCGGACCGCGTCACCTTTAACGAGATCACCCGCACCGGCGTGGAGGAGGGCATGGCCCACCCCCGGGCCATCGACCTGGACCTGGTCAACGCCCAGCAGGCCCGGCGCATCCTGGACCGGCTGGTGGGCTATACCCTCAGCCCCTTTTTGGCCAAAACCTACACCCTCAGCCCCTTTTTGGCCAAGACCATCCGCCGGGGGCTTTCCGCGGGCCGGGTGCAAAGCGTGGCCGTGCGGATGATCGTAGATAGGGAGGAGGAAATCAAGGCCTTTGTGCCCCAGGAGTACTGGAGCATCGACGCCAAGCTCACCGCGCCCCCCAGCAAGGCCGTGTTCGCCGCCGCCTTTTACGGGGACGAGAACGGCGAGATCAAGATCGGCTCCAAGGAGGAGTCCGACAAGCTCTTTGAGGAGCTGGAGAAGGAGGACTTCCTGGTCACCGCCGTGAAGAAGGGCAAGAAGAACCGCTCTCCCGCGCCACCCTTTATCACCTCTACCCTGCAGCAGGAGGCCAGCCGCAAGCTGGGCTTCCAGGCCCGGCGCACCATGAAGGCCGCCCAGGAGCTGTACGAGGGCGTGGAGGTGGAGGGCATGGGCTCCATCGGCCTTATCACCTATATGCGGACCGACTCCCTGCGCATCTCCGAGGACGCCATCCGGGACGCCTCCGCCTATATTGAGGAGCGCTGGGGCAACAAGTACCTGCCCAGCAAGCCCCGGCACTTCAAGTCCCGGGCGGGCGCCCAGGACGGCCACGAGGCCATCCGCCCCTCCACCATCAGCCTGACCCCCGAGCAGGTGAAGGGCTCCCTCACCTCGGACCAATACAAGCTCTACAAGCTCATCTGGGAGCGGTTCATCGCCTGCCAGATGGCCAACTGCGTGATGAACACCACCCAGGCCACCATTGGCGCGGGGAAGTATATCTTCAAGGCCTCTGGCTTTAACGTGGCCTTCGAGGGCTTCACCGCCCTGTACGAGGAGAGCAAGGACGAGGAGGAGAAGGCCGGCAAGGACCTGCCCCCCCTGGAGGTGGGCATGAAGCTGAAGGTGCGGGACTTAAAGGGCAACCAGCACTTCACCCAGCCCCCACCGCGCTACACCGAGGCCTCCCTCATCAAGGCCCTGGAGGAGAACGGCATCGGCCGGCCCTCCACCTACGCGGCCACCATCGCCACCATCACCACCCGGGAGTACGTCACCCGGGAGGGCAAGGCCTTTAAACCCACGGAGCTGGGCGAGGTCATCACCCAGCTGATGAAGGAGCGCTTCCCCAAAATCGTCAACGTGAAGTTCACCGCCCAGGTGGAAAACGAGCTGGACGCCGTCCAGCGGGGCGACGAGGACTGGGTGGACACCCTGCAGAAGTTCTACGACGACTTCGACAAGACCGTGCAGAAGGCCAAGAAGGAAATGGACGGGGTGAAAATCCAGCTGAAAGAGGACGAGACCGACGTCATCTGCGAAAAGTGCGGCCGCAAGATGGTGGTCAAGTTCGGCCGCTACGGCAAGTTTCTGGCCTGCCCCGGCTACCCCGAGTGCAAGAACGTGAAGAAAATCGTCAACGACACCGGCGCCGAGTGCCCCAAGTGCGGCGGGAAAATCATCCAGCGCAAGAGTAAGAAGGGCCGGGTGTTCTACGGCTGCAGCGAGTACCCCAAGTGCGACTTTGTCTCCTGGGACCCGCCCAGCAAGGAGAAGTGCCCTGTCTGCGGCAAGACGCTGCTGCAGAAAAAGAGCAAGGACAAGATGCTGTACTGCGTCACGCCGGGGTGCACCTTCCCCGGCAAAAAGCCCGCCCAGGA
>FR893738.1:0-4444 GCA_000435395.1 Firmicutes bacterium CAG:94
AAGAGCACCTGGCAGTCAAAACCCACCCGGGCCCGCACCTCTGGGGTGAAGCCGCCCACGCAGTAGCCGGGCAGGCGGGGCTCCCCAAACAGGCGGCGGGGGTAGCCCAGGGTGTCCAAAAGCTCCCCGTCCCAGGTTTTGGTGCGGGCGTTCACCAGGCCGGTGGTGGTGGCGTTGGTGTACTCGTTCTCCATCTTGCCGGTGAGGCGGTAGGTCAGGTACTCCGGCACCATCAGCAGGCGCTGGGCTTTTTCCAGTAGCCCAGGCTCCTGGGTTTTCACCGCCATCAGCTGGTAGATGGTGTTGAAGTCCTGCTTTTGGATGCCGGTGCGGCGGTAGAGCTCCTGGAAGGGGACGCGCTGCTCCACCAGCTTGTCCATGCCCTGGGTGCGGCTGTCCCGGTAGGCCACGGTGTCCCCCAGGGGCTGGCCCCCTGCATCCAGCAGGACGTAGTCCACCGCCCAGGTGTCGATGCCCATGGTGGACGGGATTTTACCCAACTCCCGGCAGCGCTCCAGGCCCCGCAGGACCTCCCCGGCTAGGCGCTCCATATCCCAGCAGAGGCGGCCGTTTTTCCGGACGAGCGTATTTTCGAAGCGGTAGATTTCCTCCAGGCAGAGCCTGCCCTCCTCCACCCAGCCCAAAATGTGCCGGCCGGAGGAGGCGCCGATATCCACCGCCAAATAGGTTTCCATGGTATTCCCCCCCTTTTTGTTTGTTCCAGCATACCTCCAAACGGGCAAAAAAAGAAGGACGTACTTTTGGGAAAATACGTCCTAACTTTTTGATTTATCCCTAGCTTTAGGTGGCCTGGGGGAGAAAATCCCCGCCGCGCTTCTTGCGGTAGTCCTTGGGGGTGACGCCAAAGCGGGCCCGGAACACCCGGTAAAAATAGCTGGTATTTTCATAGCCCACCGCCAGGATGATGTCCTGGGTGGTCAGGCGGGTCTCCCGCAGCAGCTGGGCCGCCTTGGAGAGGCGCTTTTCCAGCAGCAGCTCTTTGAAGGTGCGGCCGGTGGCCCGGTGCACCGCGGCGCTGAGGTAGGGCAAGGAAACGTGGAGCTCCACTGCCAAGCGGGTCAAATCCGCGGTGCGGTAGTTTTCCTCGATCTCCCGCAGGGCGGCCAGCACCGCCCCGTTGCCAGAGGCCTCCTCCAAATCCTCGGTGTAGTTCAGCAGCTGGAGCAGCAGCAGGCCCATGGTGGCCTGGTTGATGCGCCGGGCATTGGGCTGGGGGTGCACCAAGCTCCACACCAGGTTTTCCACCAGGTTCTGCACGGTGGGGGCCTCCGCCACCCGGAAGTGCAGGCAGCTCATCTCCCCGCCGCTTTGGCGCAGGCCGCTGAGGAGGAACTTGCCCAGCACGTTGTCTGTGCCGATGAGGTTTAAGGCCACATCGAAAAACTGGGGCAGCACAATGAAGTTGACGCCCACGTCCTCCTCCCCGGCGCGCTCCACAGCGTGGGAGGCGTGCTGGTTTAAAAAGAGCAGCTCCCCCGTGCGCAGCGTGAGGGGCGGCCGGCCCTCTATCTGGTGGGTGGTCTGGCCCGAGCACATGTACATAATCTCCACGTAGTTGTGGGTGTGCATGGGGAAGGCGGCAAACCGGGTGTGGGGCCGCACGGTGATGAGCTTCCCCTTGGCCAAGAGCTTGTCGCTGTCTATGAGGAACCCGCCCCCCGAGGTGTACAGGCTCTTATCCACCTGGCCCCCTGCCAGGAGCTGCTCCTCTTCCTCTGTTACGCGGCGGAGCTCCCGCATCAAATCTTCCCGCATCCTATCCCTTCTTCCCTATCCTTTTCTTTTTCATAAAACTGTCCTTGTTTTACAAGCGCCCCATCAGGCCGCGGGCTGGATGGCGCTGGCCTGGTCGGCGGTGAGGTACTGGTGCTCCACCATCAAGGTGAGCACCTGGCGCTGCCGCTGGGTGGCCAGGTCCGGGTTGACGTTTAAGTCATAGACCGAGGGGGCGTTGGGGATGCCCGCCAGCAAGGTGCACTGGTTGGCGTCCATCTGGGAGGGCTCTACCCCAAAGTAGGCCTGGCTGGCCGAGGCCACGTCGTAGCAGCCGCTGCCGAAGTAAATGGAGTTGACGTACAGCTCGAAAATCTCCTCCTTGGTGTAGTTGGCCTCGATGTGGAAGGCCATGAACATCTCAGCCGCCTTACGCGTCAGGCGCTTCTCCTGGGTGAAGTACAGGTTTTTCGCCAGCTGCTGGGTGATGGTGCTGCCGCCCTCCACAAAGGACATGGCCTTGATGTCATTGACCACCGCCCGGCCTATGGCGATGACGTCGATGCCGTTGTGCTGGTAGAAGCGGTGGTCCTCCGCGGCGATGACAGCGTCCACATAGGTCTCGGGCAGCTCCGCAAAGGTGGTGTAGCTCTCCTGGGCCCGCACCTGTTTGACCTTCTGGTCCAAGGGGGTGGCCTCCAGGGCCTGGGTGTACATCTGCCAGCCCAAAAAGGCCAGGGCGAGAATGGCGCAGAGGATGACCCCCAGCACCAGCAGCACAAGGTTTCTTACCATCCGCAGGACTTTCATACTGGTACGCCTCCTTGCCGGGCAACCCGGCTTTCCTTTTCCATGGCACTATCATACCAGCTATTTCTTGCGAATTTCTGAAGACAATCTTTTTATTCAATTAAAAATTCTTAAGGCGCTTGGGCGGGGCGCTGCGGCAAAAGAGGTAGGTGTCCCCGGTGGAGCGCTGGGGGTCGAAGGCGTAGCCCAGGCGGGAAAAGCCCTGCAAGCCCTCGGGGGATTGGACGTTGTGCTCCGCGGCAAAGCGCACCATCTCCCCACGGGCCATCTTGACGTAGACGCCCTTTTCCACCAGCCTGCCGGGCTCCGGCTCCTCGGCGAAGACACAGGTGACAAACCGCCCCTTCCCCGCCACCGCCGGGCGCACGGCCTTGGCGTACTCCTCGGAGGCCAGGTTGACCAGCACGGAATCCTCTTGGAGCAAAAACTCCCCCAGGGAGTCCCCCCAGAAGTCGTAGAGGTTTTTGCAGAAGGGCGCCTTCACTTTGGCCTGCATCTCCAGGCGGTAGGGGGACACGCCGTCGAAGGGGCGCAGCACGCCGTAAAACCCCGACAGGATGCGCAGGTGCTCCCCCACATACTCCAGCTGCGCCTGGGTGAAGACGCCGGGGGCCATGTACTTGTACTGGATGCCGTCGTAGGCCAGCAGCGCCGGGGTGGTGCCCCGGCCCAGCTCCATGGCGCGGAAGTTTTCGAAAGCCTCCTGGGCCAGGCTCTCGTTGCAGGCCAGCAGACGCTTCAGCTGGGGCAGGGAAAGCCCCCGCACATAGTCCAGCAGCTGGGCGGACTTCTCCAGCAAAGGCGGCTGGGTGCGGGGCGGGAGGAAGTCCTCAGCCCGCATTTTCTTGGCCGGGGAGATGAGCAGCTTCACGGGGTGCCCTCCTGGTGGAGGCGCTCCCCGCGGAGCATGGCCTGGTGCTCCAGGGAAAGCTCTTGGCAGAGCTTGGCGGCGTTCCAGCTGCCGTTGGAGGCGGTGAGGACGGCTTTCAGCTGCACCGGCGGGATCTTCTTCCGGCGGAAGCCCTGGAGCAACTGGTTCATCTGGTGGGGGGAAAGGCCCGCCATCACCAGCATCTCTTGGGGGAAGGGCTCCACCGGCTGCGGGTTCTCCTCCCGGGGGGCGAGGCCCAGCAGGGCGTCCAAGCTTTGGGGGAAATCCTCCACGGGCACCGAGCGGGCCCGGAGCTTGAGGCTTACACACAGGGCCTTGATGCGGCGGCCCTTGTCCGCGTCTACATTGAAAAGAAGCACAGTGGGTATCATGGCAACCTCTTTCTTTCGCAAAGGATGTACCCCCATAGTAGCACGGCCCCCGCGGCTTTGCAAGTGCCAGGCGAAAAGCCTTTCTCCCCCACCGGCGGGAAGGGGCGGTTTCCGCCTTGCATTCCCTGGGGAAACAGGCTATAATAGGGGTAATCCTGACCAGAACACCCAAGGAGGGATGGAGTTGCCAAAGATTCAGGAATCTGCCGAAAACTATCTGGAGACGATCCTGGTGCTGAAAGAGCGCAACGGCACTGTGCGCTCGGTGGACATTGCCGCAGAGATGGGCTTTAGCAAGCCCAGCGTCAGCGTGGCCATGAAGAACCTGCGGGAGCAGGAGTGCATCACCATGGGCGAGGATGGGCTTATCTCCCTCACGGAAAAGGGGCGGAAAATCGCGGAGAGCGTGTACGAACGCCACACCCTCTTCACCCAGTGGCTGGTCTCCCTAGGGGTGGACGCCGCCACCGCCGCCCAGGACGCCTGCCGCATTGAGCACGTGCTGAGCAAGGAGACCTTTGAAGCCATTAAGCGCCACGTGGAAAGCGGGTTTTCCTCCCGCCCGTGAAGCAGCGCGAATAGGAAGTTGGAAACACGCAGGGCTGTCCCGCCAAAACGGCAGGGGCGGCCCTGTTCC
>FR893738.1:4456-6162 GCA_000435395.1 Firmicutes bacterium CAG:94
GCCAAAACGGCAGGGTCGGCCCTGTTCCCTTTGCGCGAAAAAAGGCGGCGCGGCGGGTTTTATTCTAAAATCGAAAGAAAACACCCTGCCGCTGTGGTAGTATGAGGGCAGTTTCGGAGAGGAGGCACAGTATGGGGATTTGCAGAGACCTCTTGCACCAGTGACAACACAGACAGGAGGATACTATATGCTGAAAATTTTGCTGGACACAGACATTGGCGGGGATATTGACGACGCCATCTGCCTGGCCTATTTGCTGAAAGAGCCCCAGTGTGACCTGCTGGGCATCACCACCGTGTGCGGCGAGCCGGAAAAACGGGCGGCGGTGGCCGACGCCATCTGCCGGGCCGCCGGGCGGCAAGTGCCCATTGTGGCGGGGTTGGACACCACCTTGCAGCCGGTGCCCCTGTACCCCACCCCCGAAGGGGCAGGCGCCCTGGAGCAGTGGCCCCACAGCACCTATGAAAAAGGGGACGCGCCGGAGTTCCTCTACGAGAAAATCCGGGAGAACCCCCACCAGGTGGTGCTGATTGCCATTGGCAACCTGACAAACGTGGCCACGCTGTTCACCGCCCACCCCGACGCCGTGGGGCTGCTGAAGGGTCTCTCGGTGATGAACGGCTACTTTGGCCAAGAGCGGCTGCCGGAGCCCCTGTACAACTGGAACTCCTGGGCGGACCCCATGGCCTCGAAAATCGTCTTTGCCTCTGCCCCGGCTTCCCACCGGGCCGTGCCCTTGGAGGTGACGGACACCCTGACCATCGAGGCCGAGCAGGCGGAGGTGCTGTTCCCGGCGGACAGCCCGCTGCTCCAGGCTGTGTACGCCTTTGGCAACGCCTGGCTGGAGAGCTCCTCCAAGCTGACGCTCCACGACCCTCTGGCCGCTGTCTCTGTGTTCCACCCGGACATCTGCCAGTTTGAGCGGGGATTCGTTCAGGTGGAGACAGAGCGGGAAAGCGACATGGGCGGCACGGCCTTTACCCCCTCCCCCCAGGGCACGGTGGAGATTGCCCGCAGTGTGGACCGAGAGCGGTTCTACCGGATTGTAAGCGCCACCCTCCGGGGGGAGGGCAGCGGGGAAAGCCGGCGCTCCCTGCCAGAGGCGGTGCTCCGCCGGGCGCAATCCCTGGGGGCTGTGGGAGAGGCCTGGCTGGCCAATTTAGAGTCCACCATTGCCGCCTTAGAGGGGCAGTGGAACGTCACCGTGGGCCAGGCGCTGTCCGGCGGCACCCACGGGTTCGTGGCCCCGGCCGACGGAAAAAACGGGGAAGCATACGTCGTAAAGATAGAGCTGCCCGACGGCCTGGGCGGCGATTTCACCCGGGGCGTCACGGCGCTGGAAAAGGCGGGCGGCCAAGGGTACGCCAAGCTGTACGCCTACGATACTAAGCGGAAAGCCTGCCTGCTGGAGCGCCTGCTCCAAGGTGGGGATGTGCTCCCCGGCCTGGCCGTAGCCCGTGGGCAGCAGCGGCAGGGAGGTGAGCTCCTCCGCGGTGAGGTCGGCCACGCTGCGGTTCTCCCCCGCCAGGCGCCAGAGGTTCCCGTCGTGGAGGACCACCGGCACCCCGTCGGCGGAGAGCTGCACGTCTATCTCCGCGTACTGGGCGCCGTAGTCCCCTGCGGCCCGCACAGCGGCCAACGTGTTTTCCGTCTCGTAGATACAGCCGCGATGGCCGATGACCACCGGCGGGTGGAGCAGCTGGGGC
>FR893738.1:6238-8107 GCA_000435395.1 Firmicutes bacterium CAG:94
TCAGAATAGAGAACCCAGAAATAAGCCCAGCGCTTCCACCGAGCCAGCACCCAGCGGCGGAGCCTTCCCAGCTGCCTGCGGAGCACCCCGGCCAGGACGGCGGCGTCCCCCTGCCAGGTGGGGTTGGGCAACACCCGCAGCTGCTTCTCGGGGTCGGCCACGGCCAGCAGCACCCGGATGAACAGGGCCATGGCCGCCGTGTCCAGCACGGCACGCACCACCCAGTAAGCAAAGTCGATGCGGAAGGCCTCGGAATAGAGGAGGTTGCGGAAGAAGGCGGCGTCGAAATCCACCAGGCCCAGGCGGTTGCGCCGCCAATACTGGGCCACCCTGGTGAACAGGGCCAGCCACAGCAGCAAGGCGCCCAGCACGGCAAAGCCCCTGCCGCTCCAGCGGCCCTCCCGGCGGAAGCTTCTGCCCCAGGCCAGTAGGCTCTCCCGGGTGGCCTGGAAAAAAGTCCGGCGGCCCAAGGCCATGGAGAGGGGCACAAACACCAGCGCCGCCGCCAGCAGGTAGCCCAGGGCGGGCAGGAGAATCATGGCAACCATGCCCAGGCTGCCGTAGCGCCGCAGCTCGCTGAAAATGAACTCTGGCACAGACAGGGTGGGCAGCAGGCTGTTGACGTAACCAAAGCCCGCCAGGGGCAGCACGCCCAGATAGAACAGAGCGGAGGTGGGCAAAGACCAGCCCCGCAGCGCGCCCAGGCCCCACAGGGAGCCCCACCACAGCTCCCGCCAGGTGAACTTTTGGCCCTGGCGGGTGAGGGCGACAATGCGCACCACGGTGGAGAGCTCCCAAAAGACAAAGGCCACGGCGCCCACCGCCACCACCAGCAGCACAACCACCCCGGCGGGGCTGCTAAAGGCGGAGGCCACGCCGCTGTTGAAGTTGAGCCCCTCCGAGGCGGCGTAGATGCGGTACACCCCATGGAGCAGGGGGTACACAAGGCAGATGGTGAGCAGCTTGCACACCGCTTCGAATTTCAGCGTTTCCCAGAGGGTGCGGGCTAGGTTTTTCAAGGGCGTTCCTCCTGTGCCCCAGGCGCGTTCCGGCGCTGGGGAGTATTTGCGGCCGCGGTGCCGCGGGCTCACGCGGAGAGTATGATACCACGAAAGGCGGGCTCCCGGCAAGGGCTCTTTTCCCGGCGGAGGAAGCGTTACGCCTCCTCCGCCAGCTTGCGGCCCATGAGCACGCCCATGGCGGAGGCCATCATCAGGCCGCGGGTCCAGCCGCTGGAATCCCCCAGGCAGTGGAGGTTCTGCACGCTGGTGTTCAAACCGGCGTCCATTTTCACCCGGTTGCTGTAGAATTTCAGCTCCGGGGAGTAGAGCAGCGTCTCCACGGCGGCAAAGCCGGGCACCACGTGGTCCACCGCCTGCATGAAGGCGAGGATGTTCACCATGGCCCGGTAGGGCATGGCCGCGGTGATGTCGCCGGCCACGGCGTCGGGCAACGTGGGCTTCAGGTTGGAGCGGGACAGCTCCTCGGGCCAAGTGCGCTTGCCGTCTAAAATATCCCCGTAGCGCTGCACCAAGATGTGGCCGTCCCCCAGCATGTTGGTGAGCTCCCCCACCTTCTGGGCGTACTCGATGGGCTGGTGGAAGGGCTCGGCAAAGTTGTGGGAGCAGAGGATGGCCAGGTTGGTGTTCTGGGACTTCAAGTCCTTGTAGGAGTGGCCGTTGACCACCGCCAAATCGTTGTCGTAATTCTCCTGGCTGACAAAGCCGCCGGGGTTCTGGCAGAAGGTGCGCACCTTGTTCTTAAAGGGCTTGGGGTAGCCGATGAGCTTGGACTCGTAGAGCACATTGTTCACCGTCTCCATCACCTCGTTGCGCACCTCCACCCGGACGCCGATGTCCACGGTGCCGG
>FR893739.1:0-7405 GCA_000435395.1 Firmicutes bacterium CAG:94
GCCCCGCTGGGCCCCGCCAATGGCCGCGGGCCGGGTGGGGTCCAGCCGGTGGGAGGCCGCCACCAGCTTTTGCAGCAGGGCTTTCATCTTTTCCGAGGTGCCCGCGTCGGTGAAGAAGGGCTCGTTGCACATGCTCCACACCACGATGCTGGGATGGTTCCGGTTGGCGCGAATCATCTCCTCCAAAGAGCGCAGGCAGCTTTCCTCAAACTCTGCCTCGTCCTCCTGGCGGATGGGGTAGGCGCTGGCGGTCCAGTAGCCCTCCTGCTTGGGGCCGCCTGTGCCCCAGAAGCAGTTCTCCGACCAGAACAGCACGCCTTGGCGGTCGCACTCCTGGGCGAACACCGTGTGGTGGGGGTAGTGGGAGCCCCGGATGAAGTTCATGCCGCAGTCCTTAATGAGCTTCACATCCCGGGCAATACCGGTGTGGGTGACGGCGTCGGACCAGCCCGCGTGGTCCTGGTGGACGTTGGCCCCGTGGATTTTATAGGGCTCCCCGTTAAGGAAGAAGCCCTCTTTGGCCGTAAAGGCGAACCACCGCACGCCGAAGGTTGTCTCCTGGCGCTCGGGCTCCTGGCCCTCCACCGAGAGGGTGGTCTCCATGGTGTAGAGCTCCGGGCTCTCGGGGCTCCACAGGTGGGGGGCAAGCACCTCCAGCTGCTGGGTGACGGATTCCTTTTTCCCAGGGGCGGCTTCCCCGCGGGACTCCGCCTGGGCCACCGCTTCCCCCTGGTACTTCACCACGGAAGAAAGCCGGAAGGACCTTTTCTGGGCGGTGAGGTTCTCCACCTCGGTCTGCACCTCCACCAGCGCCCGCTCCCGGGAGGCCTGGGGCGTGGTCACCCAGATGCCCTCCCAGGCCACCCGCACCGGGTCGGTGACAAGCAGGCTCACGTCCCGGTAGATGCCGCCGTTGAACACGTGCTCCCCGGCCCGGGGCGCCTGGCGGGAATCCCACAGGTTGTTCACCCGCACGAACACCAGGTTCTCCCCGGGGCGCAGCAGCTCGGTCATATCCACCGCAAAGGGGGTGTAGCCGCCCTTGTGGCTGCCGGCCAGCTGGCCGTTGACGTAGACCTCCGCCGCCTGGAAAGCCGCCTGGAACTCCAGGGCCACCCGCTTGCCAAGCCAGGCCTGGGGCAGGAAAAGGGACTTCCGGTAGCAGCCGTAGCCCACATAGAACTGGCCCTCCATAAAGTAGGGGATGCCAAAGGAGTGGGGCAGGCAGATGTCCGCCCAGGCGCTGTCGTCAAAGGCAGGGGCGGCTGCCGCGGGAAAATCCCCGTGGCGGAATTTCCACCCCTTGTTCCACAAAATCTGTTCTCTTGCCATAGCTTTTTCTCCTTTTACCCTTTCTCATAGAGCCAGGCCTGGGCGCTGAAGTCCCTGTCCGCCTGGCCAAAGGTGGCCACTATCTTACAGCCCTCCGGCAGAGCGGGCAGGCCCTGGGGGGAGTTCTCAAACCGGTGGTACACCGCCAGGCCCTGCTTGTCCAGTTCCCGCAGCACCAGCTGGCTGCCCTGGGGATGGTTGTAGCTTTGGGGCTCGCACTGGTGGAGGACGGTGACGCCCTTCTGGATAATCTCCGCGGCTTTGCGGTAGAAGTCCATGCCCTCCTCCACAATGTCCCACTGGTGCTGAGACAGGCCGTGGATGTCCCCGCTGAGGCACATGCGGCCCAGCAGCGTGGCGGCCAGGGAGTAGTGCAGCCGGGCGTCGCTGTCCTCCACGCGGAGCACCGCCCAAATCTGGCTCTGCTCCGGCTTAATGGCCCGGTGGAGGTTGGCCGCGATGATGGGGATGGAGGTGGTCTCGTGGGCATCGGAGAAGCTGGCCTGGCTCACCAGCTCCATAAAGGCGGGGCTCAGCCGGTGGCCGCCGCTGGAGCAGTTCTCCATGACAATGCCGGGAATCTCCTCCCGGATTTTCTGGAAGAACCGCTGGGAGGCCGCCACCTTCCGCTGGAGGCCGTCCCCCAGGCTGTGGCCGCCGTCCACGCCCAGGCCCATGGTCTCGTTGTAGTCCACCTTGAGGTAGCCAAAGCCCCCGGCCTTCAGCTGGCCGATGACCTTTTCGGTGAGGTAATCCACCACCCAGGGGTCCTCCATGTCCCAGAAGCGCCGGCCGCCCACGGTGAGGGGCACGCCGTCCTTTTTCACCAGGTGGGTGGGGTCGTTGTAGTGGCGGCTCTTGGGGCCCACGGATTCCATCTCGAACCACAGGCCGGGCACCATCCCTTTGGAACGGATGTAGTCCGCCGCCTCTCGCAGGCCGCCGGGGAGGCGCTGGGTGTTCACGTCCCAGTCGCCCACGCTCAGGGGCCACTCGGCCCCCTGGCCGTACCAGCCGCAGTCGATGACAAAGAACTGGATGCCCTTGCCCTCCAGCCTGTCGGCAATGGCCTTGAGGTTTTCCAGGTTGGGGTTGCCCCAGGTGGTGCAGTACTCGTTGAAAAGGATGCCCATGTGGTCGTCCACCGGGGAGATGGCCGGATGCTGGGCGGCCACCAGCCGGGCGCAGGCCTGGTACAGGTCCTCCCCCTGGGCGATGACAGCCTGGGGCGTGGTGAAGCTCTCCCCCGGCGCCACGGTGCGGGTCCAGTGGCCGAACTCCCTATCGGCCAGGCCGCCGGTTACGGTGAGGCGCCCGCTCTTCTCCCGGCAGGAAACCTCCATCTGCCAGGAGGCGCCCACATAGAGCTGTACGGCGGTGACGTGGCCGGTGCGGCTGTCCTCCAAGGCCAGGAAGGGGAAATACTTGCGCACCGGCATGGAGCCCACAGTGCCAAAGCGCTCGGCCCGCACGCCGTGGCCGCTCCAAGAGGGCTCCAGGTGCAAATCGTACACGGTCTCCCGGCGCAGCTTGCCCTCGGCGCTCCAGAAGGACTGCAGGCGGTAGATGGCGTCCGCCTCCACGTCCTGCAGCGCGAAGGAGGCCAGCATCTCCAAGGTGACAGCCTCCCCGCTGTGGTTGGAAAACTCCGTCCACACCCGCAGGGCGTCCTGCTCCTGGCGCTTGTGGACTGTCAAGGCCAACCCCTTGCCATTCTCATAGCGGAGGGAGGACAGGTCCTCCCCCACCTTTTCAAAACCCCTGATGGTGGCGCTGCCCGTAAGGGTGAGACCGCAGCCAAACCCCGAGCCGTAGGTATCGCCCACCAGCTTCATCTCGGTACAAAGTTCCATGAAAACTCTCCTTCCCAGTGTGGGGCGCGCAAGGCCCCTATTCTGATACGTTAAACGCGGCGTCCATTCAAAAGGCCCGGCGTTCCCTCCGGGCGCCGGAATTCCCTCTCACGGGGCCGCACCTCCATTATAAGGGAATATGGGGAAGATGCAAGGGACATTTTTCGCCTGAACCGCACTTTCTTTTGCAAGTCCCGCACAAAAAAGCAAAGGCATGCCCGCATCACGCTATTTTATCAAAACGTTTCAATTTTTCTCGCTAAAAATCTTTGAGATTCATAGGTCATCCCCTTTCTTATCCCGCATATCTTGCTTTTTTTCGCAAAGACGCCCGTTAAAAGAAACAAAAACAATCATTTTATATTGACACAAACCGCTCTATCTGCTATGATTTTTTCATCCAACTCCAAGGAGCAACCCCAGGGTTATTTCCGAATCGATACAATTTTTTTACGGCGACCGGCCTTGCGAAGGCCGGCCCATTCTTGTATGCTATACAGTAGATTTCTTTTTTAAGGAGTTGTTCTATCATGCTGCAATTGTGGTATCAAAAGCCCGCCACCTACTGGGAGGAGGCCCTCCCCCTGGGCAACGGCCGGCTGGGCGCCATGGTGTGGTCCGGCGTGGACCACGAGACGCTGTCCCTCAACGAGGACTCCCTGTGGTCCGGCTATCCCAAGTGCGCGGACATCCCCGGCGCGGTGGAGTATTACAAGCAGGCCCAGCAGCTGGCCCGGGAGAAGAAGTACTCCGAGGCCCAGGAGCTGCTGGAGGACATGTTCCTCAGCGACTACACCCAGAGCTACCTGCCCCTGGCCGACTTGAAGCTGGAGCTGGAGCACCCCCAGGGCGATGTGGAGAACTACCGCCGCAGCCTCTCGCTGGAGGACGCCATCTCCCGGCTGACCTACACCATCGGGGGCACCACCTACACCCGGGAGGCCTTTGTCTCCGCCCCGGACCAGGCTATTGTGCTGCGCATCCAGGCGGACAAGCCCGGCTCCATCACCTTGAAGGCGCGGTTCGACTGCCGCCTGCGTTCCTCCTGCACCATTGAGGACGGCCGCCTGGTGCTGGACGGCGTGGCCCCCTCCCAGGTGGACCCCTCCTACCTGGGGGAAACGCCCAACCCCATCGTCTATGAGGAGAACCCCCAGAAGAAGGGCATGCGCTTCTGCGCCATCCTGGAGGCCCAGGCCCAGGGCGGCACCATCCACCCCTGGGAGGACGCTTTGGAAATCACCGGCGCGGACAGCGTCACCTTGCTGGTGGCGGCCCAGACCAGCTTTAACGGGCCCTTCCGCCAGCCCTACCTGGACGGCAAGCCCTACAAGGAGCTGTGCCTGAAGGACCTAAACGCCGCCGCTGCCCAGAGCTTTGAAGCCCTGCGCCAGCGCCACATGGAGGACTACAAGTCCTACTTCGACAGGGTCTCCATGAACCTTGGCCCCGACGAGGACGAGGTGCCCACCGTGGAGCGCCTGGCCCGCTGGAACGAGGACGTGGACCCCCAGCGCTACGCCTTGCTGTACCAGTACGGCCGCTATTTGATTATCTCCGGCTCCCGGCCCGGCACCCAGCCCACCAACCTCCAGGGCATTTGGAACAAGCACCTGCGCGCCGCGTGGAGCTCCAACTACACCATCAACATCAACACAGAGATGAACTACTGGCCTGTGGAGACCGCCAACCTTTCCGAGCTCCACCAGCCGCTGCTCCAGTTCCTCCACGACACCCTGCGCGTCACCGGCGCCCACACCGCCTTGACCCACTACGGCGCCCGGGGCTTTGTGGCCCACCACAACACGGACATCTGGGGCCTTTCCAACCCCGTGGGCAACCACGGCCGGGGCACGGGCAGCTACGCCTACTGGCCCCTGTCCGCCGGGTGGCTGTGCTCCCACGCCTTTGAGCACTACCTGTTCACCCAGGACAAGGACTTCCTGCGGGAGACGGGCTACCCCATCATCCGGGACGCCGGCCGCTTCTTCCTGGACGTGCTCATTGAGAACGCCGACGGCAAGCTGATTTTCTCCCCCTCCACCTCCCCGGAGAACGTGTTCATCTACAACGGCAAGCGCTGCTCCGTGGCGGAGACCACCACCATGACCATGGCCATCGTCCGGGAGACCCTGGAGAACCTGGCCGCCTGCTGCCAGATCCTGGACACCGACCCCGACCTGGCCAAGGAAGTCCACGCCGCTTTGGAGCGCCTGCCCCAGTTTAAGATTGGCTCCCGGGGCGAACTGCTGGAGTGGAACGAGGAGCTGGAGGAGGCCGAGCCCGAGCACCGCCACACCTCCCACCTGTACGCCCTGTACCCCGCCCACTTGATTTCCACCGACGGCACCCCCGAGCTGGCCAACGCCTGCCGCCGCACCTTGGAGCTGCGGGGCGACGAGAGCACCGGCTGGGCCCTGGCCTGGCGCATCAGCCTGTGGGCCCACCTCCATGACGGGGAGCACGCCTACCAGGTGCTGAAAAAGCAGCTGCGGCCCATTGACGGCAGCCTGCCCCAGTACTCCCTCTCCGGGGGCGGCTCGTACCCCAATATGTTCGGCGGCCACCCGCCCTTCCAGATCGACTCCAACTACGGCGCCTGCGCAGGCATTGCCGAGCTGTTCCTCCAAAGCTGGGACGGGAACATCGACCTGCTGCCCGCCGTGCCCAAGGCGCTGGGCACCGGCACCATCCGGGGCCTGCGGGCCCGGGGCGGCGTCACCGTGGACCTGGACTTCCGGGACGGCAAGCTGGAGCAGGCCGTCCTGACCAGGACCGCCGCCGGCCAGGAGGCCTTCACCCTGCGCTACGCGGGCAAGGAAAAGGCCGTCACCTTGGCCCAGGGCCAGCCCCTCACCGTGGCCGGCTCTGAATTCTGAGGCCGCCATGCGCAAGATTCTTTCCCTGCTGCTGGCGGCGGCGCTGCTCCTCCTGGCCTTGGCGGGCTGCTCCCAGGCCCAAAAGGAAGAGCCCCTGCCGGAAAGCATTGAAATCAACTTCTTCTACAACGAGCCCTGCGGTGCCTGCCACGACCAAATCAACGATTTTTACGACATGTTCAACACCCAGCTGGAGAACGTAAAGGACAAGTACCCCTACGATTTGCAGGCATACAACGTGTTCCAGGCTTCCGCCTCGGACAAGATGTACACCGTGCTGGAGGGCCTGGGCTACCCCGAGGAGCTGATCAGCTCCCTCACCTACCCCATCCTCACCATCAACGGCAAGGCCTACCTGGGCACCGACTCCATCCAGGAGTCGCTGCGGGAGGCGTTCCTCACCGCCGGGGAGGACTTGTTCGAAAACGGCCGCGGCGTGTACGACCCCCTGGAGGAGCGCACCGTGGCCCAGCAGCTGGAGGACTATCCCCTGGAAAAGGGCAGCGCCACGGTGGTCTACTTCTACCGGCTGACCTGCGAGGAGTGCATCCAGACAGAGGAGGAGTTCATGGACTCCCTGCCGGAGCAGGTGGAGGCGGACGGCAAGAGCTATCCCCTGCAAGTGGTGCGCATCAACACACGCTCGGGCAGCAACAACGAAATCCTCCAGGCCTTTTTCGAGGCGTACCAGGTGCCGGAGGAGGACCAGATGGTGCCCATTGTCTTCACCTCCCAGGGCTACCTGGCGGGGTATGAGGACATCACCCAGAACCTACTGCCCCAGCTGGAGGCAGGCGCCGGGCTGAACTTCCAGTACCCCGGCTGAACACACAAGGAGGAATACCTATGCTGAAAGGAATCCCGGCCATTCTGCCGCCGGAGCTTTTGAAAATTTTAATGGAGATGGGCCACGGGGACGAGCTGCTCCTGGCCGACGCCAACTACCCCCGCCTGGGCCAGCCGGAGCGCGTCATCCGCTGCGACGGCCACGGCATCCCGGAGCTGATGGATGCCATCCTCTCGCTGATGCCCCTGGACAGCTACGTGGAGCACCCCACCACCTTTATGGCGGTGCTGCCCAACGACCCCTATGTCCCGGAGATTTGGGACACCTACCGGGCCATCGGCGCCAAGCACGAGGAGCAGGGCCTGCGGGAAGAGGCCATTGACAAGTACACCTTTTACAAGCGGGGCGCCCAAACATACGCGGCGGTTGTCACCGGCGAGCGCGCCCTGTACGCCAACGTCATCTTGAAAAAGGGCGTTGTGAAAGAATAACAACAAGCTTGGGGAAACCATAGAAAAAGAGGCTGCCCCAGCACGGGGCCGCCTCTTTGTTTT
>FR893739.1:7450-12583 GCA_000435395.1 Firmicutes bacterium CAG:94
TCCAAGGTGAAGGACAGCAGCGCGGCGCTGCCCGGGCCCACATAGGTGAAGTACAGGGCGTTTACCCCGTCGGGAAGCTCCACCTGGGTGGAGTAGTCCTTCCACACGTTGGTAAAGCGCACGGGGATTTCCCCCAGCACCGGGCCGTCCCAGCTGGTTTTAATCTGGAAGGCGCCGCTGCAGTAGCCCCGCACCCGCAAAGTCACTTTGGTGACGCCCTGGCAGTCGAAATACTTGTAGCCAGCGGTGGCGGAGTGAATCATGTTCAGGATGTAGCCGGGCTCCTGGTCGCCGTCCCGGCCGTCCTGGGTGACCCGGGGGCAGTGGACGTCCACCCAATACTCGTTGCCGGCAATGCCGCCGGAGTAGGTGGACTCCCAATCGCAGAACAGGTTGCAGGCGATGTGGGCGGGATAGGTGCCCTTGCCCACCAGGGGGCCGCCGTTGAGGCCGCAGGAAGTCATCTCCACCTGGGGGATGGAGCCGTCGGGGAGGATTTGGATTTCCTGGGCCATGGCCTGGCGGCTGAAGCTGGTGCCGTTGGTCTGGCGGTGGTAGAAGATGTACCACTTCTCCCCAATCTGCACCATGCTGCCGTGGTTGTTGCCGCCGTAGTACATGGGCTTATCCGCGGGCTTGTAGGTGCCGATGCCCAAATCGTTGTTGGAGATGATGACGCCGCCGTACTGGAAGCCCTGGGTGGGGGACTTGCTGGTGGCGTAGCACAGCTCGTGGAACACCACGGAGGAATAGATGAAGTAGTAGGTGTCCCCCGCCTTGCGGATGGAGGGCGCCTCGAAGAACTCGTGGCCCTCAAAGCCGCTGCCCTGGCTGTAGGGCTGGCTGGGGGCGATGAACACGGGCTCCTGCCGGATGGTGAGCATATCCGGGCCCAGCACCGTGCACATGGGGCCGTGGCGGCTCTTGTCGCCGGCAAAGCAGAAGCCGGTGTACAGGTAGGTGTTCTCCCCCTCGGTGAGGACACCGGGGTCAAACTGGGGCTCGTCCCCTTCCCGCTCGCCCAGCAGAGTGCCGTCGGCGTAGTGGACGTAGCCGTAGAACTGGAACTTCCCCGCGGGGGAATCGCATACCGCCACGGAGACCACGCTCTTTTTGTCCAGCACATAGTAGAGGTAGTACCGGCCGTCGGGGCCCTGGGTGACGTCCGGGGCGTAGAGGCACATGCTGCCGTCGGCGTTGAAGGGGTCCTGGGTCTTTTCGTAGATGACGCCCTCGTAGCGCCAGTTGCCCAGGTCGTCCACCGGGGCGGACCAGGTGACGTAATCGTTCAGGCAGTAGGCGTGGCCGTTAAAGCGGTCGTGAGAGCCGTAGATATACACCCGACCGTCAAAGACGTAGGGCTCCCCGTCCGGGATGTACTCCCAAGAGGGAAGGTAAGGGTTAAAGGCTTGCTGTTTCATGAAAAAACTCCTCTCCGGCTGGCGGGGAAAGCCGCGGCCTGCCGCCAAACCGTTTCTATTTTTCCGCTCTATTATACCCCACCTTGCCCCCGGAGGCAACGTCCATTTTCCGGCGGGCGGGGACAGCGGGACAGGCCGGAATTCTTCTTGTGAAAGTTTGGCAAAACGATTGAGTTTTCTGGCCAGTAATATCTCGCCACACGCTTTTCACAATTTTACCGAAATACCCCTTGAGAAACCCCGCGGAATACTGTATAATAGACAGAAATAGAACTTGTGTACCGGGAGGAAAGATTCCATGAAAGAATTTGTCATGAGCAAAGATAGCCCCATCGTCTCCACCCCCAAGGGCAAGCTGCGGGGCTTCCGCTTTGACGGTGTGGACCACTTCTACGGCATCCGCTACGCCAAGGCAAAGCGTTTCCAGATGCCCGAGCCCGTCCCCGCCTGGGAGGGCGTAAAGGACGCCGGCAGCTACGGCATGAACTGCCCGGTGCTCAGCGAGCCCATGCCCACCGGCGAGGTGCTTATCCCCCACCGGTTCTGGCCCTCCTCCGAGCACTGCCAGTACCTGAACCTGTGGACCAAAAGCTGCGAGCCCGGCGCCAAGCGTCCTGTGCTGTTCTGGATTCACGGGGGCGGCTATGCCTCTGGCTCCGGCATGGAGCAAATCTGCTACGACGGCTTCAACCTGGCCAAGGACGACGACGTGGTGGTCGTCACCGTGAACCACCGCCTAAACGCCTTTGGCTACCTGGACTTGTCCGCCTTTGGGGAGAAATATTGGAACTCCGTGAACGTGGGCATGGCCGACCTGGTGGAGGCCCTGCGCTGGGTGCGGGACAACATCGCCTGCTTTGGCGGCGACCCGGACAACGTGACCATCTTCGGCCAGTCCGGCGGCGGCGGGAAAGTCACCGTGCTGGGGCAAATCCCCGAGGCTGAGGGCCTGTTCCACAAGATGATCGTCATGTCCGGCGTGCTGGGCGGGCCCCTGTTCCACGCCCCCTATGACGCCAAGGCCCTGGTGCTGGAAATCCTGAGCAACTTGAACATCCCCGAAACCCAGGTGGAACAGCTGGAGAAGGTGCCCACGCCCCAGTTCATCTGGGCGGTGAACAAGGCCGTGAAGGCCCGGGAGGCCCAGGGCGACCGCATCAACTGGGCGCCCCAGCCCAACAGCTACTACACCTGCGACCCCTTGGTGGGGGATTTCAGCGCCGCCTCTTTGAAGGTGCCCACCATGGTGGGCAGCGTGTTCTCCGAGTTTAGCTCCTTCCAAAGCGGCCCGGACTACAGCGCCCTGTCCGCCGCGGAGCGGGAGGAGCTGGTGAAAGCCCGCTTTGGCGCCGAGGGCGGGGAGAAAATCCTGGCAGCTTTCCGCAAGGCCTTCCCCGGCATGAACGAGGCTTACGCCCTGCACTACGATACGGCTTTCCTACCCCCCACGGTGGAGTACGTGGAGAAAAAGGCCAAGGAGGCCAGCGCGCCGGTGTACAACTACCTGTTCAACCTGGTGTTCGACGTGGACGGCGGCAAGGCTGCCTGGCACTGCTCGGACATCCCCTACTTCTTCCACAACGGGGAGATGGTGCCCGTCTGCCACCAGGAGGCCGGCGACATGCTGGACCAGGTGATGTCCGGCGCCTTTGTGAACTTCGCCCGCACCGGCAACCCCAACTGCCCGGGCCTGCCCCAGTGGGAGCCCTGCTCCGAGGGGAAGCTTGTCACCATGGAGTTCGGCCCCACCTGCGCCGCCAAGGTGAACCTCCACCAGGAGCTGCTGCCCTTGGTGCTCCAATACCAGCCGCCCTTCACCCCGCCTGCCCCCGCCCCGGAGGACGATGACGAGGAAAGCGGCAACGCCTGGGTCTTCTAAAAAACAAGCGCCCGGCGGTTCAGTTTGGACCGCCAGGCGCTTTTCTTTGCCCATCAGTTGTTGACATAGAGCTGCTTGTAGGGATTTTTCGTGTTGGGCCGCAGCACATAGTAGTGGGAGGCGAGCAGCGGCTCCTTCTCCACCTGGAAGCGGCGGCAGTACTCCTCCACCAGGGGCCGCAGGTGGGAGATGTCCTCCTCCGTGGCCTGGGATACCACCACCTGGGCAGGCAAATCGGGGGGCAGGTGGGTGGTGCGCAGGTAGATGCGCCCGCCGTGCATCCCCGTGCCGCAGAAGTTCCCCACGGGGCAGCGGTCCTCCCAGCCGATGCCCAGCACCACAATGGTGCCGCCCGCCTGGTACTCTCCCAAAAAGCTGCCGCACCGGCCGCCGATGACTATGGCAGGCACCTTCTGCTGGTACTCCTTCATGTGGATGCCGCAGCGGTAGCCCGCGTCCCTCTCGATGTAGATGGAGCCGCCCCGCATGGCGTAGCCTGTGGCGTCCCCGCTGGAGCCGTGGACGATGATTTCCCCGCCGTTCATGGTGTCGCCGGTGGCGTCCTGGGCGTTGCAGAACACCTCCACCGTGGCGCCGTCCAGGTAGGCGCCCAGGGCGTTGCCCGGCACCTGGTCCACGGAATAAAAGCCCTCTCCGGCCCCGGCGGCGATGTACCGCTGGCCCAGGGCAAACCTTGCCTGTGTTTGCATGATGTGTCCCCCTTTTGCGCTGGAGCAGTTTCCGCCCTGGAATAGGGCTGCATGACGCCAGCACTTTTCTTTCCTGCAAAAGCAAAAAAAGACGCCCGGCACCTCCCAAGGGCTGTTTTCCTCGGGAAGCGCCGGACGCCTTTGTCCGTTGCTAAAAAGTATACACCATGCCAAGCGGAAAGTCAAGACGCTTTTGCACAGCACAGCGGTACATCTTGCAGAAACAATTTCACCAGAGGCTTTCAATAAAAGGGAAACCGGCTGCCGCGCCGCCGGAACAGCTGTCCGAAAAACCGTATCATAAAAAGTGCGCCACAAAATTTCTGTACGTTTTTCCGTACTGCAATTTACTTTCCGCTGTCCCCATAATTGGACAGCACCCGGGCGGAGGGGTCGTCTACATCGCAGCCCTCCCACTCCTTGTTTGGCATCCAGAAATCCACCACCATTTGGCTTTGGCCGGGGTAGTATTTCTCGAAGATGTCCCGGTAGAGCAGAGACTCTTTTGTAAAGGGCTGGGCGTGGGTGTAGGATTTTCTCCCCCGTTCAAAGGCCTCGCCGGTGTACTGGGTTTCGGCGTACGCCTTGAGGTAATCCACCATAGAGTGGCCCACCGCGTCGGAGAAAGCCGCTTTCTCCCGCCAGAGTATCTCCGCGGGCAGGTAGCCGCCCTGCTCAAAGGCGTGGCGCAGCAGGTACTTGCCCTTGCCGTAGCGGTTCACCTTCAAATCCGGGTCCAGCGCCATGACGTAGGAGACAAAGTCCAAATCCCCAAAGGGCACCCGGGCCTCCAGGGAGTTGACGGAGATGCACCGGTCCGCCCGGAGCACGTCGTACATGTGCAGCTCCCGCAGGCGCTTTTGGGATTCCTCCTGGAAAGCCAGGGGGCTGGGGGCGAAGTCCGTGTACTTGTAGCCGAACAGCTCGTCGGAAATCTCCCCGGTCAGCAGCACCCGGATGTCCGTCTGCTGGTGGATGGCCTTGCACACCAGGTACATTCCCAGGCTGGCCCGGATGGTGGTGATGTCATAGGTGCCCAGCAGCTGGATGACCTCCTCCAGCGAGGCGAGGATGTCTTCCGGCGTCATGTACACCTCGGTGTGGTGGCTGCCGATGTAGTCCG
>FR893739.1:12629-22273 GCA_000435395.1 Firmicutes bacterium CAG:94
TCAAGTCGATGGCGTCCTGGCTCATGCCGATGGCAAAGGTGCGGATGGGCTGCCGGCTTTTCCGGGCGGCAATGGCGCACACCAAAGAGGAGTCCAAGCCCCCGGAAAGGAGGAAGCCCACCTTGGCGTCGGCCACCAGGCGCTTCTCCACGCCGGCTATCAGCTTCTCCCGGATGAGGCCGCAGGCGTCCTCCAGGCTGTCGTAGGCAATCACATCCACCTTGGCGATGTCCCGGTAGCAGTGGAACGCCCCGCCCTGGTAGTAGTGCCCCGGCGGGAAAGGGCGTATCTCCCCCACCAGGCCCACCAGGTTCTTGGGCTCGCTGGCGAAGACGATTACGCCTTTGGCGTCGTAGCCGTAGTACAGCGGCCGGATGCCGATGGGGTCCCGGGCGGCCAGGAACTCCCCCCGCTCCCCGTCGTAGAGGATGCAGGCGAATTCCGCGTCCAGCATCTGGAACATCCCCGTGCCGTACTCCTTATAAAGGGGCAGGAGGATTTCGCAGTCGCTGCCGCTGCGGAAGGTGTAGCCTTTTTCCTCCAGCTGGGCCCGCATGGCCTCAAAGCCGTACAGCTCGCCGTTGCACACCGCGAAGCTGCTCCCCAGCTGGAAGGGCTGCATGCCGGTGGAATCCAGCCCCATAATGGCCAGGCGGTGAAAGCCCAGCAAGCCCTTGCCCACATCCACCACGCGGGTGTCGTCGGGGCCGCGGGAGAGGGTCCTGTCAAACCCCCGTTGAAATGCCGCAAAATCGGCGCCGCGGCCGCAGTAACCCATAATAGAACACATAAACAATCCCTCCAATCTTCATGTTCAGCAATCCTATAGGGCAAGTGCTGCGCTCGCGGTGCCACCTATATTGGTTCTCATTTTCCAAGCCTCCTGCAAGGCTCTGCCCTCTCACGCGGGGCGGGGCGGCGCGCCTACTGGGGGGAATCCCCGTTCAGCTTGCGGCTTGAAGGGGGTTCTTCCAAGGGGACCTGCCGCGCGGCTCGCACCTTCCCGCACTCTCTGGGGACAGGCTGTTCCTTGTACTTTTCCCTTCTCAAACGCCTTTCGGAAAAGAAAAAGGCGCCTTTGCCTGTGCCAAAGCACACACAAAGACGCCCTTGTCTCTATGTGTGGTATTGTACCACCCCGCGGGCACGCTGTCAAGGTTTTGCGCATGTTTGTGAAAGTCTCTCAAATACCACGAAAAACGCCGCCTTTTCTTGCCCAATGCTGTAAAAATTCTCTCACCCCTCTTGCAAAAAACTGCATTTTCTAGTATCCTAGTAGGCAAGAGGTACGTACCTCTTGCTCTCTGGGAGGAGCACTCTGTTTTATTTCTTTTATAAAGGAAGGAACCGGCTTATGAGCAAGATTATCGTCAACAAGCAGGACAAAAAGAGCACCATCAACAAGAACATCTACGGCAACTTCTCCGAGCACCTGGGCCGCTGCATCTACAACGGCATCTATGTGGGAGAGGATTCCTCCATCCCCAACGTCAACGGCATGCGCACCGACGTGGTGGAAGCCCTGCGGCACATCAAGCTGCCTGTGCTCCGCTGGCCCGGCGGCTGCTTCGCCGATGAGTACCACTGGAAGGACGGCATTGGCCCCAAGGAGAGCCGCAAGCGCATGGTGAACACCAACTGGGGCGGCGTGGTAGAGGACAACTCCTTTGGCACCCACGAGTTTATGGAGTTCTGCCGCCAGGTGGGCTGCGAGCCCTACATCAACGGCAACGTGGGCTCCGGCACCGTGCAGGAGATGAGCGAGTGGGTAGAGTACATGACCTTTGACGGCGAGTCCCCCATGGCCAACCTCCGCCGGGAAAACGGCCAGGACGAGCCCTGGAAGCTGAAGTACATCTGCGTGGGCAACGAGAGCTGGGGCTGCGGCGGCAACATGCGCCCCGAGTACTACGCCGACCTGTACCGCCACTACCAGACCTTCCTGCGCAACTACGGCGACAACAAGCTGTACAAAATCGCCGTGGGCCCCAGCAACGACGACTACCAGTGGACCGACACCCTGATGAAGATGGCCGGCAAGTATATGGACGCCCTCACCCTCCACTACTACACCGTGCCCGGCAACGATTGGCAGCACAAGGGCTCCGCCACGGAGTTCACCCAGGAGGATTACTACATCACCCTGCGCAAGGCCAACTTCATGGACGAGATAATTACCAAGCACGCCCAGATTATGGACCGCTACGACCCCGAGAACAAGGTGAGCCTGCTGGTGGACGAGTGGGGCACCTGGTTCGACGTGGAGCCCGGCACCAACCCCGGCTTCCTGTACCAGCAGAACACCATGCGCGACGCCATGGTGGCCGCCCTCTCCCTGAACATCTTCAACCGCCACAGCGACCGCGTGGCCATGGCCAACATTGCTCAGCTGTGCAACGTGCTGCAGGCCGTGGTGCTCACCGAAGGCGACAAGATGGTGCTGACCCCCACCTACCACGTGTTCGACCTGTACAAGGACCACCAGGACGCCACTTTGCTGGGCGCCTTTGTGGAAGAGGGCCAGGCCGGCGAAGGGGAGAACACCATCCCCATGCTCAGCGTATCCGCTTCCGAGGACAAGGACGGCGTGGTCCATGTCACCGCCGCCAACCTCTCCGCTACCCAGTCCTGCCCTGTGGAGCTGGACCTGCTGGGCGGCCAGATGGGCACCGTCACCGGGAAAATCCTCACCGGCAGCATGGACGCCTACAACGATTTCGACACCCCCAACACTGTGTCCATCCAGCCCATGGAGGGCATCACCGTGGAGAACGGCCAGGCCCGCTTCACGCTGCCTGCCTGCTCTGTGGTTGAAATCACTTTGGCATGACCCAACGGGTCTGCAAGCGCTGCCTGCTGCGGGAGCTGGACGGCACCTACTTCCAGTCCATTTACGAGTACATCCAGAACCTGCCCCCCCAGTGGAAGGCGGACCAGGAGACCTACGCCCACCGCCTAGCGCTGTGCAAGGCCTGCGGCCACCTGGTCAACGGCATGTGCGAGCTGTGCGGGTGCTTTGTGGAAGTCCGCGCCGCCAAGATAAACCAGCACTGCGCGGAAACCGCCCAGCGGTGGTAAGCACGCTGTGATACAAAACAAAAAAGGACTGCCGGTAACGCGGCAGTCCTTTTTATGTTCTATAGGGGCTCAGGGGTTCTCCACCAGGATTTCCCCATCGGCGCCGGGGATGTCCCGGATGATCTCCCCCACCTGGGGCACGGTGATGCGGCTGCCCGTGAGAGGGTTCTTGATGCTGAGGATGGGCGCGGTGAGGCTGGCCTGGACGTGGGAGCGCTCAAAGGCCAGGTCGCATTCCACCATCTTGCAGTTGATGAGCTTGAGCCCCTGGCAGTAGCACAGGGGCTGGGTGCCGATGATGGTGCAGTTCTCAAAGGTGACGTTCTCGCAGTACCAGGCCAGGTACTCGCCCTTGACGGTGCTGTTTTTCACCACCACGTTTTTGGCGTGCCAGAAGGCGTCCTTGGTGTCGAAGTCGCAGTCCTCGAACACAGCGTCCTCGATGTACTGGAAGGAATACTTCCCCTTCATGCGCACGTTGGTAAAGCGCAGGCCCGTGGAGCGCATCATAAAGTACTCCGCCTGAGCGTCGCAGTCCTCCATCTCTATGTTGTGGACGGACCAGCCAAACTCCGGGGAGACGATATCGCAGCCGGTCATCTTCACATCGGAGCACTCCCGCAGGGCCTTGATGCCGTGGAGCTTGGTGTCCGCAATGGTAATGTGGTGGGAGTACCACAAGGCCGCCCGGCACAGCTCTGTCATCTCCGAGTTGCGGATGGTCAAATGCTCGTCGTGCCAGAAGGGGTACCGCAGGTTGAAGAAGCAGTGGTCCGCCTCCACGTCCGCGCACTCCTTGAAGGCGCTTTCGCCGTCGGCGGGGCCGTCAAAAATGCAGTCCTTTACCAGGGTATCCCGCAGGCCGTAGAGGGCCCGTTCCTGGTCCAAGGTTTTGTTGGCAATGGTGTTCATCTATATACCTCCCATACTCGCTCATTCTTTTGGGGATTCCTTTTCCATCTGGTACACCAGGTAGTCCAGGCACTGGATGCGCCGCTCCTCCCGGTGGACCTTCTCCAGCAGGCATTTCCTGTGCTGGGCAAGGAGCTGGAGCTGGCCTTGCACATCCCCGGCGTCCCCCAGGGCCAAAAAGCGCTCCACCGTCTCCCGGCAGCAACCGGCGTCCTTTAGATTCTGGATGACCGCTTGTTCCGAAGCCTCCACAGGGCCCGCCCCCTTCCATCCACGCGGCGGCCCTGCTTCCTGTCTATTATACCCCAGGCCCCAGGGAATGGCAAATGCCTAGGCCGCATGGCCGCCCATAGCTTTTCTTTTCTGCATCCCTATAATAGCACCCAGGCTTTTAAATAGCAAATACTTGGTTTAAATGGGTGTGCATAATTGATTTTTATAGAAATTTGTGTCATACTTAAGGGAGGAAAAAAGGAGGCGTTTTCAATGGAGCTTCGCGTTCTGCATTATTTTTTGGCAGTGGCCCGGGAACAGAGCATCTCCGCCGCGGCCCAGTCCTTGCACCTGACCCAGCCCACCCTCTCCACCCAGCTGAAAGCCCTGGAGGAGGAACTGGGCAAGCAGCTGCTGGTACGGGGCACCAAGGGCTCCCGGAAAGTCACCCTCACCGAGGAGGGCATGATTCTCCGCAAGCGCGCCGAGGAAATCCTCACCTTGGTGGACAAGGCCGAGGAGGAAATCGCCCACTCCGACGACACGGTGGTGGGCACGGTGTCCATCGGCGCCGGGGAGACGGACATTGTGCGGTACTTCGCCAAGGCTGCCCGGACCCTCCAGAAGCGGTACCCGGACATCCGCTACCAAATCTCCAGCGGCAACGCGGAGTACGTGCTGGAGTACCTGGACAAGGGCCTCATTGACTTTGGCCTGGTCTTTGGGGAGGTGGACCAGCGGAAATACCAGTCCCTGCCCCTGCCTGCCAAGGACACCTGGGGCGTCCTCATGCGGCGGGATTCCCCCCTGGCGGAGAAGGAGGCCATCACCCCCCAGGACTTGTGGGACAAGCCCCTGCTGCTCTCTCACCAGCGGGGCGGCAGCGGGGCCCTGTTCCGCTGGCTAAAGCGGGACGCCTCCCAGCTGAACGTGGTGGCCACCTACAACCTGGTGTACAACGCCTCCCTGCTGGTGGACGAGGGCCTGGGCTACGCCCTCACCTTGGACAAGCTCATCCACACAGAGGGCACGGACTTGTGCTTCCGGCCCCTCTCCCCTGGGATGGAGGCCACCGCCGCCATTGTGTGGAAGAAGTACCAGGTGTTCACCAAGGCGGCGGACACCTTCCTGCGGTGCCTGAAGGAGCAGCTGCCCCAAGAAAGTTAATTTTACATACCGCAAGAATCTATCCTTGACAAGCTTGCCGCGGTCTTGTATACTCAAAACATACCAACCGAATGAAAAGGAGGTTTCCCATGGCCCGGAACAAATACCCCGAGGTCACAGAAGAACGGATTTTAGAGGCTGCCCAGCGGCTCTTTTTGGAAAAGGGCTATGACAACACCACCATCCAGGACATTGTGGACCAGCTGGGCGGGCTGACCAAAGGGGCGGTGTACCACCACTTCAAATCCAAAGAGGAGATTCTGGACAAGGTGGGCGACCGGATGTTTTTCCAGAACAACCCCTTTGAAGCCGTAAAACAGCGCGGCGACTTAAACGGCCTGGAAAAACTGCGGGAAGCCGTGCGGCTGAACCAGGCGGACGCTTCCCGCACCAACCTGACCCTGCAATCCTTGCCCCTGCATAAAAACCCCCGGCTGCTGGTGGAGATGATAGATTCCAACCGGCGCGTCCTCACCCCCTACTTTTTGGAGCTGCTGGAGGAGGGCAACCGGGACGGCTCTTTGCACACAGAGTATCCCCGGGAGATTGCCGAGCTGCTGCCGGTGCTCACCAGCCTGTGGCTGATGCCCAGCCTATTCCCCGCCACCAAGGAGGAGATGAAGCGGAAGTTCACCTTCCTGGGGGAGATGCTGGAGCACATGGGCGTGCCCCTGTTTGACGAGAGCATCCAGGCGGTGGTGGACCAGTTCTTCGACCAAATGCCCGATTTTTCATAAGCCTGCCGCAAGGCAGCTTATTTTTGGGAGTTTACATTCATTCGGTAGGTATTAAAGCTTCTTGGAGGTGTTCGTATGACAGAACGGCAAGCAGTACGATGGATGGACAGTGCCGCGGGCAGGTGGGAGAAACGCCTCACCCGCACCCGGGAGGGGCGCCCCCTTCTTTCCTGGGCGGGGCTGGGCCTGGCGCTGTGGAGCCTTGGAAAGGGCAAAACTGTTGTGGCGTGGCTGGCGGCTTTCCTGCTAGCTGGAGGGCTTACCGCCTTGTTGGGGAGAGTGCGGCCATGAAGCAGCTGTTCACCCGGAACTTCACCTTGCTCCTTTTGGGGCAGGCCAGCTCGCTGCTGGGAAATTACACCCTGCGGTTTGCCCTCTCCATGTTCGTGCTGGAGGAAACCGGCTCCGCCGCCACCTTCGCGGGGATTTTGGCCGTCTCCATGGTGCCCACCATTTTGCTCTCCCCTTTGGGCGGCGTGCTGGCGGACCGGGCCAACCGGCGGAACATCATGGTGGCCCTGGACACCCTCTCGGGGCTGGCGGTGCTGGGGGCCATGGCCCTTTTCCCCCTGGGCGACAGGGTTTTCCTCACCGGGGCGCTGCTGGTGATTCTCTCCGTCTTGGGCGCCTTTGAGTCGCCCACCGTCCAAGCCTGCGTCCCCCAAATGGTGGAGGAATCCCAGCTGCTCCGGGGCAATGCCCTGGTCAACCAGGTTTCCTCCCTGGCTTCGCTGGTCACGCCCTTTCTGGGAAGCCTGCTGTACACCGCGGTGGGCCTGTCCCCCATCTTCCTGGGGACGGCGGTTTGCTTCTTCCTCACGGCGGCGCTGGAGTGCTTCCTCCGCCTGGGAGAACAGCCCGCCAGGCCCAAGGAAAGCCTTGGCGCCATCCTCAAGGGGGACCTGGCCCAGGGGGCGCGCTTTCTCCTGCGGGAGGAGCCGGGCATTGTAAAGCTCCTGCTGCTGGCGGCGCTGGCCAGCTTCTTCGCCGCGGGGACGGCTGTGGTGGGCTTCCCCTACCTGGTGCGCACGGTGCTGGGGCTCTCGGCGGAACTCTACGGCGCAGCGGAAAGCGCCCTGGGCGTGGCGGCCATCCTGGGCGGCGTCTGCGTGGCGGCGCTGGGGGAACGCCTGCGGCTGCGCTCCCTGGCCTGGGTGCTGGGCGGCATCGGCCTTTGCCTGCTGCCCTGCGGGTCCGCGTTCCTGGTGCCTGCCAGCGCCTTGGCCCGCTACGCCGTGCTGCTGGGGATGTTCTTCCTCCTCCAGCTGGGGTGCAGCCTGTTCTCCACCTGCGCCATCTCCCTCATCCAGGCCCGCACCCCAGAGCGCCTCATGGGCAAGGTGATGTCCTGTGTGTTCACCCTGTCCCTGTGCGCCCAGCCCCTGGGCCAAGTGGTGTATGGGTTCCTGTTTGACCAGTTCTCCCAGGCGGTGTACTGGGTGCTGCTGCCCAGCGGGCTGGCGCTGTGGGCGGTGGGGATGGGGGCCCGCCATTTCTTCAAAAGCCTGGAAAAAACATAAAAAAAGAAGCCCTTCCACAAGGAAAGGGCTTCTGGCGTGTATACTTTCTTTAGGCGTTCATGCGCTTCAGGGCGTTGCTGCGGATGAGGTAGCGCAGCACGTTGCAGGCGCCCCGCTGGAGCTCGGCCAAGGTCAGGCCGCCCTTGCGGTAGGACTCCAAAGCGGAGGGGTCGGGGGTGCCGGCGTGGTCAATGGCGCCGGGCATCAGCACGTCCACCTGGGCGCGGATGCGGTAGGCGCTGTCCCACAGGTCGGGGAAGTCCGGGTCGGGAGAGGAGCGCATCCACCAGTCGGTGATGACAACGCCCTCGTAGCCCCACTCGCCGCGCAGCACGGTGGTGCACAGGTCGTAGTTGTAGTGGCTCCACACGCCGTTGATTTTGTTGTAGCTTGACATGATATTCTGGGGCTTGCCCTCGGCGATGCAGATTTCAAAGCCCTTCAGATAGATTTCCCGCAGGGCCCGCTGGGACACCTGGGAATCGTTGTAGGCGCGGTTGGTCTCCTGGTTGTTGCAGGCAAAGTGCTTGGGGCAGGCGGAGACGCCGTTCTTCTGCAGGCCGCGAACCATGGCGGCGCCGGTCTTGCCGCTTACCAGGGGGTCCTCGGAGAAGTACTCAAAGTTCCGGCCGCACAGGGGGTTGCGGTGGATGTTCATACCGGGGCCCAGGAGCATATCGCTGCCCTTCATCACCATCTCGCGGCCGTGGGCCTGGTAAAGGCTCTCCACCAGCTGGGGGTTCCAAGCGCATGCCAGGGCCGTGCCGCAGGGCAGCAAGGAGCAGTAGTACTGCAGCCGGATGCCGGAGGGGCCGTCGGTGGTGGTGGCAGGGGGCACGCCCAAGGCACGCAGGCTCTCGGTGATGCCGCCCAGCACGCCGGCGTTGCCCAGGGCGCCCAAAGAGCTGCCCATGATATAGTCGCCGCGGCTGAGGGCCTCCAAGTCCTCGGGGGTGAGCTGGGCCACAAAGTCCTCCATAGAGGCCAGGCCGTCGGCCACGTCCTGCAGCTTGATGCCCTTGTCCCCGGTGAAGGGAATCTCCTGGGGCATATTCTCCACAATGCGGTCCTTCAAGGAGCGGGTGGCCTGGGGCACAGGCTCGTACGCCGCCTGGCCGTCCTTGTTGACCATGCGCTCAAAGGGCACCACCGGGGCACAGACCTCTTCCAGCTGGGAGAGCACCCGCAGCTCCGGCACAGTGACGGCGCCCTGCTTCTGGGCGGCGCGGACATCGGAGCCCACATACACGGCGTAGTCGCCGGCCTCCAGCACCCAGGCGTCCTTGTGGCCGGTGGCGCCGGAGTCGTCATAGCTGGCCAGGTTGTTCACAGGGAACTTCATATCCAGCACCTGGCATTCCCCGGGCTGGAGCAGCTTGGTCTTTTCATAGGCGCACAGCACCCGGGCAGCTTTGCCCAAAACGCCCTGGGGCGCGGCGCCGTACACCTGCACCACTTCCTTGCCGGCGTAGCTGCCGGTGTTCTTCACGGTGGCTTTCACCCGGACGGTGTCGCCGCACAGCTTCACCTGGACATTCTCCAAAGCGAAGGTAGTGTAGGACAGGCCAAAGCCAAAGGGGAACTGGACCTTGTCCTGGGCGAAGGTCTCGAAGTAGCGGTAGCCCACGTAAATGTCCTCGGCGTAGACGTTGGCGTCGTTGCCCAGGAAGTTGGAGGCGCTGGGATGGTCCTCATAGCGGTAGGAGATGGTGTCGGTGAGCTTGCCGCAGGGAGTCACGGCGCCGGTGAGCACGTCGGCCACAGCGTTGCCGCTCTCCATACCGCCCTGCCACACCACCAGCGCGGCGGAGATGGGATACTCCTCCAGCCAGGCCAGGTCCATGATGCTGCCGGAATCGATGAGCACCACGGTCTTTGCGAAGGCGCCTGTCACCTGGGTGAGCAGCTTCCGCTCCGCCTCGGTGAGGTAATAGCTGCCGGGCTCCAAGGTGTTCTCCCGGTCCTCGCCGGCGGCGCGGCCGATGACCACCACGGCGGTCTGGCAGCGGCTGGGGGG
>FR893739.1:22297-33907 GCA_000435395.1 Firmicutes bacterium CAG:94
CCGCCTGCACCTGGCTGTCCTCCAGGGGCATCTCCTCAAAATAGCGGGGCCAGTTGCCCCAGAAGCCCATAAAGGGCTGGTTTTCCTCGCTCCACTTGGCGTAGGTCTGGGCCAGCTCCTGGTCCACCTGGACGCCGGCGTTCCCCAGGCCCTCCATCAGGTTGACGGTGTAAGGCGGGTTCACGTCGCCGCCGGAGCCGTAGCCCACGTAGAAGTAATCCAGCTGCACCCGGCCGAACACAGCCACGGGGGCATCCTTCTGCAGGGGCAGGGCGCCACCCTGGTTTTTCAGCAGCACAATGCCCTCGGCGGCCGCCTGACGGCACAGGGCGGGCAGGTGCTCCTCAATCACTTTCTCACCAAAGACCGGCTTGCGGGTTTCCTGCATCAGCTGGTCCAGGTTATCCAGAAACTCCGGGGGTATCTGGTCCAAGATTTCCTTGGGGATATTGTTGATATCCATGTTTATTCCTCCTTTGTTTTCTTTAAAAAGTCTTACTGCTATTATCTTACCCTATCCCTTTCTGGGCGTCAAGAGCGGCTCTTTTCGCCAGAAAACTCTTTCGCATAAAGAAAAGCCCGGATACAAGCGCATCCGGGCTTTCCCCCAAAAAAGGGAATTTCATCAAACTGTAGGCGTTCCCAGCGATTAGCCCTTCACAGCGCCAATGGCAATGCCTTGGACGAACCACTTCTGCACGAAGGGGTAAATCACCATGATAGGCAGCACGCCCATCACAGTCAAGGCCATACGCACAGCCGTAGAGGGCAGCTCCGCAGCGTTCATGTTGCCGCCGCCTTGGGCCTGCTGACGCAGCTGGTCCAAGTTACGCTGGATCTTCTGCAGCAGCACCTGGATACTGTACAGGTTGTCATCGTTGATGTAGTACAAGCCGTTCATCCAGTCATTCCAATAGGCCAGGCCAACCAGCATGCCAATGGTGGCAATGATGGGCAGGGCCATGGGAAGCACAATCCCGTAGAGGATGCGGAACTCGTTGGCGCCGTCAATCCGGGCAGCCTCGATAACAGCATCGGGGATGTTCTGGGTGAAGTAGGTGCGCATCATAATGACGTTGAAAGCACCCATCATCAGGCCGGGGATCAACAGGGCCCACAGGGTGTTGCGGATGTGGAAGGTCTGGGTCCACATCATGTAAGAGGGCACCAAGCCGCCAGAGAACAGCATGGTGAAGAACAGGTAGAACGCAAACCCGTTCCGGCCGGGCAAATCGCGGCGGGAGAGGGGATAGGCGTACAGGGTGGTGAGCAGCAAGTTGCACACAGTGCCCACCGCGGTAATCAGGAAGGAAATGCCATAACCGCGGATAACCGAGGTGGAGTCTGTCAACAAGTACTCATAAGCGTAGGTGCTGAACTTAGCCGGGAAGAAACTATAACCGTTGCTAATCAGAACCTGTTCATCCGTAAAGGACGACATAATCAAAAGGATAAAAGGAGCCACTGCGCAAATGCTGAGAAGGGCCAGCAAGACATTGGCGAAAATTTGGAAGCCTTTTCCTTTTTCTACCATTTTCTGCTACCTCCTTCTTAAAACAGCGCACTGTCACTGTCCAGCTTGCGGACGACCAGGTTCGCGGAAACCACAAGGATGAAGCCCACGATAGACTGGTACACGCCTGCAGCGGAGGACATGCCGATGTTGCTCGTTGTCATCAAGCCACGATACACGTATGTATCAATGGTCTGGGTTACATTGATCAGGGGGCCAGAGTTCTGGGGCACCTGATAGAACAGGCCGAAGTCGGAACGGAAGATGCCGCCCAGGGCCATCAGGGTCAGGATGATGATGGTGGACTTCAGGCTGGGCAACGTGATGTTCCAAATCTGCTGCCAACGGTTGGCACCGTCCACCACAGCGGCCTCATACAGGCTGTGGTCAATGCCGCAAATGGTGGCATAGTACAGAATCATGTTGTAGCCCAGGCCCTTCCAGATGTTGATAATCACCAGGATAACCGGCCAATACTTGGGCTCGTTATACCAGTCGATGGCGGCATTCTCGCCAAACAGGGGCTCCAAGATACCATGGTTGATGAAGCCGTTGCTGGTGCTCAGGAAAGCGAAAGCCAAATAGCTGACGATAACCATGGAAATCAGGTAGGGAATCAAGATAATGGTCTGGTACAGCTGCTTGGCGCCCTTGCTCTTCACCTCGTTGAGGATGATGGCCACGGCGATAGCCAGCACTGTGCCCAGCACAATGAACACGAAGTTGTACAGCAACGTGTTCCGCGTCATAATCCAGGCGTCATCCGTACGGAAAAGGAACTCGAAGTTCTCCATCCCACACCAGGGGCTCCCGTAAATACCATCTCTGGCATTATAGGTGCGGAAGGCGATCTGAATACCAAACATGGGGATGTAACAGTTGATAAACAGATAGACAGCGCCGGGCAAGAACATCAAGTAGAGGGGCCAGAAACGCTTTAGCGTTTTTCCGACTCTCTTCATATACATGCCTCCTCTTAAAATGTTTTTATTTTTGGAAAAAGGCGGGCCGGGCAATCTCCCGCACCCGCCTTTTTTCCAAATGTACTTTGTTACGAGTTAGGCAAAAGCTTACTCGGCAGCCTCAGAAGAAACTTCGGAAGCGTCGCTGTCCTCAGCGGAATCGCCCTTGGAAGCCAAGAACTCATCCAGCTGGCGCTGCTTCTCAGCAACGATTTCGTTGATACCGGCAGCTTCCAGGTCAGCGTTGAGCTGGTCGATGTTAGAGGGATCCATGGTGCCCCAGCGCAGAGCGTTGTTGTACTCAGAAATAACGTTGTTCACAGAGGTGACCTGGTTCTGCACGCTGCTGGAGTCCCAAGAGAAGCCCATAGCGGGGCTGACAACACCGGTGGTGTTGAACTCTTCCAGCTGCTCCCACAGGTCGGCTTCGTTGCCTTCCCACACGGGGGTGATGCGCTGGTTGGGCCAAGACCAGTCCACAGAGGAGTAACCGCTGGTGTTGGGGTCAACACCGTCGGGAGTGTTGATGAAGGTCTCGGTGTCATCGGTGTAATCCCAATGCTTGCCCTGGATGCCGTTGATGAACAGGTTGGACACTTCGGCGTTGGTGTACATGAGATCCCACAGCATCATAGCCTTCTCGGGGTTCTCGGAGCTCCAGGGGATAATGAAGGAGTTGCCGTTGGCGCAGCCGGTGTACTTGATGTTGTCTTCGTGCAGCTTCATGAAGACAACTTCCTTGCCGGTGGACTTGTAGTTCTCGTACTCCTTGCCGGGCTTCCAGTTCTCGATCATAGCGAAGCCGTTGCCAGCCAGCAGGTTGTTCTCGGTGCTGGTGGTGATGTCAGGCATGATCAGGCCTTCCTGGTTCCACTGATACATCCGCTCGCAGTACTCGCGGTAGCTGTCGGTGGCATGCAGGCTGACGACCTCAGTGCTGTCAGACTCGATGATGTTCTCCAGAACACCCAGGCTGTCGTCCAGGGGGTCGATGGGCAGGGTTTCCTGGTAGCCGCCGCCGGCCCAAGTGGAAACCACAGGATACATATCGGGATAAGCCTCGTGGACCTGCACCAGAATGTCGTGCATGTCATCCCAAGTGCCCACTTCGGGAACCGTGATGCCCAGCTCGTCCACGATGTCCTTCCGCATGGAGAAGCCGCTGTTGCGGGAGGTGTCCTTCTGGTCAGGCAGAGAGTACAGCACACCGCTGAAGTAGTTGGCCTCCAAGTCGGTGGGGTTGATCACTTCCAGAGCGCCCTGGCCCCAAATCTGCACCAGGTCATCCAGGGCGGTAGCCCAGGAATTGCGCACGCAGGTGGACAGCTGGCCGGACAGGTTGTTGTAGTTGAGCAGGTCGATCACTTCGCCGGAGGACAGGGCCAGGTTGATCTGGTCGTTGTCCTGGCCGCGGATCAGCTCCACCTCAACGCCAATCAGATCGCGGGTGATGTCGCTGACAGCAGCGGCAACCTCGTTGCAGTCCTCGGTTTCAGCGGAACCAGTGTTCCAAACCACCAGTTTGGTCACTTCGCTGGTATCGGTGCTGCCAACGGGCTGATAGTCGCCCATGTCAACAGAATCGCCCTCGGCAGTACCGCCGCCCTCGGCAGAGCTGGAAGTACCGCCATTTTCTGCGGTGCTGGAGTTGTTCCCGCCGCCGCTGCAAGCAGCCATGCCGACGGTCAACAGGCCGGCCATCAGAATGGCAGCAGCCCGTCTCCACAGTTTAGTCATTTTTACCTCGACTCCTTTCATCCTTCCAAAGTTTTTCATGGAAGTTACAAATATTATAACGTTTGCCTAGGCAATGTTTCTATCAATTTTCCGTTTTCGGCTGTTGAGAATCCTACTACATTCACATTCTGTTCAAAAATGAATGTTGAGAATCCGACTTTTGTATGTTGATTTTCCGACCACAAATTGCCCTATTTGGCTTTACAGCGTCCCGGCTTTATGATATAATCGCTAAAAAGGAGGCTTGACTGATGGGGCAGATGGGGCATTTGTTCAAAAAGCGCAAAGCTGTTTCCTTTCGCGGCACCGCGATGCTCTCTTTAACGGTAATTGTTATCCCGCTGTTTATCGCTGTTATCATTTTTGACAGCTATACCGTGTTTCAAGAACAGGCCTCCCTGCGGGAATCCCGGGAGAACACGCTGCGTATGTACCAGATACAGTGGGAGGAAACTTTGGAGATCGTGGAGACGTTTCTCTCCGAGTCCATCGCCATGGATTCCAACTTTAGCGCCGCCACTTTTTCCGATTCCCTTACCAACACCCACCTGGCCGCCTATCAGCTCTCTGAGCAATGCCGCACTTTTTTGCAGGCTTATGACATGGTAGAGGCGTTTTTCTTTTATTCCCGCCCCTACGACTACCACCGGCTCACCTATTTGGATTCTTACGACCTAGGGGATATCAGCCACCTGTGGAACGTGGTGGAGACGGCCTCCCTTTCCAACAAGACGGTTGCCATGTGGACCAAGGTGGAGCTCTCCGACCGGACCGTGCAGTTCTTTATATATGTATACCGTCACACGGTGATTGCCGCCATGGTAGACCCCGCCTCGTTGGACAGCGTGGGCCTGGGGGAGAACGAGTACATCTACTTCACCCAGCTGGATGGCGCCCCCTACTATCCCCCAGCCTCCCTTGGCGGGGAGGAACTCCCCGCCGCCGGCGCCCAAGGGGGCCAGCGGTTCCTGCGCACCGAGGACGGGCAGCGCTATGAGCTCACCTCCCTGCCCCTCTCCCGGGATATGGGGTTCATCCAATACGCCAGCCCGGCCCAAAGCTTTTGGGAGCAGCTGAGCCCCATCCAAATTTTGCTGCTTGCCATCACCCTGGTGCTGCTGGCGTCCATCCCCCTGTGCTGGCTTATCCTCCACCGCAGCCTGCTGGAGCCTGTGGGCAGCCTGACCCAGACCATCCGCTCCATTCAGGACGGGGACACGGAAATCCGGGTGCCCCAGGACTCCTGCATCCAAGAGGTCAACCAGATTGCCCAGACGGTGAACGCCATGCTGGACACCATCCGCCAGCAGAAGATAGACTCCTACGAGCAGCGCCTGGCGGCCCAGCACGCCCACCTGCAATATCTGCACTTGCAGATACGGCCCCACTTCTTCTTAAACAGCCTGAACCTGGTGTACTCCCTGGCAGAGGAGGAAAAGTACGGTGCCATCCAAGATTTGGTGCTGGACCTCTCCACCTACCTGCGCAGCATCTTTAAGGACGACAGCAAGCTGGTCACCTTGGAGGCGGAGCTGGCCTCGGTGGAAAGCTACGTGCGCATCCAGCGGGCCGGGGCGGAGTACCCGCCCCAGCTGCACCTGCTTTTGGACGCGGAGACCTCTCACCTGCTGGTGCCGCCTTTGAGCCTGCTCACCTTTGTGGAGAACTCCTTCAAACACTCCCAGCGCCAGGATTCCCCCTTGGAAATCCGCATCAAGTGCACCACCCTCCCCGGGGAGGGCGGCTACCTGTACATCTCCATCAGCGACAACGGCGGCGGCTTTTCCGCCGAGGCGTTGCATGAGCTGAACTCCCCCGCCCAAGAGGGAAATATCTACACCGACCAGCATGTGGGCATCTCCAACATCCGCCACAGGCTGCGGCTGCTCTACGGCCCCACGGCAACGGTGCTGTTCCGCAACCTGACAGGCGGCGCCTGCGTGGAGCTGTTCTTACCCATTGAACGTGACGAAAACACGGGAGGCATATCAACATGACCGTTTTGCTTGTAGACGACCAAATCCGCATTCTCAGCGGGCTTATCTCCGGCCTGGATTGGGACGCCCTGGAGGTCAGCTCCATCCGCACCGCCACCAACGCTGCCCAGGCCAAAATCATCCTCCAGGAAGAGCACGTGGACATCCTTCTGTGCGACATTGAAATGCCCGGGGAAAACGGCCTCTCCCTGCTGCGCTGGGCCAGGAACCGCAACATGGACTTTGTCTGCGTGTTCCTCACCTCCCACGCGGACTTCCTCTACGCCAAGGAGGCCATCCAGCTGAACTGCTTCGACTACATTCTGCAGCCCGCCCGCTACGATGAAATCCAGGCCACGGTGGCCAGGGCCATCGCCCGGGTGAAGGACACCAGCGCCGTGAAGGAGCTGCTCCACTACGGCGCCATCGCCAAAAGCCAGGAGGCCGCTTTGTTCCAGAATTTGTTCAGCGACTGGAGCGCCGGCAAGGAGCTTTCCATCAGCGCTTTGCAAAGCGTGCTGCAAAAGCTGGGCCGCGACCTGCGCCCCGAAAGCCAGTGCTTTGTCATCTGGGGCCACCTGCTGCGCTGGCACGCCGAGCCCTGGCCCACCCAGGATTGGGTCTACGCCCTGAACAACATGGTCAACGAGGTGTACGAGGACGCCCAGTGCGGCATTTTGCCCTTCTCCATCGACCGCACCTCCCTGGGCTGGTTTATCTACGCTCCCCAGGGGGACTTTCCCGACACCAACACGCTGCTGGCCCCCTTGAACAAGGCCTACTTGGCCATCTCCCAGCACATGCCATGCGACCTGGCCTTTTACGTCAGCCCGGTGATTCCCCTAAAGGAAATCAACAGCCAGTCCGCGCTGCTGCTGGACGCCAAGCAAAACAACGTGCTGCGGGAAAGCGGCATCTTCTGCCCCACCCAGCACCGGGACAAGCTGCACATGGAGAAGTTTTTGGACACCACCCAGCTGCGCCGCTGGGGGCTGCTCCTCTCCCAGGGGCTGGGGCCCACGGTGCTGGAAGAGGCCCTGGCCTATCTGGACACCTTGGTGGAGACGGGGGAAATCGACCAGCGGGCCCTGCGGAACTTCTGGATTCAATTCCAGCAGGCGGCCCTAAACGCCGCCTTGGCCAAGGAGATGGATTCCCACGACCTGCTCCAGGCCATTGAGCAGGGGGACAAGGCGGGCTCCCTCCAGGAAATCCAGGCGGCTTTGCGCACCTTGGTGGAGTGCTTCCCCCAGGCGGGGCAGCCCTCGGACAACGAGAAAAAGCTGGTGGAGCAGATACGAGGCTACGTGGAGGACAACCTGGACCAGTCCCTCACCGTCAACGACGTGGCCACCGCCTTGTTTATGAACGGGGACTACCTCTCCCGGCTGTTTAAAAGCGAGACGGGCACCTCCTTAAAGGAGTACATCCTCCAGCGGAAAATGGAGGCCGCCCGGCTGCTGCTGACCACCACCCAGCTGCCTGTCAGCGTCATCGCCTCCCGGCTGGGGTACGACAACTTCTCCTACTTCTCCCAGGTCTACCGGCGGTGCATGGGTATCTCCCCCTCGGACGAGCGGAAAAAGAAATAAGCCCAAGGGCTGCCCCAGGGCGGCCCTTTTCATTATAAAAGGAAAAATCCGGCTGCCTTGCAAACGGCCGCCACAGGAGGAATCTCACATGAACACACCTGCCAGCTCCATCCGCCCCGGCCAGCCCTGGCTGGACACCCAGGGCAAGCGCATCCAGGCCCACGGCGGCTCTGTGATGTACCTGGACGGCACCTATTATTGGTATGGGGAAAACAAGGAAAAAACCGACGGCAAAAACGGCATTTGGCACTGGGGCGTGCGGTGCTACGCCTCCACCGACTTGTACAACTGGGAGGACAAGGGACTTATCATCCCCCCGGAGCCAGAGGACCCCAACTCCTCCCTGCACCCCAGCGCCAGCATGGACAGGCCCCACATCCTCTACAACCAGCGCACGAAAAAGTTTGTCTGCTGGCTGAAAATCATGAACCGGGACAAGACCCAGACGGAGACCGTGCTGACGGCGGACCACATTTTGGGCCCCTACACCAAGGTGCGGGAGGGCCTGCGCCCCCTGGGCATGAGCGCCGGGGACTTCGACCTTGCGGTGGCCCCGGACGGCAAGGCCTACTACTATTTTGAGCGGGTCCATTCGGAGACCATCTGCGCCGACCTCACCGACGACTACACCGACGTCACCGGCTACTACAGCACCCACTTCCCCCATGCCGGCCCGCCCTATGTGCGGGAGGCCACGGCCCACTTCTGCCGCAAGGGCAAGCACTACCTGGTCACCAGCGGCACCACGGGCTATTTGCCCAACCCCTCGGAGGTGGCCATAGCCGACACCTGGCACGGCCCCTACACCGTGCTGGGGGACCCCCACCCCACCGACCCCAGCCACACCTCCTTCCACTCCCAGATTTCGTCAGTGTTCCAGGTGGTGGGCAAAAAGGATTTGTACATCGCCGTGGCGGACCGCTGGTGCCCCCAGGACATGGACGTGCCCTACGACTTCACCCGGGAGATGTTCGAGTACCTGTTCCAGGGCAGGCGGGAGGAAATCCCCGCCCTGGCGGAGAGGTACGGCATCCAGCGCCCTGCCGGGGACAGGGAGCGGGACACCTCCATCGCGGACTACGTCTGGCTGCCCTTCCGCTTTGAGGGGGACAGGCCCTATCTGGACTGGCACGACGAATGGCGCATTGAGGACTATGAATAAGCAAAAAGAGGAGCCGCGAAGCTCCTCTTTTTAGTTTGCCGGAAAATCCTCCTATGGGCAGTCGGCCGCAGAGACGGGGCACTGGCTGCCGGTTCAGCTGGCGTCCCCCAGCTCGGTCATCAGGGGCCAATAGCGCTTGGGGCACAGCTGCCGCCGCAGCTGGGGGTTCTCCCGGCCCTCCACGGCGATGGTGCGGTAGAACACCTTCCACAGGTTTTGCCAGCGCAGTTCCGCCTGGCTGGGGGAGGGCAGCTCCACCTGGTCCGCCTGGAAGAACTCCCCCGGCGTGTCCGCCCGGTGGAGGAACCCCATGCCGTGGGCGCCGTCGTAAATCATGAAGCTCTCGCTGGGGAGGCGGTCGCAGAAGTGGGGCGCCACCAAGGGGAGCACCTTGCCCTGGGGCTGGATTTTAGCCGCCAAAAACTCCCCGCAGTCGGCAAAGCGCAAAAACTCCAGCACATGGTGGGCCTCGTTGTTCAAGGCCAGCACGGCCTTCTCCAAGGCGTGCACCGCGGGGTGGGTGGTCATCCGGGTTACGGGGGACCCGTACTTGTAGCCCAGCAGCAAAAAGCGCAGCAGGGCCATCTCCCGCTCCGGCAGCGTGGTGAGGAACCCCTCCCGCACCAGGCGCAGGGCCTGGGGGGAAATCCGCCGGGGGATGGAGCGCTCCACCCGCTGGGCCAGCTCTAGGCGGGTGGGAATGTCTTTGCTGCCGTAGAGGCTTTGCTGCTCCTCGTCGTAGGGGCGGATGGACACTGGCAGCGCCTTGTCCTGGAAGCACTGGGCCACGCAGCAGAGGAAGCCCTGGTAGGAGCCGTCGTAACGGTAGATTACAGTTGACCGGTCAGGCATTGCACATGGTCCTCCTTTGTGGGGGAAAATAGGGAGAGCTGCTCCGGCTGGTCCAGCAAAAGGCCCCCGCCCTCCTTCCCGGGCAGCTGGGTGCGGTGAAAGGCGCTGCCCTCCCGGATGGCGCCGGCAATCACCGCGGGGTCGTCGGTGGGCAGGGGCGACAGGCTCTTCCCCTGGCAGGTGAGGAAAAACCGCGCCCGCTTCAGCACCACCCCCAGCTTTTTCAAATCCGCAAAGCCCAGCTTGGCGTACCGCCTGGCCGCCCGGATGCGCTGGGCGCTTTTCACCCCAATGCCCGGCACCCGCAGCAGCATCTCATAGGGGGCCTTGTTCACCTCCACGGGGAAGTGCTCCATGTGGCGCACGGCCCAGCCGCACTTGGGGTCCAGCAGGGGGTCGAAGTTGGGGGCGTCCTCGTCTAAAATCTCCCCGGCGGAAAAGCCGTAGAACCGCAGCAGCCAGTCCGCCTGGTACAGCCGGTGCTCCCGCAGCAGAGGCGGGGGCGTGCCCAAAGCGGGCAGGTTCCTGTCGCTGACCACGGGCATATAGGCGGAGAAGAACACCCGCTTCAGCCCGTACTTGTGATACAGCCCCTCAGTCAGGCGGAGAATCTGCCGGTCGCTTTCCGGAGTGGCGCCCACAATCATCTGGGTGGACTGCCCCGCAGGGACGAACTGGGGCGCGTGGCGGTAGGTGGAAAGGGCGTGGCTGTTCTCCTGGATGCTGTCCCGGATAAGCCCCATGGGCGAGAGGATTTTCTCCTTGCTTTTTTGGGGGGCCAGCAGCTTTAGGCTCTGCTGGCTGGGCAGCTCGATGTTCACGCTCATGCGGTCGGCGTACAGGCCCAGCTGGTAGGTCAGCTCCGGGGAGGCCCCCGGGATGGCCTTCACATGGACGTACCCGCCAAAGCGGCACCGCTCCCGCAGGGTTTTCAGCACCGCCAGCATCCGCTCGCAGGTGGCGTCGGGGCTGCCCACCACGGCCGAGCTTAAAAACAGCCCCTCGATGTAGTTGCGGCGGTAAAATTCCATGGTCAAGGAGCACAGCTCCTCTGGGGTGAAGGTGGCCCGCCGGCACTCCGCCGAGCGCCGGTTGACGCAGTAGGCGCAGTCAAAGGCGCAGTCGTTGGACAGGAGCACCTTTAAAAGAGAGATGCACCTGCCGTCGGCGGCAAAGCTGTGGCAGATGCCCGCGGCCACGGCGTTGCCCAGCACGCCCTGCCGCCCCCGCCTATCCGAACCGGAAGAGGTGCAGGCCACGTCATACTTGGCCGCGTCCGTGAGGATTTTCAGCTTTTCGAACATATCCATGGGACGTCATCCTTCCCGGGGAAAGGCAAAAGCCGTTACTCCCCTTCCCTCTCTTTCTTCTCCAGCACGGTGCCCCGCCGGACGCTGCCGCCGCCAAAGCGCTCCCGCAAGGCGTCCACGGCGGTTTCCAGACGCTCCTCCCGCTCCAGGTCCCGGGTGTTCGCAAAGAAACTCATCTGGGCGGCGCCGGCCTCCACCAGCTTGCCCGCCCGCAGGCCCAGCAGCCGCACAGCCCACCGGCGGTCCTCCCTGCGGTACAGCTCCAGGGCCGCCTTGTACAGGGAGCGGGCGTCGCACACGGCGGGCTCCAGCCGGCACTGCCGCTGGTACTCTTGAAACTCCCCGTTCTTCACGGTGAGCTGCACCTCCCCCGCCTTCATCCCCTGGCGGCGCAGGCGGCTGGCCACGGACTCCGCCAGCTCTAAAAGCACCCGGCGCACCTCCTCCTCGGAGGTGACATCGTGGGGCAGCGTGGTGCTGTTGCCGATGGTTTTCGGCGGCTCCCC
>FR893739.1:33928-38267 GCA_000435395.1 Firmicutes bacterium CAG:94
CCCCGGCGCCCGCTGCCGCCACTGGGGAGTGGTCCAGACCGTTGGCGTAGGTCCACAGGGCCTCGCCGGTTTTGCCCAGCATCCGGCGCATGGCGGGCAGCTCCATGCGGGCGATGTCCCCAATGGTGTGGATGCCGAACTTCTCCAAGGTCTTTTCCGTGTGGGGCCCCACAAACAGCAAAGCTTGGGCGGGCAGCTTCCAGATGACGGACTCCATCTGCTCCCTGCCAAAGACGGTGACGGCGTCGGGCTTTTTGTAATCGCTGCCCAGCTTGGCGAACACCTTGTTGTAGGACACCCCAATGGACACGGTAAGGCCCAGCTCCTCCTTCACCGCCCGGCGGATTTGCTGGGCAATCTGCTCCCCGTCGCCGAAGAGCCTCTCGCTGCCGTAGACGTCCAGCCAGCACTCGTCCAGGCTGAAGGCCTCCACCTGGTCGGTGAAGCGGTAGTAGATTTCCTGGGCCATGCGGGAATACTGCAAGTACCGCTCCCGGTGGGGCGGCACCAGCTGCAAATTTGGGCACTTGCGCTTGGCCTGCCAGATGGGCTCCGCTGTCTGGACGCCCATGCTCTTTGCCAACATGTTTTTGGCCAGGATGATGCCGTGGCGGCTCTCCTTGTCCCCGGCCACAGCCATGGGCACGTCCTTGTACTGAGGCGCAAACAACGTCTCCACCGAGGCGTAGAAGTTGTTCATGTCCACGTGCAGGATGCCGTTTTCCAAAAGTGCCGCCCCCTTTTCCTCTGTTCCGAACGTGCGTTTGTTTTATTATAGAACGTGCGTTCGCAAATTGCAAGACCTTTGGACAAGAAAAAATCCCCCGCCGCCCGGCAGGGAATTCCCTCACAAATCCACATGCAGCTGTTCTGTTGTCAGGATGCGCTCCAGGGTGTCCCCGTGGAACACCACCAGGAAAAAGGACGCCTCCTCCACGGTGTCCAAGCCGTACCGCTCCAACTCCCCGGCGGGAATTGTCAGAACAGCGTGGGACGTTTCCCCGGCAGCCACCTCGCTGGCGAAAGAGGCGGCCATCTGGCACCGGTTGGCGGAGAACTCCTGGACGTTGACCACAATGGGCTGGCCGCTGTTGTTCTCCACCGCCAGGTGCAATGCCACATCGCCGTCCTCCGCCTGCTCCATGCCGGTGTAGGTGACTTTGACGCCCCTTTCCTCCACCAAGGCCTGCCCTTTTTCCGGCCGCGGGGCACACCCCGTCAACACGCCGCAAAGCAGCAGCACTGTCAAAAACAACGCCGCGCACCGCTTCATATTCCTCCACCTCCCCTTTCGCCGCCGCATGCCGCTTTCCCAAGCTGACCACAGGAAAGACAAAAATCCCCCCAGGGAGCCTGGGAGGATTTTTCCAGCTTTTCAAATCAATAGTTCTCGGCCTTAATCTGGAAGTAGGCCTGGGGATGGGCGCACACGGGGCAGACTTCGGGGGCCTTCTTGCCGATGACGATGTGGCCGCAGTTGGCGCACTGCCAAATCACGTCGCCGTCCCGGGAGAAGACCAGGCCCTCCTCCAGGTTCTTCACCAGCTTGAGGTAGCGCTCCTCGTGCTCCTTCTCAATTTTGGCCACGCCCTCGAACAGATCGGCGATGTGGTCAAAGCCCTCTTCCCGGGCGGTCTTGGCGAAACCGGCGTACATGTCGGTCCACTCGTAGTTCTCGCCGGCGGCGGCGTCTTTCAGGTTGTCCACCGTGTCGCCAATGCCCCCATGGAGGAGCTTAAACCACATTTTGGCGTGCTCTTTCTCGTTGTTGGCTGTCTCCTCAAAGATGGCGGCAATCTGCACATAGCCGTCCTTCTTGGCCTTGGAAGCGTAGTAGGTGTACTTGTTCCGCGCCTGGGATTCCCCGGCAAAAGCGGTCATCAAATTGGCCTCGGTCTTAGAGCCCTTCAGTTCTGGCATGGTCTGTTCCTCCTTCAAAGAATATCCGTACTTCCCCCTGTCTCCGGGGGTTCTAGCTACAGTATACCCCTTGTGTTATCAAAAGTCAAGGGAATTTTTGCGAACAATTCTCATTTTTTGAGAAAACCTGGTCACGCCCTCTAGTATGCGCCGCTTTCTCCCCGCTATGCGCGGGCTGGGCTCACCCAAACAGCGCCTTGGCCTTTTCCATGCGCTCCACCACAGGCACCCCAAAGGGACAGCGTGTCTCGCAGCCGCCGCAGGCGATGCAGTCCGCGGCCGTGGCGGACAGGGCGCCGTAGTGGGCCTTCACCGTGGCGGGGACCTCCGGCTGCATGGTGGCCAAATCGTAGAGCTTGTTCACCATGGCGATATCAATGCCCGCCGGGCAGGGGGCGCAGTGGCCGCAGTAGGTGCACTGGCCGCCATAGGCGTGATGGGGCGCTTTGGCCAGCACGCTGGCGTAGTCCCGCTCCTCCTCGGTGGCGGTCTCATAGGCCACGGCGGCGTCCACGTGCTCCGGGGTGTCGTAGCCCACCAGGACGCTGGCCACCGCCGGGCGGGTCAGGGCGTAGTGGATGCACTGCACCGGCGTCAAGGCCACCCCAAAGGGGGAGGTGCGGGCGTCGAACAGCCGGCCGCCTGCGTAGCCCTTCATCACCGTGAGGCCCACGCCCCGCTGCTCGCAGAGCTTGTACAGCTCCTCCCGCACAGGGTCAATGCCGCCCAAACCTTCGGTATAGGTAACCGCTTCAAAGTAAGCGTCCAGGTTGTCGTTCTCTGGCAGCAGGTCAAAGGCAGGGTTCACGCTGAAAAGAATCATCTCAATCTCCCCGGAAAGGGCCGCCAGCCTGGCGGTCTTGGGGTTATGGGTGCTCATGCCGATGTGCCGGATGACGCCCTTGGCCTTTTGTTCTTTTACATATTGAAGCAGCGGCCCCTCGAACACCTTGTGGAAATCCTCCTCGGTGTCCACAAAATGGATCATACCCAAATCGATGTAGTTGGTTTGCAAGCGGTCCAAAAGATCTTGGAAGGCAGGCTTCACGGCGGACAGCTCCTTGTTGCGGACATACTGGCCGTTCTCCCAGGTAGAGCCAAAATGCCCCTGGATAATCCACTTCTCCCGGTGGCCCTGGATGGCGTTGCCGATTTTGGTGCGCACCTCTGGGTTGGACATCCAGCAGTCCAGGATGTTGATGCCATAGCTTTCGCACCGCTGGATGACGGCCGTGACCTCTTCCTGGTTGTGGCGCTCCAGCCACTCGGCGCCCAGGCCTATCTCACTGACCTGCAGGCCGGTGCGGCCCAGTTCCCGATAACGCATGGTTATTCCTCCTTACGTGTGCCCATACCGGGCGGTATATTTAAAGTATACCACCTTGCCAGGCCCATTCCAAGGGATTTTGCAAATGTAAATTTATCGTAAAGGCTTGCCCCTGCCCGTTGAAAATTTTCGGGCGCAACGGTATACTGAAAAGGAGGGCGCGGGGCTTTGCCCTGCCGCCGATGTTGAAAGGATGTGTCGCTGTTGCTGTTTCAAAAGTTCCAGCAATTTATGTACGGCCGCTACGGCGGGGACAAATTCAGCCTGTTCCTGCTGGTCATCGCGCTGGTCATCTCTTTCGCGGGGGCCTTTTTCTGGCCCATTTCCCTGGTTGCTGACGCCATTTTCATCTACGTCCTCTTCCGCATGTTCTCCCGCAACCACGCCGCCCGGCAGCGGGAGTACTACGGCTTTTTGCGGTTCTGGACGCCCATTGAGAAGTGGTTTACATTCCAGCGCACCCGCTTTCGGGAAAGGAACACCTACAAATACTTCCGCTGCCCCCAGTGCAAGCAGAAGCTGCGGGCGCCCCGGGGCCGGGGGAAAATCCAGGTGACCTGCCAAAAGTGCCACCACGTGTTCCAAACCAAAACTTGAAGCATCCCAGAAAAACTTGAGAGTTACCCTGTATCATACAACGAGGAGGAGTTTCCCATGGCAAGTATCTTAGACCGCCCCATCTCCCAGTGGGCGGGGATGGAGTATTCCTGCGCCTGCGGCAAGTCCCACAAGGTGGACATCCAGGCCATCCGGGTGGGCAGCGGCGTCATCCAGGAGCTGCCCGGCATTTTGCGGGATTTGGGCGCCAGCCACATTTTCCTGGTGACGGACAACTACACCTATGAGGCCGCCGGCCGCCAGGTGGAGCAGCTTTTGGACCAGGCGGGCCTGGCCTATCACAAGCGGGTGTTCCAGACGGAGACGCCCCTGGTGCCCAACGAGTACGCCCTGGGCTCTGTGCTGGCCGCCATGACCAGCCAGGACGACATGCTGCTGGCGGTGGGCTCCGGCACACTCAACGACGTGACCAAGTATGTCAGCGCCCGCACCGGCATTCCCTATGTCATCGCCGCCACCGCGCCCTCCATGGAC
>FR893740.1 GCA_000435395.1 Firmicutes bacterium CAG:94
AGGCGCGAATTGAGAGCCCAGGCACTGGGCTCAGCTTAGGAACCCCTCCACGATCTTCTCCTCGGCCTCCTCCTCCGTCAGGCCCAGGGTGCGCAGCTTCAGTATCTGCTCCCCCGCTATCTTGCCGATGGCCGCCTCGTGTATCAGCGCCGCGTCCCCGTGGTTCGCCGAAAGCTCCGGCGCCGCGTCTACCCGGCCGTTCTCCGCGATGATGGCGTCGCACTCCGAGTGCCCCGCGCAGGCCGCGTTCCCCGTGATCTTGCTCCGGTACGCCTGGTAGGAGTCCCCACGGGCCACCGAGCGGCTCACCAGGTCTGTGGAGGCGCCCTCGCCGTCCATCACCACCTCAAAGTCCGTGTAGGCCTGCTGCCGCCCCTCGGTGAGCAGCCGCTCCCGGATGACCAGCTTGGCCTTCTCCCCCAAGGTGGCCTTTGTCTTGCGGGTGGTGCGGTCCACCCCGCCGATTTGGGAGGTGTCCATCTCCAGCACGGCGCCGGCCTGCAAATGGCACTCCGTCACCGGGTCGATGGAGCGGATGCCCTCGCCCTGGCCGGTGCCCACGTGCTTTTCGATGTACTTCACCCGGGCGCCCTCCTCCAGGAAGAACCGGTGGATGCCGTTGTGCCGGGCGGGCTCGCCGTTTTCCGTGTGGACGCCGCACCCGGCCACGATGGTCACGTCGGCCCAGGCGCCCACGTAGAAGTCGTTGTACACCAGGTCGTCCACGTCGCCGTGGGTGACGCAGGCGGGGATGGACACGCTCTCCCCTTTTGTTCCGGGCAAAATGTGGATATCCAGGCCGGGCAAGTCCTGTTTCGGCTCGATTTTGATGTGCTCGGTGGACTGCCGCCCGGCGCAGCCGCCGTCCTCCCGGATGTTGAAAGCTCCGGTGAAGCCGCCCTTCCAGTCGGACACAAGTTTCAACAATTCCTCTGTGATGCTTTTCACGAGAACACCGCCTCCCTTTTCACACAGCCCCCGCAGGAGGCGCTGCCCTCCATGAGCTTGGGCAAAATGTCCCCGGCGGGGCCCTTCTCTTGCAGCTGGCCGCCGGAGATGATGACGATTTCATCGGCGATTTGCAGAATCCGCTCCTGGTGGGAGATGATGAGCAAGGTGCCGTTGAGCCGGCCCCGCAGGCTCTGGAACACGTCGATGAGGTTGGTAAAGCTCCACAAATCGATGCCGGCCTCGGGCTCGTCGAACAGGGAGAGCTTGGTGTGGCGGGCCAGCACCGTGGCGATTTCGATGCGCTTCATCTCCCCGCCGGAGAGGGTGGCGTCCACCTCTCTATCCAGGTATTCCCGGCCGCACAGGCCCACCCGGCCCAGCATTTCGCAGACGCCGGAGGCAGGCAGGGGCTTGCCGGCGGCCAGCTCCAGCAGGCGGCGTACGGTAAAGCCCTTAAACCGCACAGGCTGCTGAAAGGCGAAGCTGACCCCAGCCCGTGCCCGCTGGGTGACGTCCAGGGGGGTGATGTCCTGGCCGTCCAGGAGTATTTTGCCGCTGTCGGGTGTTTCGATGCCGGCGATAAGCTTAGCGAGGGTAGTTTTGCCGCCGCCGTTGGGGCCGGTGATGACCGTCAATTTCCCCTCGGGCACGGAGAAGCTCACGTCCCGCACAACCTGGCTGCCGCCGGGGGCGGTCCAGGAGATGTGTTGTAGTTCTAGCATAGTGATGCGTCGTTCCTTTCTGCCCAGTGCCTGGGCTCTCAATTCGCGCC
>FR893741.1 GCA_000435395.1 Firmicutes bacterium CAG:94
ATTTTCGGTGGTGTAATCCACCCTTTATAAATTACATCATGAAAGAAATTTTTGCGACAAATTCTGAAAATTTCTTTTGTAAGAGAAACTCTTGAATTTTTCTTCCGACTTTTCTATAATAAGAGAAAAATTGTGAGGTGAGCTACCATGATTCAGCGGGAACGATATATGCAGGAAATTCGGGATTTCATGGATAAACCTGTGGTGAAAATTATCACGGGAATGCGACGCTGCGGAAAGAGCGCGCTTTTGGAACTGACTCGGGAAGAACTCCGCCGCCGGGGCGTCCAGGAGCAGAACATCATCTCCATGAATTTTGAGTCCCTTCGATATGAAGCATTTAAGGACTACCGAGCACTTTATCAAGAGGTCTGTAAGCGGGCGGATCGTGCGCAGGGGAAGGTCTATATCCTCTTAGACGAAATCCAAGAGGTGGACTCTTGGGAGCAAGTCATCAACTCCCTTCGAGTAGACCTTGACTGTGACATCTATGTGACCGGGTCTAACGCAAAGCTTCTGTCTGGAGAACTAGCTACATTGCTGGCGGGCCGCTATGTGGAGATTCGTGTATATCCCCTGGATTTCCGGGAATATTTGGATTTTGCCGCGGAGAATCCAGAGGAGGCCTCCCTGTCCCAGCAGGAGCAGTTTGCCAATTTCCTGCGGTTTGGAGGTCTTCCTGGGATTCATCAGATGAAATGGGAAGAAACCCGTGTTATGCAGTATCTTCATGACATTTACAACTCAGTGCTGCTGAAAGATGTGATCGCACGGAATAAGATTCGGGACACCGCGCTGTTGGAAAGTGTGATTGCCTATCTTATGGACAATATTGGGAACACTTTTTCCGCAAAAACCATCACGGATTTTTTGAAAAAACAAGGCCGGAAGCTGAGTGCCGAAACAGTGTACAATTATCTGCGAGCTTTGGAGAGCGCTTTTCTCATTCATAAAGCGGTGCGCTTTGACATCAAAGGGAAACGTATTTTGGAAACGCAGGAGAGGTATTATCTCTCTGACCTTGGTTTGCGCCATGCAGTCATCGGATACCGTGACAACGATATTGCTGGGGTTCTGGAAAACATTGTGTATTTGGAGCTTCTTCGCCGTGGCTGGACGGTTCATATTGGAAAGCAAGATGTGGCAAAAGTGGACTTTGTAGCAAGCCGGGCAGACGAGCGACTTTACATTCAGGTGTGCTATGTACTCACCCCGGAAAACACAGAGCGTGAATTCGGCCCCTTAGAGGGGATTTCGGACAACTATGAAAAACTGGTATTGTCTACCGACACGCTGCTGCGCATCAACCGGGGCGGCATCCGGCAGAAAAATATAGTGGATTTCCTGTTGGAAACGTAAGTGTACTGGATGTTTGCTTGGACTTGTCCTCCTGGCAGTGTTACCGGCTGCGGGAGGAGGCTATTTCCATCCTCTCCATCCGCCTGTGGTCAGTGCCGGAGGAGGAGCTGGGT
>FR893742.1 GCA_000435395.1 Firmicutes bacterium CAG:94
GGCTGCTCGCAGATTTCCTTCATCATGAAGTGCTCGTAGCCGCCCTTTTCCGCCGCGGTGATATCCCACTGGATGCGCTCCGGCTCCTTCTGGATGGGCTCCAGCTCCTGGTTGTAGAAGTCGATGGTGTCCCGGGTGAGGACGGCGATCTCCTGGTCTTTCAGCCGGTAGATGTCCCGGGTACGGGAGAGGATGGCAGGGACATCCGAAGCGATGTAGTTCTCCCCTTCCCCGATGCCGATGATCAGGGGGCTATCCTTCCGCACGGCGAAGATGCGGTCCGGGCAATCGGCGCAGATGATGCCCAACGCATAGCTGCCCTCCACCTTGGAGATGACTTTCTGAATGGTCTCCAGCACGTTGCCCTTGTAGTAGTATTCCAGCATCTGGGCCACCACTTCTGTGTCCGTATCAGAGACGAACTCCACGCCCCGGCGGATGAGGTGGTTTTTCAGGTACAAATAGTTTTCGATGATGCCGTTGTGCACCACGGCGAACAGGCCCCCATCGCTGACCTGGGG
>FR893743.1 GCA_000435395.1 Firmicutes bacterium CAG:94
CTCCAGGACGCCCTGCTCCACGGTGCGGAGGCTGGTGCCCTCTTCCACGCTGGGAAAGGTCTCCCGCACCTGGGATTCCTCCATCGCGCTGCCGGAGAACTCCGGTACATCGTAGAAGGCTGCACTGCCCTCCCCAGTGGCCACCTGGTACCAGGTGCTCCCGTCCGCGGCGGTCACCACAGAATAGGGGCCCTCCGGCGCTTCATACTGGCTGGCGCTGTAATAGTCGATCTGGCTGGGGCCAGTGGGCTGGGCCGCCTGCACGGCTGCTCCTTCTTCCCCCGCTGCCGGAGTGGGAACGGTGGGACCGTCTTGCTCCACTGCCCCCTGAGACGTCCTTCCAGTAGCGGTAGTGTGGATATGTCCCCCAGTGATTTGGGTTCCCGCCAGGGAGTAGTTGGAGAGCTGAGGCATGTAGTTTTGTAAGCTCCGGTCGGCGATGTCCCCGGCGATAGCGCCGGACACAGCCTCCGGGCGGCTGGCCACGGAGGAGATGGACTCCCCGGTGAGCACCGCCCCATTCCGGGCGGCGATGCCCCCAAAAGCACGGCCCACAAAGCCCACGCTGCCGCCCAGGCCCATCCGGGAACCGCCCTCCACCACCGCGTCCCGAACGTAGGAGTTGCCTTTGAATTTGCTGGCAAACCCCGCCGAGAAGGAGCTGGCAGCTGCCCCTGCGCCGGTGGCGGCGGAACTGGCCGCGGTCCCACCGGAACGGAACACACTGCCGGCGCTTTTGGCCCCGCCTCCCAAGCCGCTGAGCACCCGAGCCGCCATGACCATCTCCATGGCCATGCTGGAACCGGTCTGGGCCACGTTCAGACCCATGGCCGCCAGATAGCTGTCAAACTTCTGGGCGGTCTTGAGAAAAGCCAGGGCGCAGAACAGCCAGAGGAACACCGAGCCGCCTCCGCTGGCCAGGGCTCCGCCGTTGCCGATGAACTGGCCCACGGAGCTGTCAAAAGCCCGGAGAAACCACACGTTGAGCACCAGCAGCAACAGCTGGGAACCCACCATCCGGCACCAGGATTTGAACACTTGGTTGGTGGCTTTGGAACCGCCCATGGCGAAAGCCAGGGGGCTGGTGTAGCACAGGACTCCCACCACGATGTAGCGCTCCACACACTCCAGCAGGAGCTTGAAATAGTTCCAGCCCAGGGCGATGAGCAAAATGAGAATGAGGATGGGCCCCACAACGGACACCGTGGAGACGATGGTGGTCAGGCCGTTTTTCAGGGCTTCCTCAATGCCCGCGAAAGTGAAGTCCTCCGCCTCCATGGACACTTCCATGAGGGCCGTGTAGGGCGCCCGGGCAATGTCCAGGGCCATGGTGAAGATGGGCCGGGAGGCTCCCACCAGCAGGGCGAACAAAGCGCTGCGCAGCAGGAGCTGCCAGGGGTTCTCCGCCTCGGTGATGGGCCCGCCGAACACCCGGAACAGCTGCCACACGGTGATGAGGAACAGGACTGCCCAGGCCATGTACTGCATCACCTCGAAAGCCTTGGTGACAAAGGGGAAGTACCCCTCCATGGCGCCCATGTCCGTGCCCAGGGCGTCGAGAAACACCCGGGACACCGCGTCCATCAGCTCCGAGGCGATGCTGGAAACCCAGGTGACAATGCCCTCAAAAATCCAATCGAGCATTCCTCACCTCCTTTAGCCGCCGGTGTACTGGCCACCGGCGATCAGGGGCTGCAGATAGGCCACGATGAATCCCAAGGTGTTCAGGACAATCCAGGTGACCACAATGCGCTTGAGCCAGCTGGTGGCCTCATCCACAGCCCGCTGGTTCCGGGACACCATGCGGACGATGAGGGCAATGGCTGCCACCGTCACCGCCACGATGGTGCTGATGGCCACCACCTGGCCGTAGATGTCCTGCATGATGCTGGAGAACCGGTCCCAGATGGTCTCCGCCAGCACCGGCCGCACGGACAGGAGCAGGCCGCAGCCCACGGCCACCAAGGACCAGTAGGCTGTCCGCAGCCGGTTGGAAAGAGTTTCCCTCTCCATGTTCTCTACCTCCATTTCGATTTTGGATAGCAAAAAGGCCGCCCTCAGATCGAACTGAGGTGCGGCCTTTCCACTTGTCCCAATTTGGTACGATACCAGTGTAGCACGTTTCCCTTTTCTTGTCATCGGCGGGGAGTGCGCCATTTTTTTGCCATTTTGTGGGCGGGATGTTCCTTCATTTCAAATTTCAGTTTTTTAAACTCCCAATGGGCACCACATACACACCATCATGCCTTCGGTATGCGTAATCTCCGGTGCCAGTCAGTACCATGAGAAAAGATGGGGCATGCATCTTATCGGTATCAATTTTCGCAGCCATGGATTTGAGGCTTCGCACGCCTTCTTCAATGAGTGTGTCACCGCCAAGTTTCATTTCAATGAGGCCGTATTTCCCATTTCGGAGGTGTATCACCGCATCACACTCTTGCCCATCTTTATCCCGATAATGATATACTTCTCCGTTCAGAGCATCCGCAAACACACGCAGGTCCCTGACGCAAAGTGTTTCAAAAAGAAATCCAAATGTGTGAAGGTCATTCACTAAGTCATTTGGGCCAATCCCCAAAGCAGCTGCAGCGATAGAAGGGTCAATATAGTAGCGAGTGTCAGAAGAACGAATTGCAGTCTTAGAGCGCAGGTTAGGATTCCATGCAGGCATATCTTCCACAACAAAGATTTTTCTGAGCGCATTGACATACGAAGCTACCGTTTCTTCACTGATCGGGGTCTCATCGTTTGCGGCAATATCCTGCGCAATCACGGTATTTGGAACTTGTCCTCCCTGATTTCGCGCATAAGAACGCATGAGTCGACGAACCCTTTCCGGGTTTTTTTGTACATTGTCTGCCCGATTAATATCCGCGTGTACAACGGCATCGTAATAATCCATTGCCTGATCTAAGGCGATTTCATCGCGCATATCCACCGATTGAGGCCATCCACCTCTGCAAACAAGAAATGCCAAACGGTCTATACTCAAGTTCGATTCCCCATCAATTTCCGTTTTCCCTGTAAACAGTTCGCTTAAACTGACATCCCCAGTTGAGTCCCCTGACTCATACAGGCTCATTGGCCTCATTGTCAGCCAAGTAAACCGGCCAGTACCCGAATGGGTTATTTCCCTGGTATCAACAGGGACGGCAGAACCGGTAAGAATAAACTGGCCAAGTTCGCCACGATGGTCTACTTCAAAGCGAATGGCATCCCACAGTTTCGGAGCAAGCTGCCATTCGTCGATCAATCGTGGAACTGCGCCGTTTAATAGGCGCCTTGGATTTAGTTCCGACATGGTGATATTTTGTTCTTTCCTTTCTGGGTCATCCATATACAAAACACTAGCAGAAAATTGTTCTGCAGTTGTGGTTTTACCACACCACTTAGGCCCCTCAATTAAAACGGCGCCTTTTCCTTCCAGTTTTCGCTTCAGTATTTCATCAGCAACTCTTTTCCTATATTTCTTCACGCAGGATGCCTCCTCTCCTCTGATACTGCCTATATTATGCGCTAAACCATTCAAAAAAGCAACGTTTTTCCGATGATTGGCGAAATATTTTTCCGACGATTGGCGTGATTTTATTCCGCTTATTGTACCTGTCAAGGAAAGTAGTCATGAGTCCAACACTTCCACAAGTCCCACCAATCTACCCAGCTCCTCCTCCGGCACTGACCAC
>FR893744.1:0-2163 GCA_000435395.1 Firmicutes bacterium CAG:94
AGCCGTTGCTCTCAATGGAGGTGATGGTCAGCCGCACGCCGGTGGCCAAAGAGGTGATGGCCTCGTAGTTGGTGCCGGGGCCCGAACGCAGGCGCAGGCTGGGCTCGGCGGTGACGCGCACCGTCTGGCCCACCTCAAAGCCATCGGGGTCCGGGTCGGGCTCGGGCTCCGGGTCGGGGGTGTCCGTGGGGCCGGAGACGTACTCCACAAATTCCCCGCTGACGTAGCCGGTGCGGCCGCTGCCGGTGCGCACCCCCAGCCAGCCGTTGCTCTCCACCGAGGTGACGGTCAGCTCGGCGCCGGTGGGAAGCACCGTCACCACCGAGGAGGTGGTGCTGGCGCTGGAGCGCAGATTCAGCCCATTGGTTGCGGTGACCCGCACGGTGCAGCCCGTCTCGATGGCGCTGCCCACGGGGTCGGCGGCCTCGGCGATATGTTCATAGGCCCAGTGACTGCTGGGCACGTCCACAAACTCCTGGGTGCCGGCGTCGGCGGCAAAGCCGGAGCCGGTGCGCTCCAGGGCTTTGTTCAAAATGGCTGTCACCTGGCAGCGCTGGATGCTCTCGTCCGGCCGGAAGGTGCCGTCGGGAAAGCCGCTGATCCAATCCTCGGCCACGGCCTGGTTGATAAAGCCCTCGGCCCAGTGGCCGGACACGTCGGAAAAGCCCGCGCCGCCGGTGGAGAGGCTGTCAAAGCACTTGCACACGGCGGTGACGAACTCCGCCCGGGTGACGGCGTTGTTGGGCCGGAAGGTGCCATCTTCATAGCCGCTGAGAACGTCCAGCTCCACCAAGGTGTTCACCTCGGTGGCGTACCAGGCGCCTGCGCTGACGTCGGAGAAGCTGCCGTCTGTCACCGGCGGGTAAGAGGCCAGCAGGTTGTAGAGCACCTGGGCCATCTCGGCGCGGGTCATGGCCCGGTCGGGGTAGAAGCGTGCGCCCTCTTCACCGGACATGTACGCTTCGTGGCCGCCCACCACCAGCAGGGGGTAGGAGGCGAAGGTCTCCTGCTGGCTGTCCTCCATGGAGATGCCGCTCTCCTCCCCGGTGCTCTCGTCCTCCGGAACCTGAGAGGAGGACTCCTCCTGGCTGGAAGAGGGCTCTTGGCTGGAGGGCTCCTCCTGGGAGCTCTCCCCTTCCCCGGGCTGGCTCTCCTCCCCGGCGGGCTGGGAACTCTCCGGCGCGGAGCTTTCCTCCGCCGGCTGGGCGGCGCTCTCCTCCTCGGAATTCTCCCCCTCCGGGGCTTGGCTGGAAGCGCTGGAGGCGCTTTCAAGGGCGGACTCCGCCGCCAAGGCGCTGGGTGCCGGCAAGGTAAGCAGCAGCGACAGCAGCAGCGCCGCAATCCTTCTGGTTCGCTTTTTTCCCACGGTAAACCTCCCATACATTGCAAAGGCAGTTGCCCTGGTTTACAAAATACACGGCACCATTATACCGGAAAGATTACAAATTTGCAACCTTTTGCCCCCAGAATTCACAATTTGCCACAAAATGCCAACAAAAAAGGCCGCCAGGTTTTGGCTGGCAGCCTTTGTTTCTAGGGGATTTTTTACAGCTTTTCCACCAGGGCCTTGGTGTCCCGGGCGATGACTAGCTCCTCGTTGGTGGGGATGACGTACACCTCCATGGAGGAATCGGGGGTGGAGATTTTGCCCTCTTTGCCCAGCACCATCTTCTCGTTGAGCTCGGGGTCAATCTTCACGCCCAGGAACTTCAGGTACTCGCCCACAACCTGGCGGTGGTGGGACTGGTTCTCGCCCACGCCGGCGGTGAAGACAATGGCGTCGCAGCCGCCCAGGGCCACCAGGTAGCCGCCGATGAACTTGGAAATCTGGTACTCCAGGATGTCGTGGGCCAGCTGGGCGCGCTGGTTGCCCTCGGCAGCGGCCTTGGTCACGTCACGGTCGTCGCTGGAGACGCCGGAGATGCCCAGCAGGCCGGACTTCTTGTTGAGAACCTGGTCCATCTCAGAGGGGGTCAGGTGCTCCTTCTCCATGATGAAGGTGACCACAGAGGGGTCCAGGGTGCCGGTGCGGCTGCCCATCATAAAGCCGTCCAGGGGGGTCAGGCCCATGCTGGTGTCAATGACCTTGCCGCCGTCAATGGCGGTGATGGAGGAGCCGTTGCCCAGGTGGCAGGTAATCATCTTCAGGTCTTTGATGTCCTT
>FR893744.1:2229-3118 GCA_000435395.1 Firmicutes bacterium CAG:94
GGAGGTGCCGTGGAAGCCGTAGCGGCGCACGGCGTACTTCTCGTAATACTCATAGGGGACGTTGAACATGTAGGCCTTGGGGGGCATGGTGGCGTGGAAAGCGGTGTCGAACACCACCACCTCGGGGACCTGCTCGCCGAAGACCTCGCGGCAGGCGCGGATGCCCTGGCTGTGGGCCTTGTTGTGAAGGGGGGCCAGGGGGATAAGGCTCTCAATATCCTCAATGACCTTCTCGTCCACCAGCACGGACTCGTGGAAGATAGAGCCGCCCTGCACGATGCGGTGGCCCACGGCGGCAACCTCATCCAGGCTGTTGATCACGCCGTACTCCCCGTCGATAAGGGCGTTTTTCACCTGCATAAAGGCGGCGGCGTGGTCCAGCATGTTCACGTTCTTCTTCAGCTCCCGGCCGTCGGCGGTCTTGTGGGTGAAGATGCCCCCGGGCATGCCGATGCGCTCGCAGTTGCCCTTGCACACCATCTGTTCGTTGTCCATGTCGATGAGCTGGTACTTCAAAGAAGAGCTGCCCGCGTTGATGACGAGAATTTTCATGGTTCGAATCTTTCCTTTCCTCTTTCCCCAAAAAGCCTGCGGACCCGCGTTTCCCGGCGGGCGCCTTTTGGGATGGTGGTTATTTCGCCCGCCCTCTTGCGAACAGGCGGGTGCTTCGTGTAAAATGATTTAGAAAAAGTCGCAGTCCCATTTTAGACCATTTCCCCTGTAAATTCAAGGAGTTTCAAAGGAAAATGCGAGAGAAAATGAAGATTTCCGCCATCATCTGCGAGCTGAACCCCCTACACAGCGGCCACCAGGCCCTGTTCGCCCACGCGAAAGCCCGCTTTGGGGGCCTGGTGTGCGTGCTCTCCGGGAATTTCGTCCAGCGGGGGGA
>FR893745.1 GCA_000435395.1 Firmicutes bacterium CAG:94
CTGTCCTCGAACACTTCTTCCGTTTCTTGGGCTTCTTCCTCCCCGGTTTCCTCGACCCCGTCATCCTCCTGGGAAACTTCCTCGGAACCGGCCTCAAAATCGTCCACGAGGGCGGCGTCCTCCTGGGCTGCGGGTTGTTCCTCCAGTTCGGTGCCGGGGCCTTCCTGGGCCTCTTGGGGGGCAAACTCGTCCTGGAGTTCTTCCTCCATTTCTTCGTCCTCGGCTTGGTCATCCGATTCTTCCTCGACCTCCTGTTCTGCTGGGTGGTTGGCCTGGTACTGGGCCTCGTCTTGCTCAATTTCCGACTCGATTAGGCCGATGACGAATTGCTTTTGCGTCATGTGGTTCCGTTCCAGATAGGCTTTCACACGCTGAAACAGGCTATCCGGCACTTGGAAGGCCAGGGTTCTCATACGTTCCATATTTTTGTCCTCCTGTGTAATTTGAATTTTGGGATGCAGCTCGTTGTCCACAGCCTGGGCGATGAATTCTCCCATGGTCATG
>FR893746.1:0-8051 GCA_000435395.1 Firmicutes bacterium CAG:94
TCTACAGAGCAAGGAGCGGTTTTCCCGCCACGGCGGGGCAATCCTCTTTGGCTCACTAGAAGCGCTGTTTTCGCGGTTCTCGCAGCAAGATAGAGTAAACAACAACTGGTTTTCCATCAAGTCGCGCCCACGCGCGGGAAGGAGAAAGCACTTTTATGAACATGGACGTCGTAATGGAAGCCCTGGGCATCATGGGCAAAGGGATGCTGGGCATCTTCGTGGTGATTGTCGTCATCGCGTTGCTGGTCTACCTGTTGACCAAAATCACCTCCCGGAAAAAGTCCTGACACACGGAATGAGAGGGGCGGGCCTTGGCGGCTCGCCCTTTTCTGTCTCTAAAAAGTAAAATATACTTGACTTTTAGATTGGTAAAGCATACAATATTCTTGAGAGGTGAGCCCATGGGAAAAAACTTAAAAATGAAAGCCGCCCGGGCCGCTTTGGGCCTGACCCAGCAGGACTTGGCAGAGGCGGTGGGTGTCACCCGCCAGACCATTGTGGCCATCGAGCGGGGGGACTACAACCCCACTATCAAGCTCTGCGTGGAAATCTGCAAGGCCCTGGGCAAGACTTTGGACGAACTGTTCTGGGAACCGTGAGAGGAGTTGTGCACCATGAGAAAACGAACGGAGTTAGACGAGCGCCAGCTGTGGCAGCGGGGCAATGTGTTCAAGCACGCCTTTGTGTTTTTGCTTGGGGCCCTGGCGGCAGAAGGCGCCTGTAAAGCCTTTGGCATCACCTGGGCAGAGGGCCCCTGGGAGGCGGTCCTGCTTATCTGGGCCAGCGTGGCCCTGTGCTGGTGGGAGTTCATCCTGCGGGACATCAGCCCCATGGGGAGGAGCCAGAAGACCTTCTTTTTCGCCATGGGCCTGTGTGGCCTGTGCATCGTGGTGATGGAGCTGGCGTCTCTGGCGGTCGGCCGGGGCCCGCTGCTGGAGGAAGCCATGCTCACCTCCGCGGGGGCCACCACCCTTATCGGCTGCCTGATGGCCAGCATCCTGGGGGTGTACCTGGCGAAGTCCTTCCGGGATAAGCGCCGCCCCGCTGGGGACGAGGAGTAAACTTGCAGCCGCCGTGGCCGCCTCCTGCAAAAATCCCTTCCCATCCCCGGCAAAACCTGCTATAATAAAAAGGATTTTGAAACAAGGGGGAACCACTATGACCGTCCTGCCGGAACGCTACCAGCCCGCCCTGGGCCTGTACGAAACCCAGAAAGCCATCGGGCTCATTAAGAATATCTTCCAGGTAAAGCTCTGCGCGGCCCTGCACTTAAAGCGTGTCACCGCGCCCCTGTTCGTGGACCCGGCCACCGGCCTCAACGACGACCTCAACGGCGTGGAGCGCCCCGTGGGCTTCGACATCCCCGCTGTGGGTATCGAGGGCCAGGTGGTGCACTCCCTGGCCAAATGGAAGCGCCTTGCCCTCCACGACTACAACTTCTTTGTGGGCAACGGCCTGGTGGCGGATATGAACGCCATCCGCCGGGACGAGGAGCTAGATAACCTCCACTCCATCTACGTGGACCAGTGGGACTGGGAGAAGGTCATCGACGAATCCACCCGCAACGAGGCCTACTTAAAGGACACGGTCCGCCGGATTGTCAGCGCCATCTGCGGCACTTTGGACGAGCTGAAGTGGCAGTTCTCCAGCCTGGACACCGACCTGTGCCGGGACGTGTTCTTCCTCACCGCCCAGGAGCTGGAGGACATGTACCCCCAGCTCACCCCCAAGGAGCGGGAGGGCGTCATCACCAAAAAGCACAAGACTGTGTTTATCCAGCAGATTGGCGGCAAGCTGAAAAGCGGCAAGCCTCACGACGGCCGCGCCCCCGACTACGACGACTGGAGCTTAAACGGCGACCTGCTTTTCTGGCACGAGCCCTTGCAGTGCGCCCTGGAAATCAGCAGCATGGGCATCCGTGTGGACCCGGAAAGCCTGGATAAGCAGCTGTCCCTGGCGGGCTGCGATAACCGCCGGGAGCTGCCCTTCCACAAGATGCTCCTAAACGGCGAGCTCCCCCTGACCATCGGCGGAGGCATCGGCCAAAGCCGCCTGTGCATGCTGCTGCTGGGCAAGGCCCACATCGGCGAGGTACAGGCCTCCCTGTGGGACGAGGAGACAAAACGCCTCTGCAAAGAAGCGGGTATCGTCCTGCTGTAAGGAGTGTTTTTCATGAAAGCCTTTTTGAAAACCTATTGGCTGGAGCTGGCGTTGTTCGCCGTGGCCTTGGTGGGTGAGGTGATGGTTCTGCCCTTTCTGCCGGAGTCGGTTCCCGTCTATTGGAACATTCCCTTCTGCCAAGCGCCCAAATGGACTCTTCTGCTTTTGACAGTTACACAGCTTCCAGGTGCATGTCTGGTGCGCTTTGGCTTGCATCTCTATTTTGCAAAGTATCCTGCGGTGGCGCTCACCTTCGGCAGCCTGGAGCGTTTGGTGCCCCCGCTTTTTTCAGTGGCGCTGATTCTCTGCCAGCTCAGTTCAGTTCTGGGGTCCTTTGGCCTATTCTTTCCTGTGCTGTATGTCCTTTTAGCGGAGCTGGTGTTTCTGGCCCTTCTCTGTATTGGCCTTGCCGCATCCAAGCATAAGGGCAGAAGCGGCAGGCCGAGATAACCTCACTACGTTGTAAAAGGGGTAATACTCATGAAAATGCTGAAAACCTATTGGCTGGAGCTCCTCTTCTTCGCCGTGGGCCTTGTGGGGGCGGTCATCGCCATGCCCTTCCTGCCGGCAAGCGTGCCGCTGCAGTTCCAAGGGGACGGCGTCATCACCCGCACGGGCCCCAAGTGGGCGGTGTTTATCGTCCCGGTGGTGCAGCTGCTGGTGTGCTACGGCTTCCACTGGTGGATTGGCCGCTGCCTGGAGAAGCTCCCCGCCCTGGCCCACACCCTCGCGGGCATGGAGCGCCTGCTGCCTGCGGTGCTGTCCATCATCCTTCTGACGTTGGAGCTGTGCGTGCTGTTGGCCGCCTGGGGCGTGACAATCCCCCTGGGCGCGGTGCTGCTGGTGGAGCTGCTGCTGGTGCCCATTGTGTTCATCGGCTTTGTGGCCGCGAAAATCCTGGGCAACATCGGCAAACTGAAATAAACGCGGGACGCCTTGGCGGCTGTTCCCATCGGCGGGGGAGGGCGGTTCGGTGAAGATATACATTGTAGGGTCCGTGGCAAGCGGAAAGTCCACCCTGGCGCGGAAAATCTCCCACATCACAGGGGCGCCGTGCTACCATTTAGACGAGGCGGTCTACACTGTGGACCCCTCCGAGCCCTGGGGCAATAAAAAGCGGCCCCTGGAAGAGCGGGACCGCCTGTTCCAAGCGATGCTAGCCCAGCGCCACTACATCATGGAGGACGCGGGCCGGGATTGTTTCCGCGCGGGGATGGAGCAAGCGGATACCGTCCTGTTGCTGGAGATTCCCCGTATCGTCCGGGAAAAGCGTATCCTCCTGCGCTGGGTCAAGCAAAACCTGGGCCTGGAAAAGTGTATTTACCGCCCTCGCTTTGCCATGCTCCAAGCCATGTTCCGCTGGGCCCGGAATTACGACACCGGGGCGGACGGGACAAAAGCGCTGGTGTCGCAGTTTGCAAGCAAGACCATTGTGCTGCGCAATGGCAAAGACATACGGCGCTACCTGGAAACACTCAGCCGGGTAGCCGAATAATCTGCATGAAAAAACCTGCTGCGGCCTATGCTGCAACAGGCTTTTTTCGTTTCGTAAGGCTTTTATGATTCCATCCGCTCCAGCGCCCGGCGGACTTCCTCCACAGTTTCCTCCAGCGGCGCCGCCCCGTCCAGGTGGAGCACCGGGCAGGGGAGAAGCTTCTCCCAGGCGTCGTGACGGGCGCGGCTGCGCATGTTTAGGCCGCCGGTGTCGTAGCCCCGGGCGTATTCCAAAAATTCCAGAAAGTCCTGGTACATGTCCCCACCGGGTTCGATGCGGCTGCCAAAGTCTGCCCGTTCCCGGGCCTTGAGCCGTTCCAGCCGCAGCTGGGTTTCCGCCTCCAGCCGCACCACCAGCGTAAACCGGGGAATCAGCGGGTTGCCCCAGGGTATCAGCGCCCCGGAGAGCACCACGTCCCCTGGCTTGTCCAGCTCCTCCTCCAGCAGGGCGAGGCGCTCCTCCAGGGGGCGCTTCTGGGTGTACTGGGGGTCGGTGGGCAGCCAGAAAAAGTCGTCTGTGTCCAGAAAGCGGAACCCCAGCCGCCGGCCTATCTCCCGCCCCAAGGTGGACGTCCCCGAGCCGCAGGGCCCGTAAATGTGGACGATGTGCTTCATGGCTTCTCCTTTCAGCTGTTGAGGTACTGCTCCAGCTCTTCCCAGCGCTCTTGACAGACCTGGCGGCCCTGGGCGTACAGGGCCCGCAGCTTTGTCACGTCCTTTTCCGTGCGGGACACCGTCACCGGTTCCGGCGGCCGCAGCACAAACACCTTGCCCTGGGCCTCCAGGCGGTCCAGCTCATCCAGTTCCCGGGCGTAGCGCCGGGGCGTTTCCAGCAGGGCCCGCACCAGCTGGGGATAGGGCTTGTAGTACTTGGCGTAGAGGTTCGCCAGGGCCCGGGGCGTCTGGGGCTTGCGGTAGCCGTGCTCCCGGGTGGTGATGACCACCACTTTCCCGTAGCCCTCCTCCAGCGGCTTCCGGTAGGGGATGGACACCGACACGCCGCCGTCCACGCAGGGGATACCCTCCACCTCCACCGTGGGGGAGAGCAGGGGCATGCTGGCGCTGGCCCGGATGGCCCCGTAAATGTCCCCGCAGCGGTGCTTTTCCCAGTAGGCGGGCTGGCCGGTGCGGCAGTCCGTGGTCACTGCGGTGAACTCCATCTCCGAGCGGGCGAATTCCTCCCGGTCCAGGGGCAGCAAAGAGTCGGAAATCTCCCCGAACAGGAAGTCAAAATTGAAAATGCTCTTTTTAAAGATTAAATTTCCCAGCCCCAGATACCGCTTGTCGTTGACGAAATCCAGGTTCACCTGGGCGGTGCGCCCCACCTGCCGGGAGACGTAATTCACCCCGGTCAGTGCCCCGGCGGATACGCCGAACACCCCGTTGGCCCACAGCTGGCGCTCCATCATCACATCCACGGCCCCGGCGGAAAACATGCACCGCAGGGAGCCTCCCTCCATGGCGAGGGCCCATTTTTCCATCGCGCTATCCTCTCCTTTCCGATAGCTCCATTGTACACCAACTTCCCCCAAGATTCAACGTCCCCGCTTGATTTCCTGGCCGCCGCCAGGTATAATAGTCCCTGCGAAATCACAGCAAGGAGAGGTACCATGCGCATACGTAGAAAGACCTGGGCCCGGCCGGAGCTGGCCGCCTGCCCTTACTATATCCCCCAGCCGGAGGCGCAGAAGGGCCGCTGGCAGGAGGTGTTCAGCAGCCCCCGGCCCATCCACCTGGACTTGGGCTGCGGCAAGTGCGTGTTCCTGGCCCAGGCGGCCCATACCCACCGGGACGTGAATTTCATCGGTATCGATATCAGCCTGGACATTTTAGGCGTGGCCCGGCGGAACATCCAAGAGGCCTACGGCGAGGAGCAGCCGGACAACGTGGCCCTGTGCGCCTACAACATCGAGCGCCTGCCCCAGCTGTTCGCCCCCGGCGAGCAGGTGGAGCGCATCTACATCAACTTCTGCAACCCCTGGCCCGCGGCCGGCCACCACAAGCGCCGCCTGACCCACACCCGGCAGCTGCTCAGCTACAAGCCCCTGCTGGTCCCCGGCGGGGAGATCTGGTTCAAGACCGACAACGACGACCTGTACCTGGCCACCCGCCGCTATTTCACCGAGGCGGGCTTCGAAATCTTCTTCGACACCAAGGACCTCCACCGGGAGAACGACCCGGAGAACCTCCTCACCGAGCACGAGGTGCGCTTCACCCAAGAGGGCATCCCCACCAAGGCGTTGCGGGCGAGGTTGTCTTAATCACACGGTGTGCCTGCCCCCAAAGCCGTCTCTCGCACGGAGAGGCGGCTTTTCCTTTGACAGCGCATTTGCGTCAATTTCTGGATAGAATGGGTAGAAATAGCATGTCTGCTCTTGACAGCTTTGTAAAAATACGCTATGCTTTTTCTGCACGCAAGTATAACGTTTTCCTGTGGGCGGACCTTTCGCGCTTCGATGAAAGCGCCCCGGGGATCCTTGCTTGCTTGTGGGAGAGAGTGTGGAACAGGCTTTTCCAGGCTCCCGGCTCCCATATCTGTTTAGGAGTTGATTTGAATTGGCTAATTTAGAACAGTTTCCGTCCGCGGCGCTCAACGGCGCCTACTACGACACCCCCGTTGCCTTTGAGCCCCAGCTGCCCATGGGCCGTCCCGCGGGCACCAACCCCTTCGCCGACAGCGACACCGTGGTGCCTCCCGGCGCCGTGCTGCTGGAGGGCGGCAAGCTCCGCCTGAACTTCCTGGCGCCCACCGCCGCCAAAGTGGACGCCGTGCTCCGCTACCGGGAGCGCCACGACCTGGAGAAGGGCGAGAACGGCCTGTGGACCGCGGAAATCGACGCTGGGGACGGCGGCTTTATCCCCATCCTGTTCCACGTGGACGGCGTGGAGGTGCTCAACCCCCTGGCGCCGGTGGGCTATGGCTCCTCCCGGCCCATCAACTACGTGGACGTCCCCCAGCCCGGGGTGGATTTCTACCTGTGCAAGGACGTGCCCCACGGCACCGTCACCCAGGATTACTACTTCGCCCCGTCTGTAGGCCTGCTGAAAAGCTGCCTGGTCTACACCCCCGCCGGCTACATGAAGGACGACACCCAGACCTACCCGGTGCTCTACCTCCAGCACGGCCACGGGGAAAACGAGAAGTGCTGGGTCCACCAGGGCCGGGCCAACTTCATTTTGGATAACCTCATCGCCGAGGGCAAAATGCCCCCCTGCGTGGTGGTGATGAACAACGGCATGGTCCAGCGGGAGCAGGAGGGCCTGCGCGTGCTGGAGACCAACGCCATCACCCGCCTACTGCTGGAGGACTGCATCCCCTATATCCAGTCCCACTACCGGGTGCGCACCGACAAGTGGAGCCGGGCCATGGCCGGCCTGTCCATGGGCTCCATGCAGACCAGCATGGTCACCTTGGGCCACCCGGACCTGTTCGGCTACGCCGGGGTGTTCAGCGGCTTTGTGGGCGCGCTGAAAATCGGCCAGTCCATGCCGGACCAATCCTACCTGAAAGAGCTGGATGACAAGGAGAAATTCCAGCAGGATTTCAAGGTGTTCTTCCGCGGCTGCGGCGACACGGACTATATAGCCCTGGACCGCTTTGAAAAGGACAGGGAACTGTTCCGGGAGAAGGGCCTGGCCCCCGAGGACTGCCCTGCCCACGTGGAGAAAATCTACCACGGGGAGCACGAGTGGAACGTGTGGCGCATGTGCCTGCGGGACTTCTGCCAGCTGCTGTTCCGCTAAAGGTATCATGAGCTGGCCCTTTGGGTGTGTGGTATGGCGCGGAGAACACCGGCGCCTTTTGCGGTGCTTTCGGAAAACACGGGGCGGCTTGCGCGCCCTTTTCGCTGAAAACAGGAGGAACGCCAATGGTAACGTTAAAGGACATTGCAGAGCGGGTGGGGGTTTCCATCACCACGGTTTCCCGTGTCTTAAATGGGAAGGGCTCTATCAGCCAGGAGACAAAGGATAAGGTGTTCCAGGTGATGCGGGAGCTGAACTACTATCCCAACGAGATGGCGCGCTCCCTGGTGAACAAGAACAGCCACATCATCGGCCTGATTGTCCCCTATATCGACCACCCCTTTTTCAGCGCCCTCACCGCCGCCATAGAGGAGGCCAGCTCCCATGCGGGCTACAAGCTCTTCCTGTGCATTTCCGGCGGCAACCAAGAGCGGGAACTGGAGCAGTTCGCCGCCCTCCAGGCCAACAACGTGGCCGGGGTTCTGGTGTGCACGCGGGACAGTTACAATATGGATGAGCTGCTCAACCGGCGGAATATCCCCCTGGTGAGCATCGAGCGCAGCATAGAGGGCGTGCCCTCCGTGGCCTGCGACAACTATAAAGGCGGTGTGCTGGCAGCCCAGGAGCTGCTGGCCAGCGGCTGCAAAGCGCCG
>FR893746.1:8061-14668 GCA_000435395.1 Firmicutes bacterium CAG:94
CAAGCGGCTGCAAAGCGCCGCTGCTTTTTGGCAACCGCATTGTCTCCAGCCGCATACCTGCCTTTGGAAGGTACCAGGGTTTTTTGGAAACCTGCCGCCAAGCAGGCTGCCCCTGCAATGCGTATTACATGGAAGCAGAGGATTTGTTTGGCAAGCATCTGGAAGAGGACATCCTCCACGCCCGAGAGCTGTATCCCCACACCGACGGCATCTTCGCTACCAGCGATGTGCTGGCCGCCGGCATCCAGACTGCCTTGTGGCGCCTTGCCCCGGATTACCCGGCTTCCCTGCCCCTGGTGGGTTTTGACGGCGTCAGCGTTTCGGAGTACTGCCGCATCAGCACCGTGGCCCAGCCCATTTACCAGATGGGGGAGCAGGCGGTGCTGACGCTGGTCCAGCTCATCAATGGGGAAGAGGCTCCCGCCAGCTCCATCCTCCCCGTGCGGTTCATCCGCCGGAAGAGCTCGGGGCCCCGTTCCTAAAAGAGAATCCTGTCTCACGGAGCGCCTGGCCGCGAAAAGAGCCGGGCGCTTTTTTGCCCCCATAAGAAAAAAGGAGCCGCCCAGTGCAGCTCCTTTCTTTATTGCGCCACCTCCAACACATACCCCGCCCCCCGCAAAAAGCGTATCCCTGCCGGGGCGCCCAGCCGGGCCAGCTTTTTGCGGATGTTGGAGATGTGCACCCACACCACGCTGCAATCCACGTCGCTGTCCCAGCCCCACACGTGGGAGAGCAGCTGGTTGGTGGTCACCACAAAGCCGGGCCGCTCCATGAGCATCTCCAGGATTTGGAACTCCCGCCCGCTGAGGCTTTGGCTTTTCCCCTGCCAGCTCAGCTCATAGGTGGAGCGGTTCAGGGTAAGGCCGCCCACCGTCAGCAAATCCGGCAGGTAATTCTCCTTGCGGCGGAGCATAGCCCGCACCCGGGCCAGCAGCTCCGGGGTGGCGCAGGGCTTGGAGAGGTACCAAACTGTGTCCGACGGCGCCTTGACTGTCATCACGTTGGATGACCTGGCCGAGGGCGACATGGTAGCCGTCACCACCAGCGAGGACGGCGTCCAGCAAATCATTGTTCTGGAAGTGGCCCATGTGGAGGACGACCTGGCTTCCAGCAGCAGCGTCTCTGAAAACGCGGAGTTGGCAACGGAGGAATCCGCCTTGGAAGAAGCCACCGGCGAGTAGGCGCCTCCAGGGGGGCGGCCCTCCCCTATGAAATCCCAAGAAAGGCAGGAAATCTACCATGAATTTGACCGATAAAGCCCGCCGGGGCAGCCAAGAGGCCATGGAGGCCCTTTTTGACATGACAAAAAACGATGCGGCCTACCTGTGCCGCCTGCTGCTGGGGGATAACCAAGCCGCCAGCGTTGCGGTGCCCCGCATCTACCGCAGCCTGTGGGAGCAGGTGCTCGCCGGGCGCATCACCACCGAGGAGGACTTTGCCCAGGCCGCCCTGGTGAAAACAGCGGCTTTCTGCAAAACCGTCCTCGCCAAAAAGGACTCCAAGTCCTTCCGCATCCCCCAAAACCGGGATTTCGTCCTGGGGATGGGGGAGGGGCGGCTGTCCCTCCAAGGGGAGCCCTGGGAGCTGGCCGTGGACAACCTGCCGCCGCTGCACCGGTTCCTCTATGTGCTGCCGGTGCTGTGCGGGTATACCCAGGCACAGCTGGCCAAACTGTTCCACACCAATGAGGAAACGGTGCGCCTGGCCCAAGTGGCAGAAGCCATTTGCCTGAAGCGGCTGTTTGCCGCCCTCTCCCGCCTGCTGGGAAGGGAGTTTTCCCTTACACAAGAGGAGTTTCACCGGGCTTTGAAGGCAAACCGGCCCCGGGCAGAGGTGCCGCCCACGGTGGATTCCGCCGTCCTCCACGCCATCCGGGCTGTGTGCAGGCCCATCCAAAGGCGCCTGGCGAAAAAGCGGAAGCGCGTGGCCTTGGCCGTCGGCACCGTGGTGGTGCTGGTCTGCCTCACCGGGGGCATCGTGTACGCCTCTGTGGCCGGGGACGGGGGAGAGGCTGCGGAAAGCACCTCCTCTGTCTCCTCCGCGGTGGAGGAATCCAGCGCCGCGGAGACTTCCAGCGTAACCTCCGCCGCGTCCGAGGAGAGCTCCGCCCTTTCCGAAAGCTCCACTGTTTCCGAGGACACCGCTTCTTCCGAAAGCTCCGCCGTGGACAGCGAAGCCGCCTGAGCCAGAGAGGAAAGCCAGCCTGCGGGCTGGCTTTTTCGCGCAAAAAACACTTGACAGACGCCCCCCTGTGTGGTTACATAAAAAGAGTATGGCGGCCGCGCTGCCGCCTTGGGAGGAGAAACGTATGGAGCAGAAAACACTTCTCATCACCGGCTTTGAGCCCTTTCAGCAGGAAACCATCAACCCCTCGTGGGAGGCGGTTGCCCTGCTGCCCGAAACCATCGGCCCCTGGCGGCTGGAGAAGCTGCGCCTGCCGGTGGTGTTTGGCAAGGCGGCGGACTTGGCCATCGCCCGGGCCCAGCAGCTGTGCCCACAGGCCATCCTCGCCGTGGGGCAGGCGGGAGGCCGCGGCGCCGTCACCCCCGAGCTGGTGGCTATCAACACCCGGGACGCAGCCATCCCCGACAACGAGGGCAACGCCTTCCAAGGCCAGCCTGTGGTGCCCGGCGGCGGGGACGGCTACTTCGCCACGGCCCCTGTGCGCCAGATGGTCCAGGCGGCGGCCGCCCAGGGGTTTCCCTGCAAGCTTTCCTACACCGCCGGGGCCTATGTGTGCAATGACTTGTTCTACCGGCTGCTCCACCAGTACCGGGGCACCGGGGTGCTGGTGGATTTCATCCACGTGCCCTTCCTGCCGGAGCAGGCCAAAAACGGCGAGCCCAGCATGGCCCTGGCGGACATGGCCCGCGCCCTAGAGGCACTTATCCTGGCCCTGGAGCCGTAAGCCCCGCCCATTCGACAGGATGCACTTGCTTTCCCCACCGCAGATGTGATATAATGTCTGGAGAAGATGGGGGCGCGGGCGGCGAGGGAGAAATCCCCGCCTAGCACAGCGACTGGAAAGCCGCTTGCGGGACATGACACCGCAGGTGCCACGGCCCAAAGGGGCGAGCCATCGGATTTCCCAGTTCTATCGAAACTTTCAAAAGGAGGAGTGACCGTGGCAGGCAAGGCCAACACAAAGACCATTGCGCAAAACAAAAAAGCCTACCACGATTACTTCGTGGAGGAGAGCTTCGAGGCCGGCATCGAGCTGAAAGGCACCGAGGTGAAATCCCTGCGGGCTGGCCGGGCCAACTTAAAGGACGCCTGGTGTTCTGTGGTCAACGGGGAGATGATGCTCAACGGGTGCCACATCAGCCCCTACGATTTCGGCAACATCTTCAATCCCGATCCCATGCGGGTGCGGCGGCTGCTCATGCACAAGAAGGAAATCCTGCGGCTGTACGGCGTTGTCAAGCAGCAGGGCTATTCCCTCATCCCCCTGTCTTTGTACTTCAAAGACTCCCGGGTGAAGGTGCAGGTGGGCCTGTGCCGCGGCAAAAAGCTCTACGATAAGCGGGCCGATATGGCGGAGAAAGCCGCCAAGCGCGACATTGAGCGCACGCTGAAGGAGCGCAACCGCTAAATGTTTCTCTCCGGGCGATGTACCGCCCAAACCCCAAAGGCAGCCTTGGCTGTCTCAGATACGGGGATGTAAAGGTTTCGACGGGGAAGGAAAGCCCTGGTAAGCGAGCAGCGGTGCGGGACCGCTATAAAATCCGCAACCTTTAAAATTAAACGACAACGAACCTGTTGCTGTTGCTGCCTAACTAAGGCAGTCGTCCTCCCCCGGAGCACCGCGGCCGGGGCTAGGGCGTCGATGAGCGGTGAACGTGAACGGGGCCACGCCCTTACCCCCGTCATGACCTAAGGGCTACCAAAACCCCTAGCCTGCTTTTGGGCGGGGGGCAGCGGGAATCCTAAAACAAAAGCTACGCTCGTAGAAAGCCTTGGTAATCCTTTTTCGGACGCGGGTTCGATTCCCGCCATCTCCACCAGATGGACATTACACGAACACCTACTTTTTCAAAGGCGGTTTTGCCGTAAGGGTGTGGCTGTGATGTCAAAAAAGAAAGCCAGAGGGGCAAGGTACTTTCTACCTTGTCCCTCTGGCTTTTACGTAAAGGAATAATCTTTCGCCCCAAAACGGAGTGATGAGCAGAAGCTTATCGTGGAGAAAATGGCGCTGTACCTGCCAGAAATTGCAGCCCTACTACCTGTGATGGATATTTTCTCCTCACAGAAAAAAACGGGTCTTTCTTCGACCGCTTGAGATAGTTTCTATTAGATCGATATTAGATATATGTGATACTTTACTTGCTAGAAACGGGCAAAGTAGTCAAAGGGATAATTTCTTTCGATTTTAATGTAGTTGGCATAATCGCAAAGTAGTCATACTTTCAAGTTTGAGAAAGGTAAAAATATAGAGGTAGGAATGATACACTATTGCGCTTGTACAATATGTATGGTAATATACTAACAAAAATATCTTCAAGTAAAAGGAAAGTATTATACAATATAGATATAATCGCTTTGAGGCAGGAAGAGTGTGGGAGGATATTTATGTATAAAATCTCCAAATACACATTTGTACGACAGATTGGAATGGAATATATATTAGCAAACACATATACAGGTGCAGTTGGAAAAATTGATGCGAATTTATATCATAAAATTGGAAATGGAAGTAGTGCCTTAAAGAATCTTGATCAAGAAACTTGGGAAATATTAAAAAGTAACGGTTTTATTGTTCCAAATTCTCTTGACGAATATCAGAGAATTATTCAAGGCGAAAAAAAGGCAATTTTTTCACAAACTGACACACTTTTTTTAACAATATCTACTAGCGCTCGTTGTAATTATGCGTGCAGTTATTGCTTTGAACCCATGGGGGATCAGACAAATCTCCCAATTATGAATCATGAAACTGCTTATAACGTCATTACATATGTTAAGGAAAAAATTACCTCTTCAATTAAGAAACTAGTCATAACTTGGTTTGGTGGAGAACCATTGCTTGGACTAGATGCAATTGAAAAGATTTCTAAGGTAATCATTCCATTTTGCGATGATAACTTAGTTGAGTATCATGCAGAAATTATTACAAATGGATATTTGCTAACAGCTCAAAGTGCGAGGAAGCTGAGTGAAGATTACCGAATATCTTCAGCACAAATTACAATCGATGGCCCAGAAGAAATCTATGAGAAAATCAAGCAGACACCCAAAGGAGCATATCAAAGAGTTTTGCAAAATATTAAGGACTCTAGTAAGTTTATGAAAATAAACATTCGTCTGAACATCCCAGAATATTTCTACCCCCAGATGCCAAATTTTATTGATACACTTATGCTAGCGATAGGCAATTGCAATATAAAGATATATTTAGCAGAAGTATGTGATGATTGGACAGACTATTGTGGAAAAAAAGAAGCGAAAACAACGACATATTGGATTCAAAATAGCCAATTTATAAAATATATGAAGAAAAAATATCCGCATGCTCTGTTTACCAGCAAATTACCACTAGCTTATTGTGGGATGAAATGCGGAATGATAAAAAAACATAATATAACTATTGGAGCCAAGGGGGAATTATATAGATGTGTCCATATGGTTGGACGCGATAAAGAGGTAATTGGTACTTGTACAGAGGGTTTTTACTATAATGAGGCCGATTGTAAATTTGACGAATTTGAGCACCCTTCAATTTGCAAAGATTGCATTGTATTCCCAATTTGTATGACAGGGTGTCCAAACGATATTCTTGAGGGAAAAATGCGGGCTCCATGTGAGATGAAAAGAGAGTCTATCATCCAGGATCTCATTAAACAAGCATTATAATGGAAAAATCAGAGAATCTGTATTATATTCCTTATGCAAAGTAGACTACTTGATTCTCTGTACTCATCTGAGATATAATATTCATGTACTGCCAAATAGGTTGATGTAGTGGTAATGCCTACTTTTGTACGCGGGCAATAACCATAAATTACACAAAAGGAATTTTGAAGGGAGGGAAATAAAGATGATTAAAATCGTTGTTGCCGCGCATACTGCGGAGATTGAAGTCGCTTGTATGTGCAAGAGCCTCGGTTGTCAAGGGATCTATGGCGGCTAAATTTTCGGACGAAAGGGCCATTGTAGGAAGAACGGGTATGCTTCCTCCATGCGCGGCGGTGGAAAGTGCCGTCAAACATGGAGGGAGTATTTTTCTGCCACAGAAGTAAAAGGCAGTGTCAAGAATTGATAAGGTACAATAAGTTTCGAAAGTGATGAGAGTGTCGTGAAATACGACATTCTCTTGATCATGTCACAGGGGGTAGTGTCAATATTTTTTCGCACAGGGATGTTATGAAACGTGATACACCGGACATAAGCGTAGCTCAGATATGTAGATAGAACGCCCACATTCCAACAAATGGACGGAACAAAATCTTTCTACCCATTACTACGACAAGAAAGGATGCCCCGAAACGGGCATCCTTTCTTCAGCCTGTCGAAAAAGTCCAGCGAAAGCTGGGCTTTTTCGCATGTATAAGATATAATGGAAGTGGTGGTGAGAAAGATGCTGAAACGAGGAAAAATGGATCGGGATGTA
>FR893747.1:0-870 GCA_000435395.1 Firmicutes bacterium CAG:94
CCACCGCCCGCCGGTTGCCGGAAAGCTCCACCACCGGGCCCCGTACTTGGCGCTGTTCCATGCCAAGCCCCCTTTCCCACGGCTCTATCAGCCGCACAGCTAATCCTATGAGCCGCCGGGGGAATGTATCACCCCAGGGGCGCATACCCATGATAAAAACCGCAGGGAGGCGCGCTATGGAAGGATTCCGCTGGATGCGAGGGGCCCGGGGCCTGGGGGTGGCTTTGGTATTTCTGGGATTTGGAACGGCGCTGCTGGCCTATCCCGCCCAGGTGCAAAGGGGCCTGGCCCAAAGCGTGCTGTACTGCCTGGCCTCTTTGGTGCCCTCCCTGTTCCCCTTTATGGTGCTGGCCAGCTTTGGGGTGCGCTCCGGTGCCGGGGAGGTGCTGGGCAAGCTGCTGGGCCCGGTGACCCGCCGCCTGTTCCGCCTGCCCCGGGCCTGCGGCGCCACGGTGCTGCTGAGCTTCCTAGGGGGTTACCCGGCAGGGGCCCGGGGCGTCTCCCTGCTGCTGGAGCAGGGGAAAATCACCCGGGAGCAGGCCGGGCGGATGCTGTGCTTCTGCGTGGCCCCTGGGGCGGCCTTCGTAGTCACCTTTGTGGGGTGGGGCCTTTTGGGCAGCCTGCGGCTGGGCTGGCTGCTTTTTGGGGCGGTGACCCTCTCCGGGCTGCTGCTGGCCCTCCTCACCGGGCTGGGCAAGCCTGTGCCCCAGGAGCCCCCTCCCTCCCCGCCGGAGGAGCGGGCCGGCGCCCTCATCCGCTCGGTGGGGGACGCCTCCTCCGCCACGGTGAAGATGTGCGGGTGCATTTTGCTGTTTGCGGGGATACTGGCGGTGCTCCAGGGCAGCGGGCTGTTCCAGCGGATGGCCCACG
>FR893747.1:932-1213 GCA_000435395.1 Firmicutes bacterium CAG:94
GCGGCGGCCTGCCTCGCCTTCCTGCTGGAGGTCACCGGGGGCATGGGGGCGGCCGCCCAGCTGGGGGTGGGGCCGTTGTTCTACGCCTTTGGCCTGGCCTTTGGGGGGCTGTGCGTCCACATGCAGGTATTCGCCTTTTTCCCGGAATTCCCCCTGGCGAAGGGGAAGTTCTTCCTGGCCCGGCTGCTCCACGGCCTGGGGGCGGCGGGGATGTACCTGCTTTTAGAGCGGCTGTTCCCCGGGCCCAGCCAGCCGGTGTGGGCCGCCGCGGGCAGCGCCCT
>FR893747.1:1224-2839 GCA_000435395.1 Firmicutes bacterium CAG:94
GCCGCCGCGGGCAGCGCCCTGGAGTACGGACTGACGGCCTCCACGGCGGCGGGGGGACTCTCCCTGCTGCTGATGTGCCTGGCCTTTTTGGTGGCGCTCCAGCAAAGGCGGTGAAGCTCCCTTGCCCCCGGGCTGGGGCTGTGCTATAATGGGAAGCACAAAGTTTGGCAGCGCGGGCCGGGCGCCCGCCTGCTCCCCATGGGCTAGGAGTGTTTACAATGGGATGGTTCTGGAAAAAGAAAAAGAAGCCGCTGTTCGGCGGCAGCATCGAGCCAAGCTGCTCCTACTGCCAGCACAACAGCGGCAAGCAGGGCGAGGTGGTCTGCGCCCTGCGGCAAGCCCCCTCCCCAGAGGGCGGGGCCTGCAAAAAATATCAATACGACCCCCTGCAGCGGGAGCCCCGGGTGGCCCCGTCTTTGCGGGCTTCCCAATTCCGCCCGGAAGATTTCCAGCTATAGAAGGCGCGGGCTATGGCGGCGTTTATCAAAGGGAAGGAGCTGTGCCGGGGCTTCTTTGAACAGGTGGCAAAACCCACTTTAGACCGGCGTTTCCCCGGGCTGGTGTACTCCGCCGGGCTGCTGGGCTACGGCTCAGACGTGCTGGGGTACGACGACGTTGTCTCCACAGACCACATGTGGGGGCCCCGGTTTTACCTTTTCCTGCGGGAGGAGGACAAGGCCTTGCAGCCCCGCATTTTGGAGGCCTTTGCCCAGGAGTTCCCCTACACCTACCGGGGGTACAGCGTGCACTTCTCCCGGCCGGACCCCAACGACAAGGGCATCCGCCACGCCGAGGCCATCACCCAGGGCCAGGTGGACCCCCTCATCTTTTTCCACACCTTTGAGGAGTACCTGGACTTCTACCTGGGCACCCACCACCCGGAGACCCTCACCGACGTGGAGTGGCTCTCCCTGCCGGAGCACCACCTGCTGGCCCTGGCCAAGGCGGAGTTCTACGTGGACATGCTCCACTGCCAGGAGCGGCTGGAGCCCTTGCGGTTCTATCCGGAGAACGTGTGGCTGTACTTGGTCGCCTCCTGCTGGTCTTTGGTGGCCGAGGAGCAGGCCTTTGTCAAGCGCTGCGCCTCTGTGGGGGACAGCCTGGGCTCGGCCTTGGTGTGCGGGCGCATTGCCGAACGGCTGATGCGGCTGTGCTTCCTCTACTGCCGCCAGTATGCCCCCTACAGCAAATGGTTCGGCACGGCCTTCCAGCAGCTGCCCATCCCCCAGGAGCTGAAAGACGCCATCGGCGCGGCTGTGGCCGCCACGGACACCACCCAGCGGGAGGACAACCTGGTGCGGGCCCAGCAGCTCACCGCCCAGCTCCACAACAGCCTGGGTGTCACCGAGGCTGTCCCCGCGGAGATTGTGCCCTACTTCGGCCGGGACATCAAGGTCATCTACGCGGACAAGATTGCCCACACCGTGCGGGGGCACGTGCAGGGCGCCTTGTCCAGCGCCCCGCTGATTGGCTCTTTAAGCCAGGTGGCAAACTTCACCACTTTGTATGAGGACATCCCCCTACGGCACCGGGTGGAGGGGTTATATCAGGAGTGAGCAAAGCCCTGGAAGTGTCCAGGGCTTTTCAGCCTGTCGAGAAACCCGGACATGCATCA
>FR893748.1 GCA_000435395.1 Firmicutes bacterium CAG:94
GCCATCCGGGACAGCCGCAAGCCCGAGGACGACCACAGCGACACCTGCAGCATGTGCGGCAAGTTCTGCGCCGTGCGCAGCATGAACAAGGCCCTGAGCGGGGAGTACATCGACATCCTCTAAGCTTTTACAAACTATCCTGCGCCCTGGGAAGAAAGCTTCCCGGGGCGTTTTTTGCCCCCAGACCCAACCCGGGGAATGTCGGAAAAGGAACATTGGCAGGTCGGTTTTTTAACACAACCTTTCCCGAGTCGTACGAACAAGTCGGATTTTCAACAATCCCCTTCGGATAAATGGTAGAACACAAGCCGGCTAGGCGATATAATGTGTATAAGTCGAACAATGTTCATGAATGGAGGAATTACAGTGAGAAATTTAGGCAAGAGGATTTTAACCGTCCTGCTCGCCGGGCTGCTGACAGCCAGCATGGCTGCTTGCAGCGGCGGCGGGGAGAGCCCCACCAGCAGCGCTGCCGGAGGCGATAGCTCCGCCTCTACCGCCTCCGAGGCGGGCGACAGCTCTGCTGCGGATTCCAGCACCGCCACCGAAGACAACGGCGAGGTTGTCCAGCTGGTGGTCTGGGGCCAGGGTAGCGCGGACACTAACGATGTCAACGAGGTGGCCGCAGCTGTCAGCGAAATCACCCGAGAGAAGATTGGCGTGGAAGTCAGCTTTGTCCGCGGCCAGGACGGCGAGCAGATTAACCTGGCTCTTACTTCTGGCGAACAGATTGATTTGCTCAACTACACTTCCGCTTCCGGAGGATTAACCGGCTTGGTTCGCAGCCAGTACGCCACCCCACTGGACGATTTGCTGGAAGAATATGGTCAAGGCATTATGGAGATTATCAATCCCATCGATTTGGAATCTTGCCGTATCGGCGGCGTGCTCTACGCCATTCCCAACAACCGCGAAACTGCCAGTGCTGTTGCGCTGAATGTTCGGGCCGATATTGCTGAAGAGCTGGGCATTGAAATTCCCGAAAAAGCTACTTATGATGAAATCCATGACATTTTAGTGCAAGTCCATGAGGCCAAACCCGACCTATATGCCCTTTATCCCTCTTGGGCGCAGGGCGGTATGCACAACCCGTTGCCTTACGACCCGCTGGGCGACAGCCTGGGCGTGCTGGAAAATGCTTTTACCGATAGCACCGAAGTAGTAAACCTGTACGCCACTCAGTCTTATAAAGACTTTGTAACCATGATGTATCAGTGGAACCAGGAAGGCTTGATTATGCCCGACGCAACTACAACCACTGAAAACAATCTGGCCCCTATGGGATTTGCGTCCTTCCAAAACTACAAACCCGGTATTGCTGAGGAACTCGAACGGGGAACTAAGTATCCGCGAGAGATGATTTTGATTACAGAGCCTTATAAACACACGGCTGTGGCGCAGAACAACAATTTCATCATTCCCCATTGTTCTGCAAGTCCTGAAAAGGCTATGGAACTGTGGAACCTGATGTACACCGATGCTGATGTTTCCACCCTGTTTGTAGACGGTATTGAGGGCAAACATTGGGTATGGACAGATGATTCTAAGACCTTTATCACCTTCCCCGAGGGGCTTGAGGGCTCTACCAGCGGGTATCCTTCTTGTGACTGGGCCATGCCCAACCAGCAGTTGACCCCTGTATGGGAAGGGTATCCTGCCGACTTGTGGGACCAGCTTAAAGAATTTAACCAACAAGGTGCTATCAGTCCTGCCATGGGCTTTGCCTGGGACAGCAGCTCTCTGACGAACCAGGTCACCGCTTGCAACAACGTGGTTTCCCAGTATGACACCGCCCTGCGGTGGGGCACCTTGAACCCCGATGAGGCCATTCCCCAGTTTGTGGCTGATTTGGAGAGTGCCGGCATCAACGAGATTATCACCGAGAAGCAGGCCCAGCTGGACGAATATCTGGCCAACAAGGAATAAAGTATCCCTTTTATTTACTCCAAACAGAATTGCAGCAAACGCGGAAGGGCCTTTCCAGAGGACTGGGGAGGCCCTTCTGTGTGTCAACAAAAAACACGGAGAGGAGTTTTGCCACATGAAGCCCTTAGCGGACTACAGCCACATCCGGGGGTTCAACTACACCCCCAGCTACGCCCAGAACGACTTGGACTTTTGGAACAACTACCGCCACGACGTGGTGGACCGGGAGATGGGCTACGCCCAGCGCCTGGGCCTGAACAGCGCCCGGATTTTCCTGGCCTATAAGGCCTACCTCCGGGACCCCCGGCAGTTCCAGGAAAACCTGCGGGACTTTGTCCAGACTGCCTGGGCCCACGGGATTTCCACCACGCCCATCCTCTACTGCGGCGGCCCCTTCTACCCGGACTTTGTAGAGGAAGAGGCCCACGACGGCCTGCCTGCCATCCCCAGCATTTTAAAGCCGGAGAATTACCACCTGGCCGACGAGTTCTTTGACGACGTGTACCAGGCGGTGGGCAGCGAGCCCGGCCTGCTCTTCTGGGACATCGCCAACGAGCCCGGCTACCACACCCCCAACTTTGTCACCTTCTACCCCGAGGAGCCGGAGTTCCGCCACCTGCTGGACCCCAAGCCCCAGGACATGGAGGCCTTCCGGGCCAAGCAGGAATCGGTGTGGGCTTTTATCCGCCACGCCATTGCCCATGTGCGGGAGAAGGACCCTGTCAACGCCCTGGGCGTGGGCAACACCTACGCCTATGAGATTGAGCCCAGCCAGACGGCGCCCTTGGTGGACGTGCTGATTTTCCACAACTACTTTGAGACGCGCAAGCGGGTGCGGGACGAATGCGAGATCATGAAGCGCCTGAGCCAGAAGTACAACAAGCCCGTGGTGAACAACGAGTGCTGCTGCCTGTGCCGCTCCAACCCCTACGACATGGAGCTGGAAATCCTGGCGGAATACGGCTTTGGCTTCTACGTGTTCGAGCTGATGATTGGCCAGAGCATCTGGCGGAAGGTCCACGGCATCTGCTATCCCGACGGCACCGTACGCGACCCCTCCA
>FR893749.1 GCA_000435395.1 Firmicutes bacterium CAG:94
AGCGTGGAGGCGGAGTGCTCCTTCGGCATCCGGAACCCGGACAAGGTTTTGGTAGACGCCACCCTGGAGGAGCTGGGGCTGGCTCAGTACCGGGAGCGCCATCCCAATACCCTGTCCGGCGGACAGAAACAGCGGGTGGCCGTGGCCGTCAGCATGATCTGCGGGAAAGACCTGTTGGTATTCGATGAACCCACCAGTGGCCTGGACTTTGACAGCATGGCTCAGGTGGCAGGGCTGATCCGCCGCCTATCCGACATGGGAAAGGTCATCTTCATCGTCACCCACGACTTTGAATTTGTCTGCCGCACCTGCTCCCGGGTCCTGCACTTTGACGAGGGCGAGATGCCCGATGATGTACCTGTTGCCATGGAAGCCCTCCCGAAATTGAGAGAGCTGTTCTCTGTTTCAGTTTCAAATGGAAAGGAGAGGTGACCGATGAAACAGAAAAAAGTCAACCGTGTGGCCCTGCTGCTCCACTGGGCGGGGGAGCAGAAGGTCTGGCTGTTTCTGGCAGTCTTTTTGTCAGCGGCCGGCGGGCTGTGCATTGTTGTCCCCTATATGGGGATCTATCAGCTGATGGA
>FR893750.1 GCA_000435395.1 Firmicutes bacterium CAG:94
GGGCTGCTGGTGGCCGCGGGGCTGTTGGCGCTGCTGATAGCCTGGGTCCTGGCGGGCCGGGACCGTCCCCTGCGGAAGCTGCTGGCAGGGTGCATGGTGGCTTTGGCGGTGTTCGGCGGGGTGTTCCAGGGGTGGCTGGATAGGGGCAAGGCCGTGTTCGCTTTGCCGGAAGCCGGGGCGGAATCCTGCGTGGTGCTGGTGCAGGACGGCCGGGCGGCGGTGCTCTCCTGCGGCGGCTACCAGACCGGGGCGGTGTGCCAAATCCTACAGCGGCACAACGTCCGGGAGGTGACGGCCCTCTGCCTGCCGGACAGGAGCCCCGACGCCAGGGAGGCCGCCGCCCAGGTGCTGGAGGAGTACGGCGCCGGGGCGCTGGTGCTGCCGGAGGGCGCCTACCTGGGCCGCGATTTGGAGCTGGCCCTGGGGGACACGCTGGTGGGGCACCTCTCCGGCGGCCAGGCCTTCGATGTGCTGCCCGGCGTCACCGCCCGGATCTTGCCCCGGTGGGAGGGGCTGCGGCTGACCGTCCACGGGGTGGAGGTGCTGGTGGAGTGGGAGCGGGCCCAGGCCCAAAGCTGCGGGGTGCTCCTCACCAACCAGGAGGAGAGCCGGGTAAATTCCTCGTTGTCTGTTTGGCAGACCGATGCTATAATAGGAGAAAACGGCCAGGGCTGGGCCTTTTCCCAACCAGGGGAGGCCACCGTGCTGGCTGTGGAGGACGGCTGCCTGGCGGTGGAAATCACCCCGGCCGGGGCCGTCACTGCAAGGAGGGAAAGCTGATGCCTACCGTGGACGAGAGCGGGCTGCGAAAACGCATAGGCGCCGGGGAGCTCTCCGGCCTGTTTGTGGTGGCCGGGGAGGAGAAGTACCTGGTCAAGCGCCTGGCCCAGCAGCTGATAAAGCGGGCCGCCGGGGACGCCTTCCCCGAGTTTAACAACCAGGCCTTTACCAACGATTCCTCTTTGGACAGCGTGGGCGACGCGGCCCAGGCGCTGCCCTTTTTCGCCCAGCGCAAGTGCGTCTCTGTGGCGGACTTTGACGTGGAGGCCAAATCCCCCCAAGAGCTGGAGAAGCTTTACGAGCTGTGGGAGCTGGCCCCGGAGAGCACCACCCTGGTGTTCTGGTACCCCACCTTGGACTTTGACGGCAAGCGCTCCTCCAAGTGGCGGAAGTTCCTCAAGCAGGCGGAGGAGCGGGGCACCGTGGCCCTGTGCGCCCGGCGGGGCCAGGGGGATTTGCTGCGCTTTGTCGCCCGGGAGGCGGAAAAGGCCGGGTGCGCCCTGCCGCGGCAGGCGGCCCAAAAGCTGCTGGAATACGCCGGCCAGGATTTGACCACCCTGCAAAACGAGGTGGAAAAGCTGTGCGCCTACGCCCTGGGCCAGGGGCAGGGGGAAATCACCCTGGCCATGATAGAGGAGCTGGTGGCCAAGTCCACGGAAACCACGGTGTTTTTGCTCTCGGGGGCCCTGGTGGCCGGGAACTACGAAAAGGCCTATACCTTGCTGGACGCCCTGTTCTACCAGCGGGAGGAGCCCATCGCCATTTTGGGGGCGCTGGCCACCTCCTACGTGGACATGGTGCGGGTGCGGGCCGCGTTGGAGAACGGCGGCACCTATGGGGACGCCGCCCAGTACGGCGACTACAAGGGCAAGGATTTCCGCCTGAAAAAGGCCCAGCAGAACGTGCGGGGGGTGCCCCAGCAGGTGCTGCGGGAGAGCCTGCACCTGCTGCTGGAGGCGGACATGGCCTTGAAAGGCTCCCGGCTGGAGCCACGGATTATTTTGGACGAGCTCATCGCCAAGCTGCTGCTGGCCGCCCGGAGGGAGCGGGCATGATTCGGGTGAAAGAGGCCATCGTAGTGGAGGGCAAGTACGACAAAATCAAGCTTTCTTCTCTGGTGGAGGGTGTTATCATAGAGACAAAGGGCTTTGGCATCTTCCAGGACAGGGAGAAGCTGGCCTATCTGCGGGCACTGGCCAAAAAGCGTGGGCTTATTGTGCTGACGGACAGCGACGGCGCCGGGTTCCTCATCCGGGGGAAGCTGTCCTCCTCCATCCCCCCGGAGCAGATAAAGCACGCCTACATCCCCGACATTCTGGGCAAGGAGCGCCGCAAGGCCGCCCCCTCCAAAGAGGGCAAGCTGGGGGTGGAGGGCATGGAGCTCTCTGTGCTGCGCCAGGCCTTGGAGCGGGCGGGCGCCACGGTGGAGGACGGGCCCGCCCCCCAAAAAGAGACAGCCCCGCCGCTG
>FR893751.1 GCA_000435395.1 Firmicutes bacterium CAG:94
TGGACCCTCGCGGCAATCAACACCAACTATGCAACTTTACCGCCACTCTTGACGGCTTAGTAATAATACCACATCGTCCCCCAAAATGCAAGGCTTTTCTTCAAAAAATTTTAAAAAACGGGAAAACTACAAAATGCGGGATAAATCCCTGTTAAATGCTCAAGATGTGGTGTCGCCCCAGCCGTCCAGATTGGCTCGCTGCATGGCCCCCAGCACCTTGGTGCGCAGGTGGGGGAACTGTTTTTCCAGCTGCTTCACCAGGTCGGCGGTGTCTTTCCGGGCGGTGACGCCGTCGGCGGGGCAGGCGCTTTTCACAATGGGCAGGGCCAGCCGCCGGGCCGCGCCGGTGATTTCCCGCTCCTCGCAGAAGACAAGGGGGCGTATCACCGTGATTTTCTTCCGGGAAAGGTAGGTCTTGGGGGAGAAGCAGCCGATTTTCCCCCCGTAGAACAGGTTCATGAAGAAGGTCTGCACCGCGTCGTCAAAGTGATGGCCCAGGGCCAGCTTGGGGATGCCCTCCTCCACGCAGATGTTGTGGAGAATCCCCCGGCGCATGCGGGCGCACAGGGAGCAGGGGTTCTCCTCTTTGCGCTCCTCGAAAATCAGGGGGCCCAGGTATGTCTTTCTAATTATATAAGGCACGCCCAAAGCATCGCACAACCCCTGTATCTGGGAGTAGTCTCCCGGCACACCCCCAAAACATGGGTCGGCGGTGACAGCCACCACCGAGAAATGCTTGGGGTAATATTGAGAGAGCTCCGCCAGGGCGCACAGCAGAAACAGGCTGTCCTTGCCGCCGGACACCCCCACGGCGATTCTGTCCCCTTCCTCGATGAGCTGGTATTTTTCCACAGCGGCCCGCACGCGGCCGGTCAGTTTATCCATAGTTCCGCCTCCTATTACAATAGTATAGAGAAAAGGGGATTTTTCACGTCCCTTGGAAGAACCCGTCGAAGCTTGGCGCGTGGTTGGCTTCTTTGCAGGCTTTCCGGTTTGGGCCCGGGAAAGCCTTTTGTTTTTGTCACTGTCAAATCCCCTGGAAAAAGTCGTCGTAGCTGTCCAGCTTGTAGATTTCCTTGAGGGCTTTTAATGCAGAGATGCGGATGCTGTATTTCCCCTGTTCCATTTTGGCCAAAATCTCCGCGGAGATGGGCAGGCCCCGCACCTCCAGCTGGGCCGCTGCCTGGGCCTGCGTCAACCCGGCGGCTTTGCGGAGCCTTTTCAAGTTTGGGCCAATGGAAAGGTCTTGCTTGCATTTCATAGTTAAATCCCCTGAAAAAAAGCATCGTAGCTGTCTAGCTTGTAGATTTCCTTGAGTGCCTTTAAGATGGAAACCCGGATGTTGTAGGTGCCTGCTTCCATCTGGGCGTACATTTCCCGGCTGACGTCCAGGCCCCGCACCTGGAGCTGGGCGGCCACCTGGGTTTGTGTCAGGCCAGCGGTCTTGCGAAGCTTTTGCAGGTTTGGGCCTAGGGAATCATCTTGTTTTAGTTTCATAGAGAAAGCCCTCGGTAAAATTCGCCGGAATCGCAGGCGAAGATGGATTTAGATGTCTTTGAAAAAGTCGTCGTAGCTGGGCACCTTGTAGATTTGCTTCAAGGCTTTCAGCAGGGACACCGGTACGTTGTACCGTCCGTTCTCCATTTGGGAAAGTATCTCCCGGCTGATGTCAAAGCCCAAAAGCTGCAATTGCGCCACCGCCATGGCTTGGGTCAGCCCGGCAGCTTTGCGGAGCCTTCGCAAATTGTCGCCCAGGGTAGTATTCCTGCGAAGCTTTTGTTCCAAGTTGCACCCCACCCAACATAAAATGTAATATATAGATTCCAAAAATCTACTTGATTGTATAAGGGAATCCACGTATAATGGGAAGGAAAATCTTCCAAAATGGAGTGTGGTATCACATGGAAAAGAAAATTGAGTACGACACAGAATACATGGCGCGGGAATTGATAGAGCTCTGCCCCCAAGCGCCGGTGGAGCTGCTCCAGGAGCTGCGCTGGCTGTACCGCCATCAGGAGCTGGGAGCCTACCTCTGCGGCCGGGGCCCACAGGAAAGGGAGAAGCGGCAGGATTTGCTGCGCCAGCTCCAAGAGGACGGCCACCCCGCCTACTTGGCGTTGGCAGCGTACGCCCTGCTGCTGGAAAACAAAAATCGCGCGTGAGAAAACAAGAGATAATACAGCAAAAACAAGAGATTGAGAGAGGATTGGAAAAGCCAATTAAAAAATCCGGGAAAACCTGTTGACACCGGGGAAAAGCTGTGCTATCATACATAAGCGCTTGAAAAAGCGCCTTGTTTTGTTTGTTCACCTTTGGAAATACATGAAACAAAAGCTTGGAGGTAACGCAAATGTCAACCACAATGCCGAAAGCCGGTCAGATTGACCGCAAATGGTATGTCATCGACGCCGCCGGCAAGCCCCTGGGCCGTGTAGCCGCCCAGGCCGCTGTGCTGCTGCGGGGCAAGCACAAGCCCACCTTCGCTCCCCATGTGGATTGCGGCGACCATGTCATCATCATCAACTGCAAGGATGCCGTCCTCACCGGCGGCAAGGCGGAGAAGAAGTACTACTACCGCCACACCGGGTACATCGGCCACCTGAAGGCCACCCGCTATGACACCCTGATGAGAACCAAGCCGGAGCTTGCTATGGAGCTGGCCGTGAAGGGCATGATCCCTTCCAACTCCATCGGCCGCACCGCCATGACCCGCCTGCGCGCCTACGCCGGCAGCGAGCACAAGCACGCCGCCCAGAAACCCGCTGAGTGGAACCTGTAAGGAGGAGTTAAACGATGTACGAATCTGCACCTTATTTCTATGGCACCGGCCGCCGCAAGAGCAGCGTGGCCCGGGTGCGCCTGTATCAGGGCACCGGCAAAATCACCATCCAGCGTAGCCCGGGTGCGCCTGTATCAGGGTACCGGCAAGGTCACCATCAACGACCGCGACATTGACGATTATTTCGGCCTGGACACCCTGAAGTATATTGTCCGCCAGCCCCTGGCCCTCACCGGCACCGACGAGAAGTTCGACATCGTCTGCCGCGTGTCCGGCGGCGGCGTCACCGGCCAGGCCGGCGCTATCCGCCACGGCGTGGCCCGCGCCCTGCTGCAGTATGACAGCGAGAACCTGCGCTCCATGCTGAAGAAGGCTGGTTTCCTCACCCGCGACCCTCGTATGAAGGAACGCAAGAAGTACGGCCTCAAAGCCGCTCGTCGCGCGCCCCAGTTCTCCAAGAGATAACAGGCCCGACAAACCAATTCAAAAATGCTCAAAAAGCCCGGAACCATGCGGTTTTCCGGGCTTTTTCCTTTCCAAAAAGTCTGTTGTCCTTTGTCCGATTTTGGAAGGATTTGACCTCGCCTGACCCGGTTTT